>NZ_JBFTHX010000028.1:0-82815 GCF_056394465.1 Variovorax sp. 10N432
CACGCTGGTGGCCAGGCACCGCTCGAAGGACGTGGTGCTCTATCGCCAGGGCGACATCAACTTCATCGTCAACCGCGAACCCAACAGCCCGGCGGCCTACTTCGCGGCCGAGCACGGGCCTTCGGCCTGCGGGATGGCGTTTCGCGTCAGGGATTCGCACAAGGCCTACGCGCGGGCACTGGAACTCGGCGCACAGCCGATCGAGATCGCGACCGGCCCGATGGAACTTCGCCTGCCCGCCATCAAGGGCATCGGCGGTGCGCCGTTGTATCTCATCGACCGCTTCGAAGATGGCAAGTCGATCTACGACATCGACTTCGAATTCGTCGAAGGCGTCGAGCGGCATCCGGCCGGCCATGGCCTGAAGCTGATCGACCACCTCACGCACAACGTGTACCGTGGCCGCATGACCTTCTGGGCCGGCTTCTACGAGAAGCTCTTCAACTTCCGCGAGATCCGCTACTTCGACATCCAGGGCGAATACACGGGGCTTACCTCCAAGGCGCTGACCGCGCCCGACGGCAAGATCCGCATTCCTCTGAACGAGGAATCCTCCAAAGGCTCGGGCCAGATCGAGGAATACCTGATGAAGTTCAACGGCGAGGGCATCCAGCACATCGCGCTTCTCAGCGACAACCTGATCGACACCATCGACCAGCTTGGTCTCGCCGGCGTGCCGCTGATGACGGCACCCAACGACATCTACTACGAAATGCTGGAGACCCGCCTGCCGGGCCATGGCCAGCCCGTGGCGGAACTGCAGGCGCGCGGCATCCTGCTCGACGGCACCACCGAGGGCGGGCAGCCGCGACTATTGCTGCAGATCTTCTCGGAGACCGCGTTCGGGGGGCCGGTGTTCTTCGAATTCATCCAGCGCAAGGGCGACTACAGCGAGGGCTTTGGCGAAGGCAACTTCAAGGCGCTCTTCCAGTCGATCGAGCGCGACCAGGTGCGTCGCGGGGTGCTGAGCGCGGCATGATCTCGTTGTGATTCGTCTTCGAACTCGCGAGCGTGTACAGAAACGTTCCTTCGTCGGCGCGGTGCAGGTTCTCGCAGACCGCCTCTGACACTTCCGAGCGCGCGAGGCTCCGTGGACTTGCTGAATTCGCAGGCAAGCTCCAGCCGCCGTGTCAATCCGCGCAGTAGATACGGTGACCCCGGCTCGCGGCTCAGGCTTTCGCAACGCCGCGCGCCCGGGGCTTCGGCCTCAGATGCCGCGCCCTTCTCTTGCGCAGCCAGATCACGATGCCGGTCACCGACAGCGTCGCCACCATCAGCCCCATCAGCGACATCAGGATACGTCCCGGCAGCCCGAGGATGCGGCCCGAGTGCAGCGGGAACTGCAGCTGCACGAAAACGTCGGCGGCAGTGCCGTGCCAGGGCCGGTTCTCGCTCAGCACCCGGCCGTCCTGGCTGTCGATGTAGAGATTGCTCAGGCCCATGCCGCCCTGGCCCGCATCGCCGCCGGGCGGAAAGAAGGACACGTTGTAGAAGCCGCCGCGCCGCTCGTGGTAGATGCCGCCGAGCGGCGTGGTCCAGCCGCGGCGCCGGGCCTCCTCGCCGGCGATGCCGATCGCCTGCGCGAAATCGAGTCTGGCCGCAACGGTCTGCCCGAGCGGCGCGAACTGGCGCGTCTCGTACGGCCCGGGCGTGGTCTTCGACACCAGCGACAGCACCGGATAGAAGACCTCACGGTACAGGTTCAGCGAGAACGAGGTGAAGGCGATGACGAGGATCGGTATCCAGACCCAGAGGCCGCCGGCGCGGTGCAGGTCGAAGTTGAGCTTGTAGCCGCCGGCGCTCCAGCGCATCAGCCAGGAAGGCTTCCAGCGCGCCCACCAGGTCGCGGGCTTGCGGTGCGGCTGAGTCGGCGGGGTCGAGCGCGGCCGCAGCTGCCGCGGCGTCGTGAGGTAGAACGCGACGAAGCTGTCGAGGAGCCAGATCAGCGCCACGCCGCCCATGATCCAGTAGCCGATGCGCTCGGTGCCCCACAGCGCGGGGATGTGCAGGCTGTAGTGCACCGTGCGCAGGAAGGGCATCAGATTCTCGCGCGACAGCGACACCGCGGTGGTGTCGCGCCGTCCCATGATCCGGCCGCTGACCGGATCGACGTGGACGTTGTTGTAGTCGAGCGCGAAGGGCCTGCCGGTGGCCGGATCGATGCGCGGCTCGACGAAGAAGCCGGCGCTGTGGCCCGGCTCGAAGTTGAGCGAGACATAGGTGACCTCGGCGCGCGCATCGGCGGCTTCGACCCGTGCCGCCAGTTCCAGCGGATCCTTGAAGGGACCGCGGCTGTCCGTGCGGTAGAGGCTGCTGTTGAGCCATTCGTCGAGCTCGTGGTCCCATGAGGTCACCGTGCCGGTCAGGCCGGCAATGGTCAGGAAGACCGCGATCGCGAGGCCCACCCAGCGATGGACCACGGTCCAGAAAGCGCGCAGCACCGTTGAAACTCCCCTCGTCGGCGCGCCGTTCGAGACGTCCGTCAAAAGTCGATCGTGCCCGTCAGCACGAAGGTGCGCGGCGCGCCGAGCACCAGGTAGCTGGCGCCCGGATAGCCGCCTGCCGAGGCCCAGTAGGACTTGTCGAACAGGTTGTCGATGCGCCCGCGCAGCGTCAGCACGCGGCCGTTGCCGATGTCCATCAGGTAGCGTGCGCCGATGTCGAAGCGGTTCCAGCTCGGCACCGTCTGCGTGTTGGCCGCGTCCGCATACTGCGAGGCGGTGTAGATGAAGCGGCCGTTGACGGCCAGGCCGCGCACGCCCGGGATGTCCCACTCGGCGCCGAAGTTGAACTGCTGGCGCGGCACCCCGATCGCCTCCTTGCCGTCGAGCAGGCCGCCGGGGCTCGCGGTTTGTTCGGCGTTGAGCAGCGTCAGGCCGCCGAGCAGGCGCAGGCCATGCACCGGTTCGCCGTAGAGCAGGAACTCGGCGCCTCGATTGCGCTGTTCGCCGAAGGTGCCGTAGACCTGGTTCCGCACGAAGGCTTGCGGCTGGGTGATCTGGAACAGCGCGGCGCTGGCGCCCACGGTGCCGCTTTCGTACTTGACGCCGACCTCACCCTGCTGCGCAGTGAACGGCGCGAAGATCTCGCCGGCATTGAGCACCGGCAGGTTGTTGACCACCGCCGGAGCCACGCTGCCCTGTTGCAGCCCTTCGATGTAGTTGCCGTAGAGCGAGACCTCGGGCGTGACCTTGAACACCGCGCCGAACACCGGCGTCGTCTTCGACGCGTCGTAGTGGCTCTGCTCCAGGCCAGAGTTGTAGTCGTAGGTGGTCTGCTTGATGGTCTGGTAGCGCGCGCCGAGCGTGACCAGCAGCCGGTCCTGCATGAACGACATCGTGTCCGCCAGGGCGAAGCTGGAGGTCTGGACCTTGAGCGTCTGCATCGGGTCGTTGAGCAGGCCGCCGGTGAACAGGGTGGGCGGGGGAGGGAACAAGGTCGCAACCGGCGCGTAGATGTTGCTCAGGATGGTGGTGCCCGAGAGCCCGTAGGCATTGCGCTGGTCGTCGTTGTAGGCGGTTGCGCTGGCCACCAGGCTGTGCTGGACCGAGCCGGTCGCGAACTTTCCGCGCACGCCGATTTCGCCGGTGCTGACGTCGTCCTGGCGCGTGTTGTCGAAGCGAGATGCGGAGGTGGCGCCGAAGATGTTGGTCAAGGTCGGATTGGCAACCACGTTCGACTCGTCGCCATGGCGCAGGCCGCCGGCGGCATAGACCGTCCATTGGTCGTTGATGTCCAGTTCGCCGCGCACGGTGCCGAAGGTGTCGCGCTCGCTCGAAGTGGTCCAGGGCTGGGCGAAATTCTTCTGTGCGTCCGGCGCGGCCGGGATCGGCAGGCCGAAGCCGGGCGTGACGCTCGGGCGGCCCTGGGTCAGCGTGTAGTCCTGATAGCCGATGTCGGCCGAGATGCGCGCATTGCGGCTGCGCCAGTCAAGCCCGACGCTGGCGGCGGTCAGGTCGCGCTTTTCGTCGTCGATGCCGTCGTTGCCGCTGCGCTTGACCGCATTGACGCGGATGCCGGTGCTGTCGTCGGGCCCGAAGCGGCGCGAGATGTCAGCCGAGCCGGAGACTTCGCCGCCGCTCTGGACACCGAGGTTGAGGCGCGTCAGCGGCTCGTTCGATGCCCGCTTGGGCAGCAAGTTGATGGCACCGCCGAGTCCGCTGCCGCCCGGTGCGGCACCGTTCAGGAAGGCACTGGCGCCGCGGAACACTTCGACCCGTTCAAACAGTTCGGAGGCGATGTACTGGCGCGGCAGCATGCCGTAGAGGCCGTTGTAGCCGATGTCGTCCGAATAGACCGGGAAGCCGCGGATGACATACAGCTCCTGGAAGTTGCCGAAGCCGCGCGCTGTGCGCACCGTCGGGTCGTTGAGCAGCACGTCGGACACGCTCTGCGCCTGCATGTCCCGGATGAACTGGCTGGTGTAGCTGGTGCTCGAGAAGGACGAGTCCATCACGTCCTGGTTGCCCAGGATGCCGATGCGGCCGCCGCGCGCCACCTGGCCGCCGGCAAAGGGCGCCGTCAGGCCATCAGCAGAAGCGTCGGCACTGGCTTCGACGGTCACCGTGGCCAGTGAGCCGACCGGCACGGTGGAGGCTGCAGCCGCCGGCGCAGTCTGAGCCGAGGCCGTAAAGGCCTGCAGCACGGCCAAGGCACAGGCGACGGCGATCGGGCTCGGGAAGAAGCGGGTAGCGGGCATTGTTATGAATAGAAATGCAAATGACACTTATTATTATTAACTAAACCTGATCGCCAGTGCCTGCAAATGTGTCGTCGGGTGCCATCCGACCTGAACATCGGTTCCGCCGCAGTCGGACGAGCCGGGGATCGTCGCAGTGGCATCAATCGGTGGCGCGCGCCGGTGTCAGAGGCCGTGGGGCAGCGGCGCTTCCGCTTGCACGAGGCCTGCCTGTCGCAGCTCGCGCCAGAAGTCCTTCGGCACCGCCGCTTCAAGCGCAGCGCGGTCCTCCGCAATGCGACCCGGCCGGCTGGCCCCGGGGATGACTGCGGCCACCGCGGGGTGCGCCAGGGCGAATTGCAGTCCTGCCGCCTTCATCGGCACGTCGTGGCGATCCGCGATGGCCTTGATGGCCTGGACCTTGGCCAGGATCTCCGGCGTGGCGGGCGCGTATTCGAAGTTCGGCCCGCCCACCAGCGCGCCTGAGCTGTAGGGCCCGCCGACGACGATGCCGAGGCCGCGAGCCGCCACCTGCGGCATCACGCGCTGCAGCGCCCGCGCGTGGTCCAGCAGCGTGTAGCGGCCGGCGAGCAGGAAGCCGTCCGGACGCGGCCCTTCAAGCCCCAGCAGCAGCTCGATCGGCTCCACCCGGTTCACGCCCAGGCCCCAGGCACGGATCACGCCTTCGTCACGCAACCGGTCCAGCGCCTTGAAGGCGCCCTTGCGCGCCGTCTCGAACACGTCGAGCCAATCGTCGCCGTAGAAATCCTGGGCGACATCGTGCACCCAGGCGATGTCGATGCGGTCCGTCTTGAGTCGCTTCAGACTGTCTTCGATCGAGCGCAGGGTCGCGTCTTCCGAATAGTCGTTCACGATGCGGTTGGCGCGGCCATGCCTGAATACATCGCCCTTCTCGCCGAGGTCGCGAGCGTTGACGTCTTCCACTTCGTCCAGGATCAGGCGACCGACCTTGGTGCTGATGACGAACTCATCGCGAGCGCGGGCCGCCAGCCCCTCGCCCAGCCGGGCTTCCGCCAGGCCTGCGCCGTAGAACGGCGCGGTGTCGAAGAAGCGGATGCCGTCGTTCCACGCGGCGTCCACGGTGGCTCGCGCTTCCTCCTCTGGAATCGCGCGAAACATGTTGCCCAAAGGGGCCGTGCCGAATCCCAGCACGCCGGGAAGAAGGGTGTTCAATTTCATGGTGATCTCCTGTGAATGGCTGAATGATGGGCATCCACAAGAAATTGATCCAATGTATTTCTTCGATTCCAGATTTATTCTTGGCGATAATTCTGTATGCGATACGACCTCAACCTTCTGCCCATCTTCGTGGCCCTGCTCGAAGAGCGCAGCGTGACCCGCGCGGCGGATCGCCTGGGCATGACCCAATCGGCGCTGTCCAACGCACTGACGCGCCTGCGCACCGTGCTGCAGGACCCGCTGTTCATCCGGGAGCGTTACGGCATGCGACCGACGCCGAAGGCTGAGGCGCTGGCACCGGCGCTGACATCGGCACTGGCTGCGCTGGACACCGTGGTGCTCGGCCAGCAGGCCTTCGATCCGTCCCGCGCCGATCATCTGGTCACGATCGCGCCCAACAGCTACGTGGAGTTCGTGTTCGTGCCCGCCCTGGTGGCGCGGCTGCGCGTGCTCGCTCCGGGCATTCGCCTGCGCACATTGCCCTTCGGCGTCGATGTCGCCGCGACGGGGGTCACCTCCGGAACCACCGCGATCGTGCTCGGCCGCATCACTGATGCGCCCGACAACCTGGTCGTGCAGCACATTGCGGATGACGGCCTGGCCTGCGTGGTGCGGGCCGACCATCCGAAGGTCGGCTCCAAGATCACCAAGGCGCAATACGAGCGGATGAAGCACGTGAACCTGCTTCCGGCGGGAGGGCGCCTGCGCGCAGGGCTTTTCCAGGCACTGGAGCGGGGAGGGCTGAAGAGGGACGTCGCCGTGACAGTCACCCACTTCATGTCGATCCCCGAAATCGTGGCCGCCACCGACTACTGTGCGACGCTGCCGAAGCTGATTTGCCGGCGCCTGGCTGGCGATTCGAGGTTGAAGGTGCTGCCGGCGCCGGTCGATCTAGGCACCTTTCCGATGCAAATGGCCTGGCACGTGCGCTACCGCGAGGACCCTGCCCATGTCTGGTTGCGCAACCTGGTCGCGGATGTGGCTGCGTCACTGTGAGCGAAGCCCCTGCGCTGAGCGGAACGTCCGCGTGGCGGAAACCCGCGCTCAACGCCCCAGGGCCGCAGTCGCGGCGGGCGCGCTACATCCGCTCCCATGCGTGTCCGCCAGTCCTAGCGTTCGGCCCAGAGATCCCCGGCCGCGAAGCGCGTGAAAGACGCCTGGTTGGCCCCTTCTTTCAGGCGTTGATCGAATCCCGTTGCGATGCTCTGGCACGCAGCGATCGCACTCTCGGTGTAGAGGCCGGTTGCCGGCTCGAACACCAAAGTGTGGTTCGTTGCGTAGTAGGTGACGTCGAACTTGTCGGGCCCGATCTGCAAGGTTTGACTGATCTGGCCAGGCTTCGGCTGCAATCGAACGGCGCCGTGCTCCCCCTCGAGGTGGGAGATGAAGATGTCCCTCATGTCCGGTGAGACCGGAAGCAGGCGGTATGCCGCCGACTCGACGCTGCGGTCAGTGAGGAACCCGGTCCATGGCGCCTTCGGCACGGGTCGACGGGCGCTCAGTTGCTCGCTTCCGTCTGGTGCAAGAGTCCACGTGTAGTAGCGGTCGATCCACTGTGGCGTCATCTTCTGGAAGGCGTTGAGTCGCATGCCATCGCCGTCGAGGGCCACGATCTTGTGCTTCCCCTGCACGAAATCCACAACGATCAGCGATATGGCGGGTTTGTCACCCTCGTACCGCGTTCCTGCCATCACGAACTGGCTGCGCGCCGGCGAGAGTGCCCGCGCCCGCCCTGGCACCATCCCGTTTGCTCGATAGTCGTCCGAATAGATCTCCTGCGAACTGCGCTGCATCGGATCGGCATTCACCAGCGGATGAAAGGCACGCCTGGGAATGTCGAGCACACCTAGCTTGATCCCGCTGTTGTCGTAGAGGAGCAGCAGTTTGCCCTCGGTCAGGCTGCGCGACTCCTGCTCGGCCCCCGTTGCGGGTTCGAAGACAACGGAGCCCGGCGCACCATCGGCGCCGTCGAGCCATTGATAGCCCTTGAATCCCGCGGAGAGCAATCGAGTGACGACCGGCAAGCCCTGCGACTCGGTGACGAGAAAAGTGTCTCCGTTGGTGGCCACCAAGGCCGTCGTCTCCGCCGCCGTCCCAACGAAGTAAGCCTTGTCCAGGACCGCAACCGGCGGGCCCACCTTGCCACCGTCGGTGCGCGGCGTCGCGGCGAATGCGATCGTCTTGCCGTTGTGGCTGAGCTTGAAGGTGAAAACCCGGCGCGTCTGGAATGGACGCATGTCGGGCCCATGCGCTGACTCGCGGTGGCTCTCGACGGCGATTTCGAACGCCCCCGATTTGGCAGTGGTTCCATCGGCTGCCTGGGCGCATCCAAGCAGCGAGGCCGCACCCACGATCACCGCGACGAGAGATAGGAGCGCCCTGGAGCACCGCGCAAAAGCCTTGACCTGCATGGTTGGGGGTGGCCGCGAACGCGTGGCGGCGGGGATGAAGCTGCAATGGGCCGCAATTGTTGCGGCATCGGCCCCATCCCGCGCGGTGCATCCGGCCTAACGACGAGATAGGGCCCATGGCCTGCACGCCCGCTTGAGCCGGTCGACGGGATACCACTTTGGTCCGACCTGCATACACCGTGCATCTCTTCCCGACCACCGGAGAGTCCGGTGAGCCATTGACGCGCCCTCCAGGCTGGCTCCGTGCGCACTCTGGAATGACAAGCGGTGGGCTGCGGGAAGGAGGTCTGTGCCCCGCGCGGTGACCTTCGCCAGCGGGCGGGGGTGCTGGCATCGGCAGTTTCGCAAGCCATGCTCCAATCGGCCGCTTCAGCGCTCTGCGATGTAGTGCTGGGTCGTTACTGTCTCGCCTTCGCGCAAGAACACCCGTACGCGAGCTTCGGCTTCCTGATCGGCCAGCGTCGCTCGGGCGCGCTGATGAAGGTATTCGGCCCACGAAGAAACGATGAAGCGTTCGATATAGCGCGATGGGTCACCGAGGTCGCGATAGACGCGCCAGAGCGTGGCGCCGTCGCGCCGCCGCGAGGCGCGCAGTTGAGTCACGGCGTTCAGGAACTCATCGGCCTCGCCTGCACGGATGCAGTAGCAGATTTCCACCGACACCGGGCCGTCTCCCGGCAACGGCTGATTCTTGATCAGGAGATCGTTCCAGAGCGCGACGGGCGTGACCTCCTCCGAAGCGCCCATTCGCAACGGCAACCAGCGCGCGAGAAACACACCGCCAGCCATGACGACCGCCGCCATGCTCAGGGCGATCGCCAGCCCGGCGATGCCGGACACGGCACCCCAGAAGGCCGAGCCGAGGGCAAAGGAACCCAGTGCACTGAGCGTGTGCAGCGCCACGGCGCGTGAACGGACCCAGGGCGGCGCGCTGGACTGCGTCGCGGTATTGAAGGTGGCCATCACCGCCATCCAGGCTGCGCCGCCGATGGCCAGCGCCGCGAAGACGATGATCGGTATGTGCACGTACGCCGCGATGACCATCACGGCCGCGAAAATCATGCACCCCCATGCAACGAGGCGCTCGAGTCCGAGGCGCGCACGCAGTCGGCCGAGGACCAGGCCCGCAAGCACCGCGCCTGTCCCCAAACATCCCATAAGGAAACCGAAGCCGGTGGCGCCCAGATTCAATTGTTGCGACGCGATGGCCGGCAGCAAAGCCCACAGGGCCGAACCCGCACCGCTATAGGCCACGGTACGAAGCAACTGCGCCAGGATGACCGGCGAATATCTTGCATAGCGCAAACCGGCAAGGGTCCCGCTCCAGAGGCGCTCTGCCGGCAGCGGGGACTTCGGATGGGGAGCCGGGGGCCAGCGCCGCAGTGCTTGCATCATCACCAGGACGCTCATGGCGGCAACCACGAACACCCAGCCCGCGCCCCACCATGCAAACACGAAACCCGCGATCGACGGGCCCAACGCCCGTGCGCTGTTCCAGGCGATGGACATCGCCGTGATGGCTTGCGGCATGTCCTCGCGCGGCACGGTGTCGGCCAGGCTGGTGTTCCAGGCTGGCGACATCAACGCGGTGCAGCAGCCGGCGCAAAACGTGAACAGCAACAGGGTCCCAGGGCCCGCCCATCGCGCCAGTGCGAGCAGAGACAGGACGAGGACGATGGCCACCTGAACGGCGAGTGATCTCAGAATCAGCCTTCGCCGGTCCGTGATGTCTGCCAGCACGCCTGCGGGCAGCGCAAGCAGAAACATCGGCAGGAACACGGCGGTCTGTACGAGCGCCGCGAGGAAGGAGGAGCCGGTCAGTTCCACCATCAGCCATGAGGCCGCCATGACCTGCATGGCGTTCCCGGTGAAGTAGATGGCGCTCCCGCTCCATAGCCCGCGGAAAGCGGGCAGACGCAACGGGGACCAGATGGAATGAGATGCGACCGACATGGAAGGGTTTTCGCCCGATTATGGGTGGGGTGCTGGTCGTCTTGTCGCGGGCGCCGATGAGGGGCGGCGTTTGAATCCTGCTTGTTGACCGGTCGAACCGCCGGGAGTTCGAGCCAAACAGGCCGTATTGGGGCCAAGCGCTGGAATCGCGTGGCCAGGCTGAGGGCGACCATGCCCGTCAATCCGCGAGGCCGCCCACGCCGCTGGCCTAGAGAAGCCAATCCGACAATATCCGCAACGTCGGGCGCACGGGCGCTCGCGCGCGGCCAATGAGTATGCGACGCTCGATATTAGACACGCTCCAGGGTTCGCCGATAGAGTTCATGTCGGGTCCCATGGTCGAGTCCCCGCTGGCCGACGACAATGGACCGCCACGCCGGAACGCTGGGCCATGAGTTCGTCGTTCGCGAAGCTCCAGCCATGCCGCCAATCCGCGCGCGTTCGGCATGGAGCGCTTTTCTCTCGGTGGCGTTGTGCGGCGATAGCTTGGCGATCGCGCCCGGTGGCAGGTGTTCGACCAGTCGATCCTGGGAACGGCATAGTCCGTGCCGGGCCCGACTACTTTCACGTGCCGCGGCATGCGTGATGGGGCCGCTCGGGAGGCAGTGACCGCCGCTCCTAAGGTGGCAAAGGCCCTAGAGGCTGCTGCGAAGGCCACCAAAAAGGCCGCCGGCAGGGCGACTAAGTCGCAAGCTGCCCCCAAGACCTACAGCGCGGGAACGTCTGCCAGCGCTACCACCCGTGTATTGGCATCCGCCCTGTCGCGCGATCGACGGCACACATGCGCGCTACCTCCTCACGCCATATGCGTTTTCCGATGAAAGTTGCGCTCATTTCTTCGTTCCCAAACGTAGTCTGGCCATCGAAGAATCGGCGTCTTTCGTTGCCCTGGAGCGCACCGCATGTTGCACCGTCAATCCTTTCTTCGCCTCGCAGCCGCGTTTCTGCTGGCGCCCATCGTCGCCTCGGCGGCACCGGCTGCCGGCGAATCCGTGTGGTTCGGCGTCAGTGGCCCCCTGACCGGACAGAACGCGCAGTACGGCGCGCAGTGGAAGGCCGGCTTCGATCTTGCGCTGGAGGACGTCAATGCCAATGGCGGCATCAACGGCCGGCCCCTGGCCTACGTATTCGAGGACAGCCAGAGCGATCCTCGACAGGCCGTTGGCCTGGCGCAGAAATTCGTGAACGACAAGCGCATTCAGATTGAACTGGGCGACTTCTCCAGTCCGGCATCGATGGCTGCGTCGCCGATCTACCAGCGTGCAGGCCTCGTGCAGTTGGGCTTCACCAACTCGCACCCTGATTTCACGAAGGGCGGCGACTACGTCTGGAGTCCGTCCATCAGTCAGGCCGATGCGCAGCCGCTGCTGGCCGATCTTGCAGTCAAGACATTGGGATTCAAGCGCGTCGCGGTGCTGTTTCTCAACACCGATTGGGGCCGCACGAGCCGCGACGTGTTTGTGAAGGCTGCGGAAGCACGCGGTGCGGAAGTCGTCATCGCGGAAGGCTATCAGCCGGACGAGAAGGATTTCCGCTCGACGCTGGTGCGCGTTCGCGATGCCAAGCCGGACGGCCTGGTGCTGATCTCGTACTACCCGGACGGCGCACTCATCGCCGGACAGGTGCGCAACGTGGGCCTGACGCAACCCATTGCAGCGAGTGGCTCGGTCTATTCGCCCAAGTTCATCGAACTCGGCGGCGCCGCCGTGAACGGGATCTACACCAACACGGCATTCTTCCCGGACGAGCCGCGCGCCGAGGTGCAAGACTTCGTCAAGCGCTTCCGCGCGAAGTATGGCAAGGAGCCGGATGCCTTCAACGCCTATGCCTACGACGCCGTCGTCATCGCGGCGGCGGCCTTGCGTGAAGCGGGCCCGAATGGCGACCGCAAGGCAGTGCGCGATGCCTTCTACAAGATCAAGGACGTGCCGAGCGTGGTCTTCGGCAAGGCCAACTTCGATCCGCAGACGCGCCGCGTGATCGGCGTGAAAAGCGTCGACCTCGTCGTGAAGGACGGCAAGTGGGCGCTCGGCGACGCGAAGATCAAGGCGGCCGTCGCCTCTGTTCGTTGAGCGCGGAGCCTGTGGTCCTGATGCATTCCTCGTTCATTTCGTTCTTCGACTACACGGTCAACGGTCTGATCATCGGCAACATCTATGCGCTGCTGGCGGTCGGGCTGGCGCTGATCTTCGGCGTCTCGCACCTCATCAACTTCGCGCACGGGTCCGTCTACACGATCGGGGCCTACATCGGCTGGGCCTCGATCACCTTTCTGCGCACGCCGCTGCCGCTCACGATCGTGCTGGTGGTTCTGGGCTCGGGCGCGCTCGGCATGCTGATCGAGCGCGTCGGCCTGCGTCCGCTGCAGGGGGCCGCGCGCATCGCCCCGCTGCTCGCGACCATCGGCATCAGCTTCGTGCTCGACATCCTGGTGCAGCTCATCGCGAGCCCGGACCCGCGTTCGCTGCCGACGCAGTTGCCCGACTGGCGCTTGCATATCGGCACCGGCACCGTCGGTGCGCTGGACCTCCTGATCGCCGGCATCGGCCTGGGCAGCGCGGCACTTCTGTTCGGGTTCCTTCGCTTCACCAGGCTGGGTTGGGCGGTGCGCGCCACCGCGCAGGACCGGGACGCCGCGCAGCAGATGGGCGTCGATGTGAACCGCGTGAACCAGAGCGTGTTCGCCATCGCTTCCGCGCTGGGCGGCCTGTCAGGCCTGCTGGTGGGCATGTATTACAACAACATCAGCCCTGCCATGAGCTTCCAGGCCACGCTGAAGGGCGTCGTGGCGACGGTGGTCGGCGGTGTGGGGAACGTTCCGGGCGCCATCGTCGGCAGCATGCTGCTCGGCCTGACGGAGAGCTATGGCGTTGCCCTGTTCGGAACCCCCTACCGCAATCTCTTCGCCTTTGTCCTGCTGCTGCTGATCCTGGTGTGGAAGCCCAACGGGCTGTTCGGCCGCAAGCGCGTGTTGCCGCCGGAGCCGCTCACCGGGACTTTCATCGCTCCGAGCAAGCCCTGGCGCGTGCCGGCCTGGCTCCTGGCGGCGCTCTTCGTGGCGGCGGCGGTGCTGCCGCTCTTCGACCCGTCGCCCTACCTGCTGCAGACCCTGACCAACTCCTGGCTTTACGCGGCATTGGCGCTGAGCCTCACCCTGGTGGCCGGCACGATCGGCCAGATTTCCCTGGGGCACGCCGGCCTGCTCGCCATCGGCGCGTACGCGTCTTCGCTGCTCGTGCTCGATCTGCACCTGCCGGTGGGCACCAGCATCGTTCTTGCGGGACTCATGACCGCGGCGATCGGCACCGCGCTGATCTTTCCGGCATTCCGCCTGCGCGGGCACTATGTGTCGATCGCGACGCTGGGCATCGGCGAGATCGTGGCGCTCACCATCCTGAACTGGGAAAGCCTGACGCGCGGCCCCATCGGCGTCTCGGGAATTCCGCCGCTTTCGCTGTTCGGGCGGGACGCCTCTTCGAACAGTGCCTTCTACTGGGCCGCATTGGGCGGCATGGTGCTGCTTGCGCTGCTGCAGTGGCGGCTGCTGCGTTCGCATCTGGGGCGCACGTTCCGGGCGGTGCGCGAGGACGAGGTGGCGGCGCGCGCCTACGGCGTCAGCCCCGACCGCTACAAGGCGCTGGCCTTCGGCTTCGGCGGCTTCGCAGCCGGCATCAGCGGCGCCTTCACGGCGCACCTCTACTCCTACATCAACCACGAGACCTTCACGTCGCAGATCTCCATCCTCGCGTTGACGATGGTGATCCTCGGCGGCCTCGGCAACATCAGCGGTGCCTTGCTCGGTGCCGTGGCACTGGTCAGCTTGCCCGAGCTGTTCCGCATCACGGCCGAGTACCGCATGCTGATCTACGGCATCGCACTGCTGCTCCTCATCCGCTTCCGCCCGCAGGGATTGCTGGGCACCGTCTGAATCCATCACACAGGACACGCACCATGAGCCAACTCAACGACTACCTTGCCGAGAAGCGCGCCGCCGTGCTCGCGCGCAATGCCGCCATCGAGGCCGGCAGCGCACAGCCGCTCCAGCTCAAGGCCCATGTGCGCGCCGAAGGCCGCAGCGGCGTGCGCCGCCTGCGCATCCGGGATCACCAGGTCATCAGCGACAGCCCGCCCGATTTCGCGGGCTACAACCTCGGGCCGAGTTCGCCGGAACTGCAGCTCGGCGTGCTCGGCACCTGCGTCACGCACATCTTCCTGATCCAGGCCGCGGAGCGGCAAGTTCCGCTGGAAAGCCTCGAAGTCGAGGTGACCGGCATCATCGACCCGCGCGGCGGCAAGCCGGGGCACGAGCAGACGCCGATCTGGCCCCACGAGATCGGCTACACGGTGCACATCGATTCACCGGCGAGCCGCGAAGAGATCGATGCGCTGTTCGCGGCCGTCGAGCGCAATTGCCCGATCCTCAACCTGCTGCGCAATCCGCAGTCGATCCGTGCTGAGGTCAAGCTGGTCAATTCGAAGGCTGACGCCGCGAATGCCGGCCGGAAGGAAGCGGATGCCCTCGCTGCTTGAGATCGCCGGATTGACGCGACGCTTCGGCGGTCTCACCGCGGTCAATGCGGTCGACCTGCAGTTGGGCGAGGGCGAACTGGTCAGTGTGATCGGACCCAATGGCGCGGGCAAGACGACCCTGTTCAACCTCGTGACCGGCCTCGACCAGCCCGACGCGGGCTTGGTGCAATTCGATGGCGAGGAGATCACCGGCTGGCCGGCGACGCGGCTCGCGGAGCGCGGTCTCGCGCGAACCTTCCAGCACGGGCGTGTGTTCGCCAACCTCACGGTGCTCGACAACGTGCTGGTCGGCGCCCACACGCGGCTGCGCGCTGTGAAGCCGCGCATGGGGGGCGTGCCGGGCGTGGCGGCACTGGCCGAACTCGCACTGGCGTTGGTGCAGCCGCCCTCGGTCACGCGCGAGGAGGAAACACTGCGCGAAGAGGCGCTCGCGATCATCGCGCTCTTCGGCGAGCGGCTCGCGCCGCGCATCGACCATCCGGCGTACAGCCTCTCGTACGCGAACCGGCGCCGGGTGGAAATCGCACGTGCGCTGGCGTCGAAGCCACGCCTGCTTCTGCTCGACGAGCCCACGGCCGGCATGAACGAGAGCGAGACTGTCGAGATGCTCGAAATCATCCGCACGCTCAAGGCGCGCGGCCAGACCATCCTGTTGATCGAGCACAAGCTCGACCTCGTGATGCAGCTTTCGGATCGCGTCGTGGTGCTCGACGACGGCAGCAAGATCGCCGAAGGCCTGCCGGAAGCGGTGCGCAACGACGCGCGGGTGATCGAGGCCTACCTGGGTCATCGTCACGTCGGCAGCGCGCTGCCAGAGGCGGTGGCAGGATGAGCGCGCTCGCCTCGACGGTCGCCCGCACGGGTTTGGCGCCGACATCCGGTTGGGGCGGAAACCGGGACGAGGGCGCGTCTCTGCCGTCCGCCCGGTCGCAAGGCGAGGGCGGCCGGCACGCGCTGCTCGAACTGAAGCAGATCAACAGTTTCTACGGCCCCGTGCAGGCGCACTTCGATCTCGACCTCGAAGTGCGCCCCGGCCAGATCGTGAGCCTGCTCGGCGGCAACGCCAGCGGCAAGTCGACCACGATGAAGGTCGTGCTGGGGTTGCTCAAGCCGCGCTCGGGCCAGCTGCGTTTCGACGGGCAATCGATCCTCGGCCTCGGCACGCCCCAGGTGATCCGGCGCGGCATCGGTTCGGTGCCGGAGGCGCGCCGCCTGTTCCCGGCGATGACCGTGCGCGAGAACCTGCTCATGGGCGCCTACGCACGCAACGACCGCAAGGCCGTGTCGGAAGACCTCGGCCGCATGCTCGAACTCTTCCCGCGCGTGGCCGAACGCATCGATTTCCAGGCCGGCACCCTGTCGGGCGGCGAGCAGCAGATGGTGGCGATGGCGCGTGCGCTCATGGGCCGGCCCAAGCTGCTCTGCATGGACGAGCCGACGATGGGCCTGTCGCCGCTGTATGTGGACAAGGTGCTGGAACTCATCGCCCGCATCAACGGGCAGGGCGTCTCGGTCTTCATGGTCGAGCAGAACGCGAGCCTGGCGCTGCAGATCGCGCACTACGGCTATGTGCTGCAGACCGGGCGCATCGTGCTGCAGGGCTCCGCCAGGGAGCTGCTGGCCGACACGCGCATCCGCGACGCCTACCTCGGGGGCGGCGACGCTGCCCGCACCGCCTCCTGAAAGACCCGTCTCATGACACTTCAACTCGACCACATCGTCATTGCCGTCAACGACCTCGAAGCGAGCATCGACGACTACACGGCGCTCGGATTCAACGTGCAGCGCGGCGGCGACCATCCGGGGCGGGCGACGCACAACGCGCTGGTGGTCTTTGCCGACGGCAGCTACTTCGAGCTGATCGCGTGGAAGGCCCGGGCTCCCGGAGAACGCTGGTGGCAAGTCCTTCAGCGCCACGGCGAAGGCATCGTGGACTTCGCCCTGCTGCCGCAGAACACCGCCGAGACCGTGAAGGCAGCCGCCCGCCGCGGCCTCGTGCTGGACGGCCCGCTCGACGGCGGACGCGTGCGGCCCGATGGCGAGCGCCTGCGCTGGCAGACGGCGCGGCCGCCGTCACCGGATCTTCCCTTCCTGTGCGGCGACATCACGCCGCGCAACCTTCGCGTGCCGGAAGGCGATGCCCGCGTGCACCCCAATGGCGCCACGGGCGTGGCCAGCCTGTCGATCGCGGTGCGCGATCTCGATGCCACGCTGGCGCGCTACAGGGCGCTGCTCGGGGACCCGGAAGCGGCCGGTTCGGCTCGCGTCGGCGGCGCAGTCACATTGCCAGGGGGACGCTCGAGACTGGCGCTGATCGAGCTCGGCAACAGCACGCTGGTGCTTTCTTCGACGCGCGGCGCACAGGAACGTGAAGACCTGGAGGGCGAGGGCGCCGACCCGATCGGCGCGCGGCTCGCCCTGAACGGGGAAGGACCCTTCGCCGTCGTGCTTCGGACTTCGCTGGCCGGTGCGCCCCTGTCGCCAGACCTGGCGCGCACGCACGGCGCGAGCATCGAGTTCGACGGGCACGGCGAATCGCCACGCAGGCACGAGGCTTCGGCCCGTCCCGCCTTCCTTTGACGCCAGACGATCCGCAGTCCAGGAGACCTCCCATCTTGTCTTCGCCTTCTCTCGCCCCCGCGGCGGCGCCGACGAAAAGGCGCCTTGGCTTCTTCAGCCGTCTTCTCGACGACGCGCCGGCCGCCGAACGCTATCGGCTGGTCGCCGAGCAGATCGCCCATGCCGAGGCCTTCGGGTTCGATTCCGCCTGGGTGGCGCAACACCACTTCCACGAGGCCGAGGGCGGGCTGCCGTCACCTTTCGTCTTCCTGGCCCATGTGGCGGCGCGCACCCGTCGGATTCGCCTGGGCACGGGCGTCGTGACGCTTCCGCTGGAGAACGCCGTGCGCGTCGCCGAGGATGCGGTGGTGTTCGACCTGATGTCGGGCGGTCGACTCGAATTCGGCGTCGGAACCGGCGGAACGCCTTCGTCCTTCACTGCATTCGGACTTTCGAGCGAGGCGCGTGCGGAAGTCTTCGCGCGCCACCTGGCGCTGGTGCGCGACGCATGGGCCGGACGCCCGTTGCCCGGTGGCGACCATCTCTATCCCTCGTCCCCGCAGTTGCTCGACCGGGTCTGGCAGGCGACCTTTTCCGAGGGTGGCGGCATTCGGGCGGGGGAGGCCGGTGACGGGCTGATGCTTTCGCGCACCCAGCCTCGGCCCGGCGCTGACCCTCGCGCATCGCTGGCCGAACTCCAGGATCCCATCATCGACGCGTATCTCGAACGGCTGCCCGCAGGCCGCGCGCCGCGCATCATGGGCTCCCGCTCGGTGTTCGTCGCCGACGACCGTGCAGAGGCGCTTCGGCTGGCCGAGCGCGGCCTGCGCCGCAGCGTCGCGCGCTTCGGCGACCCGAGCCGTCCCGGCGCGGACGCCTCGCTGCAAGAGCTGATTGCCGGCTACGACGTCCACGTCGGCACCGTCGAAGACGTCATCGCCTCGCTCAGCGCCGACCGCGTGCTCGATCGGGTGACCGACATCGTGTTCCAGGTGCATTCGGTCGATCCGCCGCATCCACTCATTCTTCGCTCCATCGAACTCATCGCCACCCGGGTCGCACCGGCCCTTGGCTGGTCGCGGCAGGAGCCGTCACCAGCAGCCCACAAACCAACCCAAGCGCTTGCCGCATGACCACCCACACAACGACACCCGACGTGATCGACCAGCTGTCCGGCATCGCGCCGGGCCATCCGCTCGACGCGATACGCGCAGGGCGCGCGCAAGCGCGCATCCACAGTCAGCAAAGCTACCTGGCCTTGTTCGAGCCTCGGTTGCTCGCCGCGGGCGACTTCACCTCGGAGGAGCGATTCGCGATCGCCACTTTCGTGACGGCCGTGCAGGGGCAGGCGCAGGCCAGCTGCTTCTACGCGGGCGGCGTCACCCGGCAGGATGCCTCACGGCGCTTGACCGATGCCCTGGCCGTCGAGGCCGCAGCCGGTACTGCCGCGGGGCCCTACGGCCGGTTCCCGGCGGGAACGTTGAGCAGGGAGGACGCGCCGGGGCCGTCCTGGCGGGTCAGCGACGCGGGGAGGACCATCCTCGGAGCGCGCCTGTCTGCCGCGCTGGAGCATGCGCACCTTCTCGTGTTCCATCCGAGGGATGCCGGCGCGCAGGACTTGCAGGCCCTGCTCGATGCAGGCTGGTCTCCGACGGACATCGTGACCTTGTCGCAACTTGTGGCGTTCCTCGCGTTCCAGGTGCGCGTGGTGACGGGCCTCCAGGTGCTGGCGGACCATCCGGCCCCAGTGGTTTCGAAGCAGGAGCCGTTGGCATCATGACGCTCGCGACATTGAAACACCCGGGCAACATCGCGCCCAACGCGTTCACGCAGGACGAGCTCGATTGGCTTCCGTGGCTGCCGCCGCTGCCCGAGACTGAACTGACCGACCGGCATTGGGCGGGGCTGGTGGACGCTTCTCGCGCGAAGTCGCCGTACTTCATGCTGCTGGCGCGCGACCCGGACATTCTCGGTGCCCGAACGCGCACCGACAAGGACATCTTCTACAACCCGGAAGCGGGCCTGCCGCGCGCCGAACGCGAACTGGCCGCCGCCGCGACCTCGCGGCACAACGGTTGCATCTATTGCGCATCGGTGCATGCGCGCTTCGCGTCGCACTTCTCCGGTCGCAGGGGCGACGTGCAGCGCTTGCTGGAGCAAGGCGTGGGCACCGGAATCGACGAACGCTGGGACGCGATCGTCGAGGCGTCGGTGGCATTGACGTCGACACCGATCGCCTTCGGTCCGGCCCATGTGGCGCGGCTGCGTGCAGCAGGCCTGGACGATCTCGCGATCTCGGACGTCATCCATGGCGCCGCATTCTTCAACTGGGCGAACCGGCTCATGCTCTCGCTTGGAGAGCCTGCAGCAAGGAGCGCACCTCGTTCCTGAAGCCGCATATGCGGAATCCCGATACCGAAGGAACAAGACATTCGTTGGGGCCGCTCGTGGGGCTCCACACAATCGATTCGTTCATCATCTTTCTGGAGCCGTCATGACGACCTTGCGACTCGGCGACACCGCCCCCAATTTCACCCAGGACTCCAGCGAAGGCGAGATCGACTTCTACCGCTGGGCCGGCGACTCGTGGGTGGTGCTGTTCTCGCACCCCGCCGATTTCACGCCCGTGTGCACCACCGAACTCGGCAAGACCGCGGCTTTGTCGGGCGAGTTCGCCCGGCGCGGCGTGAAGCCGATCGCGGTCAGCATCGATCCGGCGGACAAGCACAAGCAATGGATCGGTGACATCAACGAGACGCAGAACACCACCGTCGACTTTCCAATCCTGGCCGACCCCGACCGCAAGGTGGCCGACCTCTACGACCTGATCCACCCGAACGCCTCGACCACGGCCACCGTCCGCAGCGTCTTCGTGATCGATCCGAAAAAGGTGATCCGCACCACCATCACCTATCCGGCGAGCACCGGGCGCAACTTCGACGAGATCCTGCGCGTGATCGACTCGCTGCAACTGACCGACAGCCACAAGGTGGCCACGCCGGTGAACTGGAAGGACGGCGACGACGTCGTGATCCTCCCGAGCCTGCAGGACCCGGCCGAGCTGGCCGAGCGCTTTCCGAAGGGCTTCAAGGCGATCCGGTCCTACCTGCGCATCACGCCGCAGCCGAACCGCTAGCCGTCCGGCAGCGAAGGGAACATGATCTCGCTGGCCGCACGCTGCGCTTCCTCGGCTCGCTTGGCTCCCAAGCTTCTAGCGCCTTCTGGATCGCAGGCGCGATCGGAGCCGGGTTGATCTGGCCTTCGTGCGGCATCGATCATGCGATGGCAGCCGATCCTCCACCGAGCGCGGTGCTCTGGTTGCTGGTGGGCAGAGGATCCTGTAGATCGCCCGCCGCCGGTGACCATCCCAGCGCTTTCGCAATCTCGACTTCCCAGCGGTTCGTGGCCAGCTTGGCGAACCCACGCTCGGTCGGATGGATCTCGTCGAGCCAGTCGTTGGAAGCCTGCCTCGTCTGGGGATCGGCAGGCGTCAGCAGGCCGCGTTGGTCGATGACGTGGACATTCGGCGCACCGGCGAAGGCAAGCTGCAGCTGCCGATTCAGTTCGTCGACGATGGCGTCGGCGACGGATCTCATTTCGACGTCAGTCAATCCCGCGGCCAGCAGCGAGGGATAGAGCCAAGGGCCACGGCCGATCTTGGTGCCCGCAAAGATCGTCGCGCCGGCCGGACGAGGCTGCAGGTAGTCGTAGCCGTGCAGGAAGATGGGCGCCTTCCGCGTGACCGGGTCCTGGGCGTCGTCGCGTATGTCGACGAAGCGCTGGATGCTCGTGATGACGTCCCGGAAGAAGGCCGTGTAGCTGGCTGGGGTGGCCAGGCCTTCGAGGTCGCTGGCGGAGAGACGGGACGTCAGCCCCGCCCTCTGCAGCCCCTTGTTGTCGAACAGATCGGAAAACAGGTTCTTGAGATCGTTGCCGCCGGCGGACAGCAGGATCGCCTTGAAGGGGAAGAGCCTGAACATTTCCCGCGTCCGGCTCGCCTGCCAGCCTCGGACCATGTCGCGTGCCTCGTCGCCAATGTGCGCGACATCGACGACGCCGGCGACATAGGGTGTGCGGATCTCTTCGAGGAGATTGGTTCCTTCGCTCGGGATCGGGGTGAACTTGTCGAACCACGAGTCGCCTTCGGCGTAGACGAGGCAGTCCAGGGCGAGCTGGGTCATGGCCTTGATGACCACAGACGTGTCGGCGCCGACCGTGTCGATGCGAACCATGCGGCGCCAGGTCTTGCTCGCGAGTCCCTGGTTGCTCAGGGCGGAGTATTGGGTGATCACAGCCATGACGGTGCCTCCTCGCGTTGCACACTAGTGCGCGCGTGCGGCGGCGGCATCCTCCGGATGGAGGATTGCCAAGCGCTGAACAAAACAGGTTGAATTGTCGAGGCCGGGGCGCAGGACCCGACGACTGGAGGTCGTGATGAGCGCAGTGATCGAGGAGCTGGAAAGGGCCCACGCCGCAGACGCCGACCAGGACGCACCGGTCGAGACCGTCGATGACGGAGGCGGAGGCAGAGGTGCCTCGGACCGAACCCGCTCTCTGCCCGGGTCCGGCGATTCGACCGGTTTTTCCTTCGCATCGCTCTCCTGGCTCGCGGCCGGCTGCGGGATCGTGGCATTGGTACTCTTTGCGCTGCAGAAGGCACTGAAGCTGCCGTCGGGCTATGGCATCGAGGATCTGATAGGGTGGTCGACCACATCCACGGTGCTTGCCGCAGTACGCAACTGGTGCCTCCCCGTTTCCGAGCGTTGGCCGGCCGCCGCGGCATATGTCCTGCTCGACACGGCGCTGTTCACGCCCCTCTACGGGGCGCTGATCTTGGCTGCAGCGCGGGCGCTGGGCGGCGCGTTGCAGCAGGGCCGGCTGAAGTTCGCGTTGCTGCCGGTGAGCTGGATCGTTGTTTTCGTCCTTTGGGCGGTCGACGGAATCGAGAATTTCGGCGCCGTCGTGCGAATCGGCGTCGACGGCTGGGCCTTCCTCGCCAGCCTCGCGATGGCAGTCATCCTGTTCGCGATGTTCTGGCGGACGGTGACGGTGCCCCCGCGAAAGCAGAAGACCCACGCATGCCTGAACACGGTGGCGCTGCTGGTCGCCGTGGGCGTTCTGGGCCTGCTGATCTACGCGCAGGGCCAATGCGGCGCGCCGACGGATTCCAGCGCCACCTTCTCTGCGTTCACCGCCGGGGCCCATCGATTCAAGCCCATCGCCGTGATGCTGGCGCTGACACCCATCATGGTGGCGACGGTTGTGTGGTGGTTCGGGATGGATCTCGACCTGCATGACAAGGAGCAGGAAGAGATGTCGGAGCGCCGCGCCGCTTGGCGATCGGGTGTGATGGGCATCGTCGGCCGGACCCGCTACATCCTGCTGCTGCTGGGCCTGTTCGCCGCGTTCACGCTGGCGCTCGACCAATGTCGGGACGTCCTGCTGGCGCTTGCAGGACCCCTGGGCAGCCAGGAAGAGCCTTCGCCGCCCGGCACGGGCGCGTGGAGCTTCGCGGTGTTGGTGATCGGGGCCGTGTCCGTCGGCATGCTGGCCTACTCCAGTTGGCTGTGGACCCGGCTCGTGGGAATGGTCGAGCGTCCGGGGCTCGCACTCCCGGGCGGCAAGGATGTCTACAGGCAGGTGGGCGAGTTTGCGAGAGGATGGGCGCGGGCGATGTCGCTGGTGCCGCTGGTCATGTTCTGCGTGCTCGTCGCGCACACTGCCGGCGATGCGGCCGCGGCGGCGCGGGCGGGCCGGGGTACGCTTGCCGACCGCGGTCTTTTCGTGACCTTCGTGTACCTCGGCCTGTTCGCGATGGCCGCGATCGCGAGCGGTCTTGCGTTCCTGGCGTTGCGCCGGAAGCTGTCGTTCAAGGATTCGCGCGACTACTACAACAGCGAATCCGACGTCTACATGCTGCTGCGCACGGGTACGATCATCAAGCCTCGGCATGACGACGACGGCATGGACGCGGGAGACCCCGCGCCGACAGGATGCCTGCACTTCGTCCGCTCGAAGCTGGCGCCGTTGTTCAGGAGGCTCAAGCCGATCGCACGCCTGGTTCGCCCCTTGGTCCCGTTGACCAGGCCCATCGCGCTGCCGCTGGTGGCGCTCCTCCTGATGCTGGTCCTGCGTGCATGCATGGCATGGTGGCCGGATACCACTTCGCAGGCGCCGGCGACTTTCGCGTTGCTGTGTCTGGCTCTCGTCTGGTGGATGGGCGTGGTGGGCGCGATTTCGCTGGCCGAGCAGCGCCAGACCATTCCGTGGGGATTGGCCGTCCTGGGCGTCGTCGGCGTTCTGGGCCTGTTGAAGGTTGCGGACAACCACGTCATGCCGCTCAACACCCTCGCGGGGGTGGCCGACGCGACGCTCGCGACGCTGCGAAGAAACGGGCTGATGGTGACCGGCCTTCTTGCCGCGATGAGCGCGGTATTGTGGGGCGTGCTGCTCTACAGGCCTGCGACATCAAGGGAGGACCCGAGGGTACGTCCGTGGAAGCCCAATGAACGTCTGGGCCGTTCGCTGCTGGCTGTTGCGCTGGTCGCCGTGGTCGGCATCGGTCTTCACGTCATCGATCGGGATACGCGACCGCTGCTTCGTCCCACCGATCCCGTTCCCGCCAATCGAACTCTGGAGCGCGTGGTTGCCGAACGGGCTTCCTCGTTGAAGAACGTCGCGCCGACCAAGGCGGACCATCAGGTCTACCTGGTCGCCAGCGAGGGCGGCGGCATCCGGGCGGCATATTGGACTGCGCTGATTCTGGCCAAGCTCCATGATCGGCCGGGCATCGCCTCGTTTGACAGCCGAACCGTGGCGCTCAGTGGCGTGTCCGGCGGTGCGGTCGGGGAGGCCGTGTACGTCGCCTGCCTGCGCCAGACACCCGCCGGCGCTCCAGTCAGCCCATGCGTCAAGACACGCTTTGCGCGTCTCGATGCGTTGTCTCCCTTGCTGGGAGCCATGTTGTTCGAGGATGTGTTTGCCCGGATTATTCCGGTGTACAGGGCTGGCCAACCCTTGATCTGCAGCCAGCCCGGCTGCGGCTTCCTGAGCCGGGCGCTGGGCTTCGAGCGGGAATGGATGCGGCAGTTTCCCGCGCTGGCGGATTCGCTTGCGCCGTCGCATCCGAATCAGGCTGAGCCCGAGTTGATGCTCAACAGCACGTGGGTCGAATCGGGCAACCGCGCGACCTTGTCGACGATGCGGCTGAGCCCGCGCGACACGCCGGGGAGCGAGGACGTGATCGCGGAGGTCGGGTCCCAGCCCAGTCTTATCACAGCGGCCCACGCAGCGGCGCGCTTTCCCTTCATCAATCCCCTCGGAGCGTTGGAGCCGGTGCCGATGCAGGAGCATCAAGGTTCGAGGGAGGTGATCGGTCACCTAGCGGACGGCGGATACCACGACAACAGCGGCGTGGAGAGTCTTTCGGACGTGTTTCGCTCCTTGCGCGACAAGTTGCCGCTGGGGTGGACGGCACAACTGGTGCTCATCCGTAACGGTCAGGTCGCGCCGAGCTGCGAGAAGCAGGGGTCCAGGGAGCCCAAGGAGCAGTGCCTGAGAGGCGAAGGATTCGATGAAGACTTGGCGCTGCCGCAGAAAAATGCCTCCTGGGGACTCTACGTGGACTTCCTGGGGCCTCCCGTGACCTTGCTGAACGTGTCCGGCATCGGCGCGCGAGGCAGGCAGGCGGTCGCCGCGATGGGTGCGGATCTGGCACCGACCAAGCCCTGGCTGCTGGATCAGACCACCGAGTCCACCTTGGTGCCGCTCGGCTGGTACCTGTCACCCGCCGCGCGGGAGGCGTTGGATCGCCAGGCGGAATGCGTCTTAAGGCTCGGACTCGATTGTGGAGCGTCGCGCCCGGCACTGCCGTCCGGCCCTCGGCCTGGCGCACCTTGATCCGGCTTCGCGACGTTGCGTCGTTGGTTAGTAGCTTTGAGCGCCAGATTCTGGAGCTTCCACTGAATTGCAGGCAAGGCGCTCAGGTGCGGCGGCCTCAGGTGGTCCCAGGCGGGCTCGCCGGTTGCCATAAATCGCTCCTACAGATCCGTGCGACCGAAGGACAATTATGTAATGTGTCAGCTGTCGCTGCCGCAGGGTAGGGCCACACCCAAGCCAAGTGGTGTTTGAAGCCATCGTCTATGTGCTGCGCACGGCTGCCAATGGAAGGCGCTGCCCGAGGCGCGCGTCGGCGGTGCAAGCGCCACTCACAAGCGGTTCCTCGAATGGGAGGCTGCAGGCTTCTTCGAAGCTCCGTGGAAAGCTGGACTTGGCGAGCACGACCAGATGCAGGGCATCGCCTGGCGCTGGCAGAGCGTCGACGGCGCGATGATGAAAGCGCCACTGGCACAAAAAGCCGTGGGCCCAACCCCACGGATCGAGGGAAGAAAGCAGCAAGCGCCCCGTCAACAGCAAGGTCATCTCCTCGATGCCCAATCCGGTGCAAATGCGCGCCGAGGCCACCCGGCCGACGCCGAACTGAGGCGACAGTCCAAGGCGACCTTGCGCGGCGAGCACGTTCCGCGAATTCGCCGTCGGCGTCGTGTTCGAATCGCCCGGTCCCTCAGGGCGCGATTCGCAGCTGATCGGGGTCCAACAAGAGGTAGCTGGCGGGTCGTCCGGACTTCCGGTCTCCGTCGTCGCGCACCAGGACGATGCGTTCCACCCCGTCGATGAGCGCCGGGCTGGCTCCCTCGGCGCGTCCCAGATTCAAGAGACCGGGAACCGTCACACGCCGCGCGGGAGCGCCCCGCGATCCATTCCATCGCCAAAGGCCGAACGGACCTGCACCGCGCGACACCGGGCCGCTGATGACGAGGTAGTCGCCGATCGAGGGAATGTAGGCCATCCCGCGGATGCCTTGACCGTCCAGGTCCAGCTCGTCGAGATCGCTGGCGATCCGGGGTGCCTCGTCGGCTTCGAAGATGCCGGAGGGATTCTCGACGCTCGCGATGATCGCGCGGCCGTTGTGCAACGGGCTGCGAAAGCCCACCAGCAGTCGTTGCGGGTTCGGGCTGATCTCCAACGCTTCGATATTGAGCCCGCCATCGGCCTTGACATCCCGGACCCCGGCGGCCGAAGCAAGGACGGGATGCTGTGCCGTCAGTGCATCCTTCAGGTTCCCGACGACCTTGGGGTCCACGACCCGATTCCCCTCGATGCGGAAGCGAACCAGCCGCTCGCGGGATTTTTTCTCGTCACCGCCGTCGTCCCGGGAATGCGAAGTGACGGCGTACAGGAAACCAGCCTGGTCGAGCGCAAGCCCTTCGAGGTCGTCTAGCTTCCAGAAGTCGCTGAAGAATTGAAGCAGGCCCGGCGTCAGGCTGGTGCTTTCGACATGCCCATCCGCGCCGATCGTGACCACACTGAACGGATGGTCCTTCTCGTCCTCGACGACCAGGAAGCGCCCGTCCGGCAACTGCTGGATGGCCGACGGCTCGTAGAGGCCGGTCAGGCTCCGAAAAGCGGGGGGTTCCTCGTGCGACATTCACGCATTGTCTTCCTGCTTGCGCGAAAACGGCGCTGCAGCGCCGCGAGGCGGCGCGTCCGGCTTCATGTATCCCAGCGCAGCGCGATCACCTGGAGCGCGGTACGCAGTCCGGGACCGCCATCGCTTCTTGCAGGCCGCTATTCGAGTTCGAGGCGGGAGCCTTGGAGGCAGGAGTTGCATCGATGGACCGTGACCGCGGCGACCGGCGCTGCAGCGGCGCCGGAATCAGGGGCGGCCGACGTCTGTAGCATCGGTTGGAATCTTCAGTTCTACGCAATCCGAACCACAGGCCCCCTGTTCGACCGCGTCGGGTCGGCGCGCGGGTGGATGTCGATGCAGCACCGCTCGGCTCGGCGTGATCCGCAGGAGTTCGCCATCCGGGGCTGCTTGCCCGTCGACGATCAGGGAGTAATCGGATTCTTCCCGCGGCGGCCAGACGAGCCCGACGGCGGGCTGCTGGATCAGGTTGTTGCGTGTGCGGCGGCCAATGCCGTCAATCGCCAATACGCTACCTTCGAGGATCGGCACCACCGCGACCGCATGCGGGGCGCCATGCGCGCTGGCCGTCAGCAGGTAGGCAAAGCGGTACCGCGTCATGACCTCTGCCAGGTTTTGCAATTCGACTGGAATGCTCATGGTTGTCACCATCGGTTGGCGTTCGCGCCGAACGGCTCTTGCTTCCCCAGCCTCGACCCTGTGAGGCCCGATGGCGCGCACAAATGGACCGATCTGATTATCGGTCCAACGTCTCTGTCGATGCATGGCTCCGCCAGCTTCGGCGTTGAACACCGGACATGTCCGGGCCCCCAGCGCCACTCAAGCTTTGTCAGACTTCTGCTTGCCCGAGTCCATCATCCTTGCCACCGCGCTCACCTGGGCGGCTCCAGTACGGAAGTATCCCGCCACCGTATCCGTGCTCCGATGCCCCGTCATCGCCATCGTTTCCTGCAGCGGCATGTTCTGCCGCCCGGCCTCGGTCACGAGCCCCGACCGCAGCGAATGCGCCGAGAAATCATCTCCCACACCGGCCTGCGCACACCGCGCCTTCACGATGTCCCGTACCGCCGTCCCCGAGAGCCCAGCGGTGCCGAGCTTTCCGTTCTTGAGGATGCGCCGGAAGAGGGGTTCCACCGGCCTCACATCTTCCGGCCGGATCTTCCCGTTGTGGTTCGTCTTCGAACTTGCCAGCGTGTACAGGTAGGCGCCCTCATCGCCGCGGTCCAGGTTCTCGAACACCGCTTCTGAAACCTCCGAGCGCCGGCGCCCGCCCGAGGCCAGGCGAAGAGGAGGAGGGCGCGGTCGCGCATTCCCTTGAGCGAGTCGTCGCAGGTCTCCAGCACCGCCTTCACCGCAGGGTCGACGCACGGAATGCGCTGCTTGGAGACGTGGTGCGCCATCGCCCGCCGCCCAGTTCGGCAACCTTCGACTGGTGAGCCGATCACCATCAAGGCGACCAAGGCAGTGAAGTTCACCGCGGGCAAGGCGCTTGAGGATGCGGTGAACGCTGCATAGGCCCGCCCCGACGGCAGATGGCGCGGGCCGCGGGCTGCGTCCGCGCGGCCCCATGCGGAGTCGCCCGCTCACCCCCGCAGCGCGTTCAGGCATGTCCATCTAGCACGATTTGCCCCGCAGTGAGCGTGTTGACGGAAGCGCCGGCAATCTCCATCAGCACGCTGGCACGGTCGGCGGCCATGTACGCCGTGAGGTGCTGCACCGGGCGCTCGTCCATGTCGTGCATCAGGCGCACCAATTTCAGGATCGGCGCGCCAACTTCGGTGCGTAGCAGGCCGGCGCGCTGCGGGTCGCCGACGGTCGCGCTGATTTCCTGCACCACGCGTCCGAACTCGACGCCCTGCGCCATCAGGATCTCGTAGAGCGCCATCTTCTTGAGGGCCGCTTCGGTGACGCGTTTGCCCAGGTGCGCCGGCACCCAGGCATCGGTCAGCATGGCCGGCTCCCCCTTGCGGTTGATGCGCAGCCGTAGTGCATGCATCGCTTTTTCGCCGGCCGCCAGCTGCAGCAGCAGACCGACGTCGCGGGGCGGCACGGCCTGCTCGACCTGCAGCACCTGCACCACCGTTTCGGTCGCCGTCTGGCGCAGGCTGTCGATCACGCTCAGGCTCGGCGCCGGGCGCGCCAGCGCGGGCGCACCCAGCACGAAGGTGCCACGGCCATGTCGACGCTCGACCATCCCCAGGGCCGCCAGATCGGCCAGCGCGCGCCGCACCGTGATGCGCGACACGCCGAAACGCTCGCCCAGCGCCTCCTCATTCGGCAATGCACCGTCGGGAAACAGCCCGCGGGAGATCTCGTCGCGCAGCACAAGAAAGATCTGGCGATGCAGCGCGGTGCCCCTCGCGGCATTCAAGGGTGAGGCGGTGGCCGTCGGCGTTTTCATGACGCGAAGGATAACGTGTTGACATGTCATTATGTTGTGATATTCTTAATACAACTCAGGCACGGCGGCACCCGATTCCGCCCGGCGTCGACACAACGAAAGGCCCTCCCCATGACGACTCCTTCCCTCCGCGAACAACTTGCCGCGCCCGGCATGGTGATCGCCCCCGGCGCTTACGACGCCATCGGCGCACGCCTGATCGAACAGGCCGGCTTCAGGGCGGTCTACATGACCGGCGCCGGCACCTCGGCCGCGCGCGGCTATCCCGACTTCGGTCTGCTCGACATGGGCGAGATGGTGGCGAACGCGGGCGCCATGGCGCGCGCCATCAAGGTGCCGCTGATCGCCGACGCCGACACCGGCTACGGCAATGAGCTGAACGTGACCCGCACCGTGCGGGAGTACGAGTTGCGTGGCGTGGCCGCCATCCACATCGAGGACCAAGTCGCGCCCAAGCGCTGTGGCCATCTCGACGGCAAGGAACTGGTGTCGCGCGAGGAGTTCGTCTCCAAGATCCGCGCAGCGGTCGAGGCACGCCGCTCGAAGGAGTTCCTCATCATCGCCCGCACCGATTCGCGCGCCATGATGAGCATGGACGAAGCCGTCTGGCGCGGTAATGCGGCGCTGGAAGCCGGCGCCGACATGGTCTTCGTCGAGGCCACGCAAACGCTGGAGGAAGTGGCCGCGGTACCGAAGAACGTGCGTGGCCCCTGCCTCCTGAACGTGGTGCCCGGTGGCCGCACACCGATCTTCGATCTCCGCGAGGCCGAGGCGATGGGCTACAAGCTCGCGATCCTGCCCGGCCTGATGCTGGTTGCCGCCATCCAGGCCGGCGACGCCGCGCTGGCCCAACTGAAGGCCACGCACAAGCCGCCCGAGGTGACGCAGAACGTGGCGCAGACCTTCCGCCGGTTCGGTGCCGACGAATGGGATGCACTGCGCACGCGTTTCAACGCGGGCGCCCCCATGGACGGTTCGCGCCACAGTGCCGCCTCGGCGACGGAAAAGAAGTGAGCCGGCGATGACTGCGCGCACGCTCTTCGACAAACTGTGGGACGCCCACGTCATACGCGACCTGGGCGATGGATGGGCATTGCTGCACATCGATCGCCATCTGCTGCACGACCTGTCGGGCCCTCCCGCGCTGGCCGAAGTCACCGGCCGCGGCATGAAGCTGCACGACCCCGAACTGGTGTTTGCGACGCCCGACCATTCGATGTCGACCCTGCCCGGCCGCAACGGCCTCACCTACGCGCCCGGCGGCAAGCTGTGGACCGCGCTGCGCGACCGCACGCGCTCGGCGGGCGTGCGCCTGTTCGATCTGGGCTTGCCGGGACAGGGCATCGTGCACGTGATGGGCCCGGAGCTCGGGATCGTGCTGCCCGGCCTCACCGTGATCTGCGGCGACAGCCACACCTGCACCAACGGCGGACTGGGCGCTATGGCCTTCGGCGTGGGTTCCTCGGAGAGCACGCACGCGCTTGCGACGCAGACCCTGCGCCAGCAAAAGCCCAGGCAGATGCGCATCCGTTGCGAAGGTACGCTGCGCGCCGGCGTCACCGCCAAGGACTTGGCGCTGCACATCATCGGCAAGCTCGGCGCCGCCGCAGGTGTCGCGCATGCCGTCGAGTTTGCCGGCCCGGCGATCGAGACGATGGAGGTCGAAGGCCGGCTGACCCTCTGCAACCTCTCGGTCGAACTCGGCGCGCGCTTCGGCATGGTGGCGCCCGACCAGCGCACATTCGATTACCTGCGCGGTCGTCCATTCGCTCCGCAGGGCGAGGCGTTCGACGCGGCCGTCGCACAGTGGCACGCGCTGCCGACCGACGCCGACGCGCGTTTCGATCGCGAGGAAGTCATCGACGCGTCGGCCGTGCGCCCGACCATCACCTGGGGCACCAGCCCAGAGCACGCGATCGCGATCGACGGCCGTGTGCCCGACCCGCGCGATGCGGCGGACGAAGCGCAGCGCGGCACGCTCGCCGCTGCGCTCGACTACATGGGTCTCCAGGCAGGCCAGGCGATCGCCGGCACGCCGGTCGACTGGGTCTTCATCGGCTCATGCGCCAACTCGCGCATCACCGACCTGCGCGCCGCTGCCGCCGTCGTGCGCGGCAAGCATGTCGCCGCCGGCGTCACGGCGTGGGTCGTGCCCGGATCGGAGAACGTCAAGCGCGCCGCTGAAGCCGAGGGTCTGCACGAAGTCTTCAAAGCGGCCGGCTTCGCCTGGCGGGAGCCCGGTTGCAGCATGTGCGTGGCGGCCAACGGCGAGCAGGTGCCGCCGCAGCAACGCTCGGTGTCGACCTCGAACCGCAACTTCGTCGGACGGCAAGGGCCGGGCGCGCGCACCCACCTCGCCAGCCCGGCGATGGCCGCGGCCGCCGCCATCGCCGGCGTCATCACCGATCTCTCAGAGGCCTGAACATGTCGATGCAACCCTTCACCATCGTCACTGGCGCGGCGCCGCACCTGTCGCGCGCCAATATCGACACCGACGTCATCATCCGGATCGAACGCCTGACCTCGCTCGCGCGCGACGAGCTCGGGCCGTATGCGATGGAAGCGCTGCGCTACCGCGAGGACGGCAGCGAGGACCCGGACTTCATCCTGAACCAGCCCGCGTTCCGCGGCGCGCCGGTCCTGTTGGCCGGGGACAACTTCGGCTGCGGTTCATCGCGCGAAGGCGCGGTATGGGCGCTGCAAGGCATTGGCGTTCGCTGCGTGATCGCGCCGAGCTTCGGAGACATCTTCTACAGCAACTGCTTCCAGAACGGCGTGCTGCCCATCCGGTTGCCGGCGGCCGAGGTCGAGGCTTTCGCCGCGGCGTGTGCTGGCGGCGCGGCGATGACGGTCGACCTGACAACGCGCAAGTTGGTGGCGCCCGACGGCACCGAATCGGGCTTCGTGGTCGACCCGCTGCGGCGCGAGGGCTTGCTGCACGGACTGGACGACATCGGCCTCACGTTGAAGGACGACGCGCTGATCCGTGAATGGCAGCAGGTCGATCGCATCCGTCGGCCATGGGCGTGGCCGAGCGCCACGGTCACAGTCGACTGAGCCACCGGCGCGCCCGAGCCTTAAGGCAACCAGCGCTCGCAGCGACCGCGGCGACGACGAAGCAATCCCTCGCCGAACAAGGCGACGTGCAAAGACCCCTCATGGAGACAAACCGATGCCCGCTTTCATTCCCATCCCCTCGCTGCGGCGCCGCGCCGTCGCTGCGCTCACCGTGGCCGCCTGCCTGCCCCTCGCAGCCCTCGCCGCCGACTGGAAACCCGATCGTCCCGTGACGCTGGTGGTGCCCTACAGCCCCGGCGGTGGCACCGACGCACAGACGCGTGTCGTGGCGAAGGAACTGCAGCAAATCTGGGGCCAGCCGGTCATCGTCGAGAACGTGCCCGGCGCCGACGGCGTCATCGGCACGCGCAAAGTGATCGATGCCAAGCCGAACGGCCTGACGCTGCTGGTGCAGTTGCCGTCGCTGACGCTGATCAAGCACCTGCCGACCTTCAAGGGCTCCGACCCGCTGGCGCAACTGGCGCCGGTGTCGGCCTTCTCTGCCCTGCCCGGTGTGGTGACGGCCAATGCGGCATTGCCGGTCAAGTCGATGGAGCAACTGGTGCGCTACTGCAAGAGCGCCGCCACGCCCTGCTCGGTCGGCACCACCGAGAACATGGCCCGGCTGCAGGCGCGCATCATGGGTGAGGAGAACGCGCTGCCGACGCTGGTCGTCGCCAACTACAAGGGCGGCGGCCAGATGATCACCGACCTGGTGGCCAACAACATCTCCTTCGCCATTGCCGGCAGCACCGCCGTGCTGCCCTTCGTCAAGACGGGCGCGCTCCGGGTCGTGATGACGATGGGCGACAAGCGTTCGGCCGTGCTGCCCGACGTGCCGACTGCGATCGAAGCCGGCTATCCGAGCTTCGACGCGACCACCTGGTATGGCCTCTTCGCGCCCAAGGGCACGCCGGCCGAGGTCCAGGAGGGCATCGCCGCCGCGGTGCGCCAGGCGGTCAAGCGCGAGGACGTGCGCAAGTCCTTGTTCACGATCGGCGCCGAGCCGGTCGGCAACACGCCGGCCGAGTTCGCGGCCATGGTGCAGCGTGAAGCGAAGCGCATCGATGCTCAGGTGAAGCGCTTCCCGCTCGATTGACGCCCATCCATCCATCGTTTCGAGGAGTTCGAATCCGTGATCACCGCCCCCACATCCGCCGCCATCGGTCGCGACGCCGCCGCATGGCGCGCCGCCGACCTGGAGCGCGACACCGCGCGCTGGACGCTGCACTTCGACGACGCCGAGCGCGCCGACCTCCTGCAGGTGCTGCGCTCTGCGCATCGCCCGGGCCAGCCGCTGCTGGCCTACCGGCGCACCGACTTCCCCTTCGGTGCCGCGTCGCTCGCCAGGATCCGGCGCGCCGTCGACGAGGCGCAGCATGGCCTGGGCGTGGCGTTGATCAAGGGCTTCCCGCGCGAGGGCCTCGCGCCGGACGAGTTCGAGTTGCTGACCTGGGCGGTCGGATTGCATTTCGGCGTCGCCCGGCCGCAGGACAGGATGACGCGCTACATCAACCGCGTGCAGGACGTCGGCACCGTCTACCGCAGCCCGACCGGGCGCGGCTACTCGTCCAACGCCGAGCTCGACTTCCACGTCGACGGCGCCGACGTCGTGCTGCTCAGTTGCTACAACCAGGCGCCGGTCGGTGGCGACAGCATGTGCGCCAGCGCGATCGCGGCTTGGCGCCAGCTGCGGGCCGAGCGCCCCGACCTGGCCGAGGTGCTGCGCGACCCGCTGCCTTTCAGCCGCCAGGGCGAACAGGCCGAGGGACTGTCGCCGTTCAGACTGATGCCGGTGTACGGCGAGCTGGGCGACGACGTGTTCTGCATGTGGGTGCGCAACCGCGTCGAGCAGGGCGAGAAGCTCCCCGGTGCGCCGCGCATCACTGCGCTGCAACGCGAGGCGATGGATCTGCTCGATGCCATCGTGCGGCGACCCGACTTCATGTACTCGATGCGGCTGGCGCCGGGCGACCTGCAGGTCCTCAGCAACTTCACCGCGCTGCATTCACGCACCCAGTTTCAGGACGCGGAGGAGCCGGACAAGAAGCGCCTCCTGTTCCGCCTGTGGCTGGCGACGCCGGATTCGCCGCGCCTGCCGGCCGGCTGGAACGGCTTCTACGAATCGATCGAGCCGGGCGTGGTGCGCGGCGGCGCCTACGGCCAGCATTACGACGACGCCTGTCGCCGCTTCGATGCCGAGCAGGCGCATGCCATGGGCATGGCGCTCGGCCCGCGCTTTTCCGACTGAATCTTGAACCCACCTGGAGACGACATGAGCAGACTCGACATCGCCGGCGACGCCCGCCGCACCATCGACGTGATCAAGCGCGGCGGCATCGCCATCGTGCCGAACGACACCGGCTACGCCTGCTGCGGCGCGTCGATGGATCCACTGAAGAAGATCTACGACACCAAGCGCCGCGGCAGCCACAAACGCAACGCGATGGCGGGCGACCTGGTCACGCAGCGCGAGCTGCACACGCTCAGCCCACGCGCGCAGGAGATGGTCGAGGCGCTGGTGGTCGACCACGACCTGCCGCTGGGCGTCATCGCGAGCTTCAGGCCCGACCATCCGCTGCTGCGCAAGCTCGACGACGAGGCAGTCAAGGCCAGCACGGCCGTCGGCACCATCGGGATGCTGCTCAACGCGGGCCCGTTCCACAAGGAGCTGACGCGCCTCAGCCGCGAAGAGCTGGTGCCGCTGTTCGGCTCGTCGGCCAACCTCACGGGGACCGGAACGCGCTTCTCGGTCGAGGAGATTCCCGACGAGCTCAAGCGGATCGCCGACATCACCATCGACTACGGCCTGCGCCGCTATCACACCTACCGGCGCGCCGGCACCCTGATCAACTTCGACACGATGCAAGTGGTGCGCATCGGTGCCTGCTACGAGTTGATCTCGGGCGTGCTCAAGCGCTGGTTCGATGTCGACCTGCCGGCCGACCCGGGCGTCGACGCGTTGCCCTCGGGGCACCTCAACGAGTTCGCGCTCAAGAACGTCCAGTAGCACCACCATGGACTCGAACCTTTTCAATCCCGCACGCCGCGCGGTCCTGGCCGGTGGCCTCGGCGGCGCGGCGCTGGCGTTGTGGGGAACCCGCGCACACGCGCAGGCCTGGCCCGCCCGGCCGGTGCGCGTGCTGCTGGGCTACACGCCCGGCGGTGCCGCCGACGTGACCGCGCGCGAGGTGATGACGCCGCTCGGCAGGTTGCTCGGCCAGCCGGTCGTGATCGACTACAAGGCCGGCGCCAGCGGCACCATCGCGGGCGCCGAGGTGGTGCGCGCCGCAACCGACGGCTACACGCTGGGCCTGCTGGACAACGCGCCGCTGACCATCGTGCCGGCCCTGCGCAATGTCGGGTATGACCCGCTCGCCGGCTTCACGCCGGTCGCGATGGTGTCGCAGCTGCCGCAGGTGCTGGTCGCGCCGCCCTCCGCCGGCGTCGCCACCGTGCAGGAACTGATCGCACTGATGCGCAAGGAGCCCGGCAGGCTGAGCTACGCCTCGGGCGGATCGGGCAGCGTCGGCCACCTGGCGGCCGAGCTCTTCAAGTCACGCACGGACACGTTCGCGGTGCACGTGCCGTACCGCGGCGGCGCGCCGGCCATCACCGCGCTGCTGGGGGGCGATGTGCAGTTCGCCTTTCTCACTGCATCGGCGACCGGTCCGTTCATCTCCAGTGGAAAGCTCAAGGCGTTGGGCGTGAGCTCGCTCACGCGCATGCCCTCGCTGCCCCATGTGCCGACCATCGCCGAATCCGGCGTACCGGGCTTTGACGCGCCGGGCTGGTTCGCACTGATGGGCCCGGCGGGCCTGCCGGAGCCCGTCGTGCTCGCCATCCGCAAGGCCCTGGCCGAAGTGCTTGCGTCACCGGGCATGGCCGGCCGGCTCGAAGCGCTGGGTCAGACCGCGGCACCGCCCAGTGCCGACGTGCGTCGCACCATCGCCGCCGAAGGCGCGATGTGGAAGAAGCTCATCGCCGAACGAAAGATCGCGGTCGAAGGCTGAGCACGAGCACTCCTTTTCCCATTCAGATACCGCAGCGAGCACACAACGGAGCAACGCATGAGTCAACCTTCTTCCACCGCCAGCCCGACATCCAGGTCTTATTCCGGCGCGCCGACCGACCCCGCCGGCCCTACCGGCCGCCTGTCGCAGTGGTTGGCCGACTTCCGGCTCGATCAGGCGTCGGGTTCGGCGCGCGAACGTGCCCGCCTGCTGACCCTCGACGGAATCGGCTGCGCGATCGTCGGTGCGCAACTGCCGTGGTCGCGCACCGCGGTCGGCATCGTGCGCAGGTTCGAGGGCATCGGCGACCGGACGATCGTCGGCTGGGGCGCGAAGACGAGCGCGCCCGGCGCGGCACTGCTCAACGGCACCTTCATCCAGGGCTTCGAGCTCGACGACTTTCATCCGCTCGGCCCGCTGCACTCCGCATCGATCGTGCTGCCGGCGCTGTGGGCGGTGGCCGAAGGCAGCGAGACGCCGGTCAGCGGCAAGCGCTTCCTCGAGGCCGCGATGGCCGGCTACGAAGTCGGGCCCCGTGTCGGCATGGCGCTGCACGGCGCGCAGATGCTGTCCCGCGGATGGCATTCGGGCGCGGTGTTCGGCACCCACGCCGCGGCCGCCGCGGTGGGCAAGCTGCTCGGCCTGGACGCGGCCCGCTTCGAGGACGCGCTGGGCCTGGCCGGTACCCAGTCCGCCGGCCTGATGGCCGCCCAGTACGAGGCCATGTGCAAGCGCATGCACCACGGCTTCTCGGCGCGCAACGGCATGTATGCGGCAGTGCTGGCCGAAGGCGGCTACACGGGCATCAAGCGCGTGTTCGAGCGCGAGTACGGCGGCTTCCTGTCGACCTTCGGCGAAGGCCACGACCCCGATGCATCGCAGATCACCGACGGCCTGGGCGAACGCTGGGAAGTCGAACGCATCGTGATCAAGCCCTATGCGGCGATGGGCGCGATCCACTCGCCGCTGGACGCCCTGTTCGACATCGACGCCCAACGCAAGCTGGTGGCCGGCGAGATCACGCGCATCGAGTGCGACGTGCCGCACGCGGCGTACCACCACGGCTGGTGGGTGCCCGAGCGGCCGCTCACGCCGATCGGCGCGCAGATGAACATCGGCTACGCCTTGGCGGTCGCCGCGATCGACGGCGCCGCGATGGTCCGGCAGTTCACGCCGGCGCGCATCGACTCGGACGACGTGTGGGACCTCCTGCGCAAGGTCGAGGTGCGGCACGAACCGGCCTTCGACGCAATCGGCGGCGACATCAAGAAGAAGTTCCGGGTGCGCGTGGCCGTCACCTTCAGCGACGGCCAGCGCATCGAGGTCGATCGCGGCGCATCGCGCGGCATCCAGTCGCCGTTGCCCGCGGCCGAGGTGTTGGCCAAGTACCGGACGCTCACGGACGGACTGATCGACGCGCCGCGCCGGGCGGCGATCGAGGAATTGACGCTGGGCATCGAGGACGTCGCCGACGTGCGCGAACTGCTGGCGCTGCTGGCACCGCCGGCGACGGCTGCCTTCGAGTGACCTGTCTGAATCCGAAGAAGAGAGACACACCATGAGCACCTTGCACCGTCGCACCCTGCTGCTGGCCGGATTTGCCGGCCTCACCGTCATCGCAGCCGCCTGGGCACCCGCGCACGCCCAGGGCACCTGGCCCGACAAGCCGATCCGCATGGTGCTGCCCTTCGCGGCTGGCGGCCCGGGCGACATCACCGCGCGCCTGATCGCGCAGGGCCTGGGCAAGCAACTGAACCAGACCGTGATCGTCGACAACAAACCGGGCGCGGGCGGCCTGATCGGCTCCGACTTCGTGGCCAAGAGCGCGCCCGACGGCTACACGATCCTGATCGCCGGCAACGGCGCGGTCGCCAACGCGCTGTTGCGCACCAAGATGCCCTATGCCGACAGCGACCTCGTGCCGGTGGTCGAAGGCAACACCGCACCCTCGGTGATGGTCGCCTCGGCGACCGCCAGCTTTCGCGACCTGAAAGAGCTACAGGCCTACGGCAAGCGCAAAGGCGGCCTCACCTTCGGCACGGCCGGTGCCGGAAGCACGGGCCACTTCGTCGGTGAGATGGTCGGCGCCGCGCTCGGCGTGCCGGTGACCATCGTTCACTACAAGAGCGGCTCGGAAACCGTCAACGCCATCGTCGGCGGCCAGATCGACCTGGCATCGGAGGCGCCGGTCGGCGTGATGGGCTACGTCAAGGGCGGCAAGCTGCGGGCCGTGGCGGTCACCGACGACAAGCGCACCGCCGCGTTGCCGGACGTGCCGACCACCACTGAACAGGGCTTCCCGACTATCCAGATGCAGCACTGGGGCGGCCTGTTCGCGCCCAAGGGCACGCCACCCGCGGTGCTCGACCGCATCGCCGCGGCGCTCGACACTGCCTTCAAGACGGATGCCGCGATGCGGGCGCAATTCGAGGCAAATGGCTCGCAGGTGGGGGGTGGGACCAGGGCCGAGTTCGCGCAGGTGATCGCGAGGGAGAAACAGCGGCTCGGCAAGATCGTGAGCGACGCGAGGATGTCGCTCGATTGAGTGGCCGATCGACACGCTCGGAGCCAGAAACCCAATGCACGACAACCACTTGCGGCGACTCGCTTCTGCGCGAAAACCGTCCGGCGAAAGCTATTGATCTTCAAAGGGAAATTTCTCGCAACCGTATCAAACCGCACGATAAGTACGACTACCCCGTACAGCGTCGGGCGGCGCTCGTAGAGGCTGCGTAGGCTCGCGATCGTCAGTGGCGGGGCCTGCAGCGTTTCAGCCACGTACCGCAGCAGGTTGCGTGGCAGCACGGCCAAGGGGTCCATTGGGCGGCCACACGCGCGAAGCAACAACAGCTGCAGCGCGGCTGCGACCCTGCGGTCGGATCGGAACTGCTGGCGAATCGCCTCCACGTCAAACCGTACTTTCTGCACGAAAAGGACGATCACCCCGAGCCGCGCTATCGCGGGCACCCCAACGCGAGAGCGATCAATTGCCGCGTTGAAAGACTTCGGCAAGATCGCACAGATCCCAGTTGCCGCCTGTCAACAACACACAGACCTTTTCCTTCGGCGTCACCTTGAGTCCTTTCGCCAGCAGCGCGCCAACGCCGATCGAGGCAGCCGGCTCTGCGATCAGCTTGGCGTCCTTGGCCAGCATGCGCATGCCCTCGATGATGTGTTCGTCCTCCACCAGCACGATCTCGTCGACGTACCTTTCGATGATGGGGTAGGGGTTCTGGCCCGGCACACTGATGCGCAAACCGTCGGCGATCGTGTTCTTCAGCGGCAGCGAGGTGCGCTTCTTGTTGATGCGGCTATGGAAGTACTTGGGGGTCAGCGCTGGCTCCGCGCCCACCACACGTACGGAGGGTTTGGTTTCCTTGATGGCGGTGGCAATGCCGGAGATGAGACCCCCGCCGCCCATGGGGATGATGACGGTGTCAACGTCGGCCAGGTCTTCCAGGATTTCGCAGCCAATGGTTCCCTGGCCCGCCATGACCATGGGGTCCTCGAATGCGTGCACTACGGCGTAGTGGTTTTCTGCCGCGATCTCGTAAACGCGTTTCCATCGCGCCGCGGTGTCGCCGTCAAACAGAATCACCTCCGCGCCGAGCGCCCGGGTGTTTTCGACCTTGATTTTCGGGGTGGTGACGGGCACCACCAGAAGCGCCTTGACACCCAGCATCCGCGCTGCGTAGGCCAGCCCCTGGGCATGGTTGCCTGAAGACGTGGCGATGATGCCGTTGGCAATGGTCTCGCGAGGCAGCGACAAGGCCTTGTTCAGCGCGCCCCGGATCTTGAAGGCCCCGGTGATCTGCAGCGTCTCGGGTTTGAGGTACACCTCGCACCCGAGGGTGGTCTCCATCTTCTCGGCGCGCAGCAAGGGCGTGTGACGGATGTGCGGCTTCAGCCGCTCCCGTGCTTGGTGGATGTCGCGAAGGGTGGGGTGTTCAAGCAGGGGAATCACGATTGAATGAAATCAAAGGCCATGCCGGTGTTGCTGGCGATGGCGTTGCGATAGATCAGGTTCGACGTCGTGTTGTCCTGAATGGCCATGCCCGTCGAGTCGAAGATCGTGATCTCGTCGTCGGACTCGCGCCCCGGCTTCTTGCCCAGCAGGATCTCGCCGATCTCGGCGTGGATGTCGTGCTTGCTGATGATGTGGTTGTGCAGCGGGTGCCAGGTTTCGCCTTTCTCGACGCATTGCGCGATCGAATCGTTGACGATCTTGGCGTTCCTGAAGATTTCCGGCTCCAGTTCCTGCTTGCCTTGCGTGTCCGTGCCGATGGCGACGATATGCGTGCCAGGTCGGACCCAGGCGGCTTCCACCAGCGAGCCTTTGCCGCGGGTGGTGGTGACGAGGATGTCCGCCTTTTCCACCGCGTCTTGTTTGGAGCGGGCCATCACCACCGGGATGCCGAAGTCGCGCTCGATGTCGGCCTTGTACTGGGCGAGCGTCTGGGGGTGGTGGCTCCAGGCATGGATGGCTTCGATCGTCATCACCTCCCGGATCGCGCGGATCTGCATCCGGGCCTGATTGCCAGTCCCGATCGAGGTGATGGTCTTCGCGTCCTTGCGGGCCAGCGTCTTGACCGACACCGCTCCGGCGGCACCGGTTCTCAGGCCGGTGATCAGGCTGCCATCCATCACGCAGATGAGCGCGCAGGTTCTGGCGTCGAACAGCAGGATGGTTCCCATGCCGCTGGGCACGCCGTGCTCGGTGGGGTTGTTCGGGAATCCCCCGGACGAGGCCTTCATCGAGATGATCTCGTTGGCCTCGCAGTATCCCAATTTGAAGTCGATTTCGCCCCGGGGTGGCGGGAGGTGGATGCATGTATACGGCGGTTGATTCACCTGGCCACTGTTGAAGGCCTTGTACGCCTCCTCCACCGTTCCGATGACTTCCTTCATGGAAATCAGGCTTCCTGCATCCTCTTTGTTCAGCAACAGCGTCTTCATCGGGGTGATCTCTCCATGAATCGAGGGCTCGGGCCAACTGCTCTCGGTGGCGCCGCGCGCGGTCTGCCAGCAGGACCATCGGCGTGCCGGCAAACCTAGAAGTCAGCAACCTTGCCCCACGCCGAACCGCTGAACCGTGCCGGGCTGAAAGGCGCGGGATCGAAGATCGGCTTGGCCCCGGACACCAGGTCGGCGATCAGGTGGCCTGCGCCGGGGCCGATGCCGAAGCCGTGGCCGGAGAAGCCCGCGGCCAGGATGAAGCCTGGCACCTGCGGCAGTTCTCCGATACCCGGCACGCCGTCGGGCGTGCTGTCGATGTAGCCCGCCCAGGTGTTGACGATGCGGGCTTCGCGCAGCACAGGCAACAGATCCACGGCACGGCGGTGGATTTCGCGGACACCCGCGGGGTCGGGCGTCGGGTCGAGGATGCGCGCCCGTTCCATCGGTGTGGGAGCGTCCAGCTTCCATCGAGCGCGGGTTTCGTGGCCCCATCGGATGCCTTCCAGGCCGCCGGGAAACACGTTGCGCCAGCGCTTGGCGAACATCGGCAAGAACTGCGGTGCGAAGCGCACCAGCTGTGCCGTGGGGTCGGCGCGCCCTCGGCCGCTGATCGCCAGGACGTAGTGGCCGTCAGGGCGCCGGGTGATGGCAACGCGTGGGCTGGTCAGCGCGGCCGGCAGTTGCTGCTCCACCGGCGCCAGGCGCACGATCGATTGGCGGATCGTGGCGACCGGAAACTGCACGCCGAGCTGGTTGCAGAACGAGGACGCCCACGCGCCGCCTGCGAGCACGGCGGTACGGGTCTTGATCGTCCCCGCTTCGGTCACCACGCCGCTGAGCCGGCCACCCTCCATCTCGATGCCACGCGCGGCGCAGTTCTGGTGGACGGTGCCGCCGAGTTTCATGAGCGCGGCGGCGACGGCCGGCGCCGCCTTGGCCGGATCGGCCGTGCCGTCGCTGGGTGAGAAGACGCCGCCTTTCCACGCGCGGCCGGTGGCCTGGCCACGCTCCGAGGCCTCGCGGCCGCTGAGCATGTGCGTGGTCACGCCAACCGTCGTCGCAAACTCGCGCCATTTGGCCCAGCCGGCAATCTGGGCCTCGTCGTTGCTGAGGTACAGCAAGCCGCAGCGCCTGAAGCCCGTGTCTTCGCCGCTGTCTGCGGCAAACTGATCCCACAACTCCAGGCTCCGGGTAGACATGGGCAGTTCGCGCGCGTCGCGGTTCTGCTGGCGGCACCAGCCCCAGTTGCGGCTCGATTGTTCGGCGCCGATGCGGCCCTTTTCGACCACGGCGACCGACAGCCCGCGCTGGGCCAGGTAGTAGGCGGTGAAGACACCGATGATCCCGCCGCCGATCACGACGACGTCGGCACGGGCTGGCAGGTTGGGCGAGGTCTCAACGAGACGCAGTGGCTGGGACATGGCTGGGGCTCGATCGTCGCCTCAGGCTGCAACGCTCTGGCACACGTAGAGCTTCGCCACGCGATCGCTGCTCTCCCAGCCGATCGGTGCGCCCTGCGGCACGAACAGCGCATCGCCGGTGACGGCAGACAGCACGCTGCCGTCAGGGGCAGCAAACCGCACGCCGCCGGCCAGCAGGAACATGAACTCGTTGAGGCGATGGGCCCGGACGATCCGGTGGTAAGGGGTCGACTCCCAGGTGCCCGCGAGGTACTGCGCGCCGTCGTCGGTGAACACGTTGTCGCTGCGGCATTGCGGCGTGGGACCCAGCAGCGTCTCGGCCGGTGGCGGATTGGACGGCTTGAAGTTGGCTTCGGCGCGCAGTGCAGTGACGCCGCGCTGGGTCGGCTTCTCGCAAGCGGCCGCGCAAAAGACGAACCGCGTGCGCGCTGCAGCCTGGATGTGAAGTGCGGTGCCGCATCCGATGACCGCGCCCGCTTGCGCGCCGAGCACCAGCGGCGCCTCTCCGGCCACCGTCAGGGTCAGCTCGCCCTCCATCACCACAAGGGTCTCGATGTGGGGAAAGCGCGCGACATCGAGGTCGCCGGAGAAGCTGACGCGGCCAGCGCTCATCGCGCCTGGTCCTTCCCAGGCGATTTCGCGATCGCGAGCGAAGGGATCGGCCGGGCCGAAGGCGGCCTTGCGGAAAGAGGTCGATGGCGATGCGCCATCGGCGCGGTGCAGCAGCAGGGCCACGGTCATGGTCGTTGTTCCTTTGAGTTGCGAGTATTTGTCTGCGTTCGCGCCCTCATGCGGCAGTGGGCGCCGGGCCTTCCAGGTAGCCGAGGATGGCCTTGGTCTCGAGGTATTCCTCCAGGCCTTCGACGCCGTACTCGCGGCCATTGCCCGAGCGCTTGTAGCCGCCGAAGGGCGCATCGGGGCTCCAGGGCGGGTTGTTGAGGTGGACCTGCCCGGCGCGGATGCGCAAGGCCACCGCGCGCGCAGCCGCCAGGTCGCGGCCCTGCACGTGCGCGCCCAGGCCGTATTCGGTGCCGTTGGCGATGGCCACCGCCTCGTCCACGCTGTCGTAGGCGATGATCACCAGCACCGGGCCGAAGATCTCTTCCTGCGCGATCCGCATCTGCGGCTGCACGTCGGAGAAAAGTGTCGGGCGCACGTAGCAGCCACGCTCCAGCCCCTGCGGCCGACCGGGGCCGCCGCAGACGAGGCGGGCGCCTTCGGCCATGCCGACACCGATCATCTCCTGCACGCGATTGAACTGCGCGCGATTGGCCACTGGGCCGTGCGTGGTCTGCGGCGACCGCGGATCGCCCACGACAAATGCAGAGGCTGTCTCGCATGCGAGCCGCTCGACCTCCGCGAGGCGTTCGCGCGGCACGAGGATGCGGGTGGGCGCACTGCAGGACTGGCCGACGTTGCGCATACCGGCCGCCACCGCAGCCGGTATGGCGCGCGCGAAATCGGCATCGGGCAGGATGACGTTGGGCGACTTGCCGCCCAGTTCCTGCGCCACGCGCTTGACCGTCGGCGCGGCGGCCTGGGCCACCAGCACGCCGGCCCGGGTGGAGCCGGTGATGGAGATCATGTCGACGTCCGGGTGCGCAGCCAGAGCGGCGCCTACCTCTGGCCCTTGGCCGTTGACCAGGTTGAACACACCCGCCGGAGCGCCGGCGTCGTGCATCACTTCCGCGAACAACAACGCGCTTAGCGGCGACAGCTCGCTGGGCTTCAGGACGACGGTGCATCCCGCCGCCAAGGCGGGACCGACCTTGGCGGTGATCTGGTAGAGCGGCCAGTTCCAGGGGGTGATCAGGCCGCACACGCCGATCGCCTCGCGCACGATGGCCGTGTCACCCCGATGGGTGAGGAAGGGATAGCTGCCCGCAATGTCCCGGGCCACGCGGATGTGCTCCGCCGCAACAGGCACCTGAGTGCTACGCGCCATGCCGATTGCCGCGCCCATCTCCAGTGAGATGGCCTGGGCTAACAACTCCGCGCGCTCGAGGATCAGACTGTGCACGCGATCGAGAAGCAAGGCCCTGCTGTGCGGGGAGCTCACGGACCATGTCACGAAGGCGCGCTGCGCTGCAGCCACCGCGGCAGCAACGTCTCTTGAACTTCCCAGCGCGATCTCCGCGACGGGCTCGTCCGTCGATGGGTCGACGATGGCGCTGCGAGCCTGCGTTTCGGGCACGACCCACTCGCCGCCAACGTACATGCGGTCCAGGCGGCAAGCACTCCTGAGGTGTTCGATGATCGGGGAGTTCATGGCAAAAAGTTTAGGCTGCGTGCCCCTCGCGCCGGTGCTGCAATGAGGGTCTTGCACGAAGGAGCCTGCGGTTGTGCGAGTCGCTACAAGCAGATCCTGCCGTCGGCCACGTGCAGCCGGGAATGGACGGAACGAAAGCGCCTCAGCGCGGATGCGGGAACAGCCGCTCGATCGGACTGTGCGTCTTGATGAACGGCGACTTGATGACGATGTAGCTGAAGTACTTCGCGATTCCGATGTTGCGTTCGAGCAGTTCCTCGATCACTTCCTGGTAGTGGTTCACACCCCGCGTCAGGAAGCGCAGCAAGTAGTCGTAGCCGCCGCTCACCAGGTGGCATTCGAGCACCTCGTCGACCTCGCGGATGGCGGCCTCAAAGCGCACGAAATCCTCACGGTGGTGGTCCTGCAGCGTGACCTCGGTGAATACGGTGAGCGTGTCGCCGAGCTTCTCCAGCCGCAGGTGGGCACCGTAGCCGGCGATATAGCCGGCCTGCTCGAGCCGCTTCACGCGGATCAGGCAGGGGCTGGGCGACAGGCCCACCTCATCCGCCAGGTCCACGTTGGTCATGCGCCCGTTCTTCTGGAGTTGCGCCAGGATGCGCAGGTCGAGTCGGTCGATTTTGAAGGCTTCTGACATGGCGGTGCCGAAAAACGAAGATAGCCCGATTCTGCGTCTGTCTCGTTGTGTTGGGGGGGCGGTACGCGGGTTTTCGCTCAGGCAGCCAATGCAGCGCGAACGTCCGGCGCTTCGAGCACCTCGTCGAGCGTCTTCTTCAGGCGCGAGAACATCTGCGCGAACTCGTCTTCGGTGAAGGTGAGCGCCGGCGCAAAGCCGAGAATGTGGTCGCCGAAGGAACGGAACACCAAGCCGTTTCGGTAGCCGGCGGCGAAGATGCGGTCGGCCAGGCCGAGTGCGGCATCGAAGCCGCGCTTGCTCGCCTTGTCGCTCACCAGCTCGAGCGCGCCGAGCAGTCCGCGATGGCGCGCATCGCCTACTAGCGGATGCGCACGCAGCCCATCGAGCCCGGCCGCGAAGTGGGCCGCGCCGCGCTGGCCGTTGGCGAGCACGCCGCCCTCCTCGTACAGGCGCAGCACCTCCAGCGCGACCGCGGCGCTGACCGGGTGTGCCGAATAGGTCGCGCCATGTCCGATCGACGCGCCCGCCGGCGCACCGTCGGCGATACCGGCATAGACCTGCTCCGACATCATCGTTGCGCCCATCGGCGCGTAGCCGGCGGTCAGGCCCTTGGCCATGGTCATCAGGTCGGGCTCCACGCTCTCCGCCTCGCACGCAAACATGGGGCCGGTGCGACCGAAGCCGGTGATGACCTCGTCGACGACGAAGAGGATGCCGAGCTCGCGCGTGGCCTCGCGCATGGCCTTCAGCCACCCTTTGGGCGGCACGATGACGCCGCCCGAGCCCTGAATCGGCTCGCAGAAGAAGGCCGCCACGTTGTCCGCGCCCAGCTCGGCCACCTTGGCGCGCAGCGCCGCGACCGAGGCTGCGATCAGCGCCTGCGGGTCGGCGCCGTCCGCATGGCGGTAGGCGTAGGGCGAGGGGATGTAGTGCTGCGTGGGCAGCGGCAGGTCGAAGCCGCGATGGAAGGCCGGCAATGCGGTCAGGCCGGCGCCGGTAGAGGAGGAGCCGTGGTAGCCGCGCTCCAGCGCGATGAACTGCTTCTTCGACGGCTTGCCGGTCGCGTTGTGGTACTGCACGATGAATCGCACCGCGGCGTCGATCGCCTCGGAGCCGCCGAGCGTCAGGTACACGCGGGTCAGCGAAGCCGGCGTGATCTGCACCAGCTTCTCGGCCAGGCGAATGGCAGGCTCGCTGCTGAAATGGAAGTAGCCGGTCGCATACGGAAGGCGGCGCATCTGCTCGGCCGCGGCCTGCACCACGCTCTCCTGCCCGTAGCCCACGTTGACGCACCAAAGGCCGGCGAAGGCGTCGAGCAGTTCGTGGCCACTGGCATCGGTGAGCCACGCGCCGCGGCCCGAGGCGAGCACGGTGGGCCCGCGCTGCTCGTGTACGCGCCAGGGCGAGACGGGATGGATGAGATGGGCGCGGTCGATGACATCGAGCGCGGCCAGGTTGGGGAGTGCGGCGGAGTGCGTCATGGAGGGGCGGTGGTCGGGTTTAAGGATGTCCGGAAGCTTAGGCCGCGCGCCTCTCGCGCTGGTGCTGGATTGGGGTCGTTGCGCAGAGCAGGCTGCGGTTGTGCGAGTCGCCACAGCAGATACTGCCGTCGCGTCCATGCCGGGGGCCTCTACGACGGGCGCACTCGACCGGCGGCAGCCGCGCCCGACACAAAGGCCAGTAAAAGCCCGAAGGTGGCACGGTGCGACTTGCCAGTAATTGCCTTGAAGACGCTTTCCACAAAGTCCAATCAGAGCATGCGGCGTCACGTTAGAGCTCGAGGCACCGTCTGCCATCCGACGTTCGGGGGAGGCGACAGAAGAAGATGCCGGCAGCGCGCCGACAACGAAATCCTGTGCCGCAGCGCGGACCCACTTTGGTTCAGCGGCGCAGAAGTCGGCCCCTATGCTCATAGCAACGGCATTGCCGTCATCACTGGAGCTCTTCACCATGTCCCTGCAAGATTTCAAGGTGCTCACCTTCGACGTCGTCGGCACGCTGATCGATTTCGAGGGCGGCATGCTCGCCTACCTGCGCTCCGCGGTGCCCGATTCCCGGGTGACGGACGAGGATTTCCTCGCCGCCTACCGCCACGCGCGCGCCGACGGCACGGCCGGCTGGTACCCCGACGATCTCGCGCGCTGCTGGCATGCCATCGCACCGAAGCTGGGCCTGCCCGACACCGACGCACTCGCGCAGGGCCTGCGCGATTCGGTGGCGCAGTGGCCGGCGTTTCCCGATTCGGTGGACGCACTGAAGCGCCTGGCCAAGCACTTCAAGCTGGTGACCATGACCAATGCGCAGCAATGGGCGCTGGCCCATTTCGACAAGACGCTGGGCTCTCCCTTCGACATGCTGCTCGCCTGCGACGACGCGCTGTGCGAGAAGCCCGATGCGCGCTACTTCGCCTACGCCCGCGGCCGCATCGAGGGCGCCTGGGGCTACAAGCAGGCGGACAACCTGCACGTCGCGCAAAGCCAGTACCACGACATCGGCATTTCCAAGCAGTTGGGCATCACCACCTGCTGGATCGAGCGCCGCCATGGACAGAAGGGTTCCGGCGGCACGCTCGAATCCGAACACACCCAGCCCGACTACCACTTCCACACGCTGGCCGAGCTGGCCGACGCCGTCGAGGCGGGGCTTTGACGCTGCACGCGATCGCCGCGCCGGTCGCCGACCTGTTGCCCGAACTGGTCGCGCTGCGTCGCGACCTGCACGCACATCCCGAGCTCGCGTTCGAGGAAAGGCGTACGGCGGGGCTCGTGGCGCAGGCGCTGCGGCTGCTCGGCCTCGAGGTCCATGAAGGCCTGGGCGGCACCGGCGTGGTCGGCACGCTCAGCTCCGGCAGCGGGACGCGCAGCGTCGGCCTGCGTGCCGACATGGATGCGCTGCCGATGGTCGAACTGGGGCGCGCCGCCCATGCCAGCCGCACGCAGGGCGTGCACCATGGCTGCGGCCACGACGGCCACACCAGCATGCTGATCGGCGCCGCGCGCCAGCTGGCGCGCACGCGGCGCTTCGACGGCACGGTGCACTTCATCTTCCAGCCGGCCGAAGAAGGCAAGGGCGGCGCGCGAGCGATGATCGAGGACGGTCTGTTCGAGCGCTTCCCCTGCGACAGCGTCTATGCGCTCCACAACTGGCCCGACCTGCCCATCGGCCATGTACAGACGCGGGCCGGCCCGATCATGGCCGCGGCCGACCGCTTCGACATCGTGCTGCGCGGCCGCGGCGGCCATGCGGCGCAGCCGCATCACACGCCGGACGCGATCCTCGCTGCCAGTCAGCTCGTTGCGCAGCTGCACACCATCGTTTCGCGCCGCATCGACCCGGGCGAATCGGCGGTGCTGTCGGTCACGCGCATCGAAGGCGGCCACAGCCACAACGTGCTGCCGGCCCAGGTGTCGATCACCGGCACCGTGCGCAGCTTAGATGCCGCATCGCAGGACCGCATCGAGGCGGCGCTGCGCGCCACTGTGGACGGCGTGGCGCTGGCCAGCGGCACGCAGGCGGAGGTGCGCTATGTGCGGTACTACCCGGCCACCGTCAACACGGCCACCGAGGCTGCGCTCGCGCTGGCCGCGGCCAAATCCATCGGCCTGCAGGCCGACATGGCGCCGCGCGCCGCCTTCACCTCGGAGGACTTCGCCTTCATGTTGAAACACCGGCCCGGCGCCTACCTCTGGCTGGGCCAGGGCCGCGCCGATCCGGGGCCGGATGGCGAACGCGCGCTGCATCACCCTTGCTATGACTTCAACGACGATGCGTTGCCGCTGGGCGTGCGCTGGTTCTGCGAAGTGGCCGAGCGCGAGCTGGCACCCGTTGCCGACCCGGCATCCGCGCCTGCTCTGTCCGTCGTGATGGCAAGGTCCACATGTTGACGTTCGGATTGCGGCTGACCAGGCGAAAGTCCTCGATCGCGGCCTGCTCCACCACTCGGGTCGGCGGGCTGACGACCGCGTTGTTCAGGTTGAGCAGGGGTTCCTGCGCCGGATAGCGCTCGCGCACCTGCTCCCAGCGCTGCTCGCTCGTTGTCCCGTTGAGGTTCCTGCATCTTCTCAGTACCCCCGCGCGCGATCGACGAGGCCGATCATCGGCTCGCCGGCCTCGAAACGGCGCAGGTTGTCCAGCACGACCTCGGCCGCGCTCAAGGGCTGCGTCATGCTCGCGATGTGCGGCGTGAGCTGGACGTTCGGGTGGCGCCAGAACGCATGCGCCGGCGGCAGCGGCTCAGGCTCGGTCACGTCGAGCACGGCATCGCCGATCTGGCCGCTGGCCAATGCAGCCAGCAGATCGGTATCGATCAACTGCGGCCCGCGGCCGACATGCACGAGGCCCGCGCCTTTCGGCAGCATCGAGAACAGCCGTGCATCGAGAAAACCGCGCGTCGAATCGGTGAGCGGCAGCAGGCACACGAGGATCTCGGTACGCGCGAGGAAGGACGGCAGCTCGTCGGCACCCGCATGGCATTGCACGCCGTTGACTGCATGCCGAGAACGGCTCCACCCTGCGCAATCAAAGCCCAGGCCGACAAGCTGCGCCAGCACCGCCTGGCCCAGCGAGCCGAGCCCGAGCACGCCGACGCGCCGCTCGGCGGCGGACCGCACCGGCAGCGGGCTCCACTGGGCCTCCTGCTGCTGACGCCGGTAGCGCGGCATGTCGCGATGCAGGCCGAGCACCGCGTGCGTCACGTACTCGACCATGCCGCGCACGATGCCGGGCTCCACCATGCGCACCACCGGCAGTGCGGGGGGCAATGTCGCAAAGTCGAACTGGTCAACGCCGGCGCCGGAGGAGAACAGCACCTCGAGGTTCGGGAAGCGCCCGGCCAGGTCCTGCGGCGGTTCCCAGGCCGCAAGAAAGCGCACCTGCGCCGCATCGCCGATGTCGGGCCAGATGCGGAAGTCGATCTCGGGCGCACGGCGCCGGAACACCTCGGCCCACTGGCGGCCGCGCACCGGATCTGATTTGTAGAGGAAGGTGGTCGTGCCCATTGCCATCAACCGATAGCTTGGGTCACGATCGCGAACATCTTCGGCCCGCCCGGCGGCTCGGCAAGCGGCGCACCGCGCACCATCGTCGTCGGGGCGTCCACGCACGGCAGGCCGATGCTTTCGAGCCATTCAGTCAGCCCGCTTGCGAAGTCGATGTCGATACGCGTGAAGTTGCCGGCGTTGAGTCCGGCGAGATGCGCGATCAGCGCCTTGGCGCCTTCGGCGTCGGGCGCGACGACCGGACCGATCGCGTGCCCGCGTCCGAAGCGCCGCAGCATCGCGAAGCCCAGCGGCTCGTTGTCGTGATCGAGCACCACGCAGGCATCCGCGCCGGAGAGCAGGTCAGCGATCAGCGCATCGCGCGGCATGCCGCGCGCCGCCGCGTCGAGCGCCTGCAGACCTGCAGCCTCATGGAGTCCGGCAGGCCGCAGCCGCCAGCCGGGCTTGAGCGCGATCATCGGTGCCGACTCCGCGATGCCTTGGTGCTGCCGCAGTTCGCCGGTGCGCACGAAGCCCAGCCGCTCGTACAGTCCGCGGCCTTCCGGGGTGGCGTGCAGCAGCACGGTGTGTTCGTCGAGGCCCTCGAGCAGCGCGCTCATCAACCGTTGCCCGATGCGTCGTCCCTGGCAGGCCGGCGCCACGATCACGAGGCCGATGGTGGCGTGGTGCGCGCCCCAGCGCCAGCGCTGCGCGGTGGCAACGATGGCGCCGTCGCGCTCGACGACGAAGCCTTCGGCATGCGCGAACGCCTGCGCCCAGTCCGTCAGACGGTGCGGCCAGCGCAGCTGCGCCGACAGCGCGTGCGCAACTGGCAAGTCGCCGGTCGTCATCGGTCTCAGCACCATTTCGTCTGTGGTGGGTGCATCCAGGGTGCGATCAGGCATCGGAGAGGCTCTTTCTGCAAAGGAGAAACGCCTTCATCTTGGACGAATTTGACGGCCTGTACCAGACCGAATTCGCACTCTCAAGCAACTCGCAAGCTTCGCCTGCAAAGCGTGCGTGTTTTGCAATTCGCTGCGGCAGCGGGCCCGCTTACGCATACAAATGCTGAGCCCCCTGGCGTCGATCGGCATCCAAAGCCTCGACCCGAACTTGAAGATGCCTGATTCTGATCGCAACAAGATCTCCGTTCAGAAGCGACATTTCATCGGGGTGTGCCGGTCGATGGCGGGGGTCACCGACATTGGCCCGGCGTTGGCGGCAGGCAACGACTTCTCGAATTGATCGCCGAGTCTCACGCATTGCCCGCGCGGAGCAGATTGCGCTTCGCCGCGCAGCCAATCGGCATTTGCCACCGTTTTCGGCATCTGCTTCGGCACCCACGCGAGAACGCCCAAACTTAGCATCAGGGTCGTGTTCCACCCTCCTGAGAGTCCACTTTTCATGTCGAAGAATCTGCTCATCGACTTCAACTTCGATCAACTCGGCGAACCGCGTGAGTACCGGCCGCCCGCTGAACGCGTCATAGAAGGCGACATCGTGTGCCGCAACTGGGATGTCGACAGCGCCAAGGACGACAAGGTGCGCGCTGGCGTGTGGGAGTCGACGCCCGGCGTCAACCGCTCCATCAAGGGCGAGACCTGGGAGTTCTGCCTGATCCTGTCCGGCGTGGTCGAGCTCACCGAGGACGGACAGCGCCCGGTCACATACAAGGCCGGGGACTGCTTCATCATGAAGCCCGGCTACACCGGCACCTGGCGCACCCTCGAGACCGTGCGCAAAGTGTGGATCATGGCCTGAGCATGACCCAGCCTGCCGCTTCAAAAACGTGCGCATCGCCTTCGCAGCGACGCACCGAGGTGCGTCGCTGCACGCGCAAGGGGCAGACCGCACGGGATGCCGCGGCACCCCCTCCAAACCGCAGTTTTCGTGTGCCAGACGCCCAATTTCCCTACGGCCTCAGCGCTTGTGCGTGCTGCAATCACGTCGTCATCAGTTCGCCTCATTTACATCTGTCATTTAAGGAATAGAGACCATGACCTTCCGTCCCAAGTACATCACCTTCGACTGCTATGGCACCCTCACGCGCTTTCGCATGGGCGACTTGGCGCGCGACATGTTCGCCGACCGCATCCCGGCCGAACGCATGGAGCAGTTCGTCGCCGACTTCAGCGCCTACCGCTTCGACGAGGTGCTGGGCGACTGGCAGCCCTACGACGTGGTGCTGAAGAACGCGGTGCGCCGCCTGTGCAAGAAGTGGAAGATCCAGTACCTCGACCATGAGGCGCAGAAGTACTATGACGCGGTGCCGACCTGGGGCCCGCATGACGACGTCCCTGCCGGCCTTGCAAAGGTCGCCAGGGAGATCCCGCTGGTGATCATGTCGAACGCCTCGGACAGCCAGATCCAGAAGAACGTCGCCATGCTCGGCGCGCCCTTCCATCGCGTTTACACCGCGCAGCAGGCCCAGGCGTACAAGCCGCGCCTGCAGGCCTTCGAATACATGCTCGATTCGCTGGGCTGCAACCCCGAGGACGTGCTGCACGTGTCCTCCAGCCTGCGCTACGACTTGATGTCAGCGGACGACCTGGGCATCGTCAACAAGGTCTTCGTCAATCGCGGCCACGGCCCGGGCAACCCGGCCTACCGCTACGTCGAGATCAAGGACATTGGCGGCCTCCCCGGCGTGGTCGGTCTCTGATCCGTTGCAAGCACCGCACGCCATGAAGCTTGAATCCTATTGGACCGATTCGGCGCCCGCCTTCGTCTCGCGCTCGTGCGAGCTGCCGGCGCAGGTGGATGTCGCCATCGTGGGCGGCGGCTTCACCGGCCTCTCGGCGGCGCTGGCGCTGACGAGGCGCGGCGCCAAGGTGGCGGTGCTGGAGGCCGGCGAGCGCGTAGCGGCCGAAGCCTCGGGGCGCAACGGCGGGCATGTCAACAACGGGCTCGCCCAGGACTACGCTGAAGTGGCCGCCAAGGTCGGCGTCGAGCGCGCCCGAGGCTGGTACCACGCCTACGACGAAGCCGTGGACACGGTTGAGCGGATTGTGCGCGAGGAGGCTATCGCCTGCGACTTCCTGCGCCACGGAAAGCTCAAGCTCGCCACGCGGCCGAGCCAGATGGACGCACTGGAGCGCAGCGCCGAGCGCCTGATCGGTGACGGCGTTGACACCGATGTCCAGGTGCTCGACGCGGCCAGTGTGCGCGCCGAAGTTCAGAGCGATCAGTTCCACGGCGGCCTGCTTTACAAGCGCAGCGGGCAGATGCACATGGGCCGCTTCGCCCAAGGGTTGGCAGCGGCGGCCGAGCGCAGCGGTGCGCAAATCCACACCGGCACGAACGTGCAGCGCATCGAACGCCTGGGCCAGGGCCACGCGCACAAGCTGCACACCGGCCGCGGCACCGTCGCCGCACAGCAGGTGCTGCTGGCCACCGGGGCGACGCGCCACGGCGGCTACGGCAGCTTCGGCTGGCTGCGCCGGCGTATCGTGCCGATCGGAAGCTTCATCGTGGTCACCGAGCCACTGGGCGCCGAGCGCGCGCAGGCCCTGCTGGCCGCACGGCGTACTTACACCACGGTGGCCAACATCCACCACTACTTCCGGCTCACCCCGGACCACCGGCTGGTGTTCGGCGGGCGTGCGCGCTTCGCGATCTCCAGCCCGCAGTCGGATGCCGCCAGCGGCGAGATCCTGCGCGCCGGGCTGGCCCAGATTTTCCCGCAGCTCGGCGCCGTGCGGCTGGACTACTGCTGGGGCGGCCTGGTCGACATGACGCAGGACCGACTGCCCCACGCCGGCGAGCGCGAGGGCCTCTACTACGCGATGGGCTACAGCGGCCATGGCACACAGATGTCGGTCCACATGGGCCAGCGGATGGCGGCCGTGATGGGCGGCGATGCGCTTGCCAACCCGTGGCAAGGCCGCGACTGGCCTGCCATCCCTGGCCACTTCGGCCCGCCGTGGTTCCTGCCGGCGATCGGCCTTTACTACACGCTCAAGGACAGGCTGGCCTGAGCGCCCTAGCTACCACCTTTCTTCATCGATCCACCAAGAGGAGCAACCCCATGAACAGCACCAGCAACACGAGCTTCGAGAAGCTCGTCGGTCCCGCCGAGAGCCTTCGCGTGATGGAGTCGCTCAAGCGCGGCGCCAGGCGGCGCGACATCCTCGCGATGCTGATGGCGGGCGGCATGCAGGCCGCGCTGGCCGGTGGCATCGCAGGCGCGGCGATGAGCGCCCATGCGCAGACGCCGAAGAAGGGCGGCCGCATCCGCGTCGCAGGCGCCACTGCCGCCGCCACCGACACGCTCGACCCGGCCAAGCAGTCGAATCAGACCGACTACTCGCGCTGCAACATGATCTACAACGGGTTGACATCGCTGGACGGCAGCCTGACGCCGCAGCCCGCGCTCGCCGAATCGTTCACCACCAAGGATGCCAAGACCTGGGTTTTCACGCTCCGCAAGGGCGTCACCTTCCACGACGGCAAGGCGCTGTCGCCGGCCGACGTCGTGTTCTCGGTGATGCGCCACAGGGACCCGGCCACCGCTTCCAAGGCCAAGGTGCTCGCCGACCAGATCGACAGCGCCAAGGCCACCGGCCCCAACGAAGTGACCTTCGTGCTCAGCGCGCCGAACGCCGACCTGCCGGTCATCCTCGGCACCTCCCACTTCCAAATCGTCAAGGAAGGCACCACCGACTTCAGCGCCGGCATCGGCACCGGCCCCTACAAGCTCAAGGAGTTCAAGCCCGGCGTGCGCTCGGTGATGGTGCGCAACGACGCCTACTGGAAGCCCGGCAAGCCCTACCTCGACGAGATCGAATTCGTCGGCATTGGCGACGAAACCGCACGCGTCAACGCGCTGCTGTCAGGCGGAATGGACCTGGTGGGGTCGGTCAATCCGCGCTCGGTCGAGCGCGTGAAGGGTACGCCCGGCTTTGGGATCTTCGTTACCCAGTCCGGTCAGTACTCAGACCTCGTGATGCGCAAGGACGTGGGTCCCGGCGCCAACCCGGATTTCGTGCTTGGGATGAAGTACCTCTTCGACCGCGAGCAAATGAAGAAAACCATCGCGCTCGACTACGCAGTGGTCGGCAACGACCAGCCGATCGATCCGACCAACCGCTTTTATTTTGCCGGCCTGCCGCAGCGGCCCTTCGACCTTGACAAGGCGAAGTTCCACCTGCAGAAGTCCGGCGTCACGGGCAAAGTGCCGATGGTGGCATCGCCCGCAGCGCTGTACTCGGTGGAGATGGCCCTGTTGCTTCAGCAGACGGCCCAGCGCGCCGGGCTGGAAATCGACATCAAGCGCATGCCGGCCGACGGCTACTGGTCGAACCACTGGCTCAACAGCCAAGTCGGCTTCGGCAACGTGAACCCGCGCCCGAGCGCCGACGTGCTGCTGACGCAGTTCTTCCAGTCGGGAGCCGCATGGAACGAGTCGCGCTGGAAGAGCGAGAAGTTCGATCAGTTGCTGCTGGCGTCGCGCGCCGAGACGGACCTGGCCAAGCGCAAGCAGATGTACGCCGACATGCAGACCATGATTCACCAGGATGCCGGCATCGGCATCCCGCTGTTTCTCGCCAGCATCGACGGCCACACTTCCAAGCTCAAGGGTCTGGCGCCGATCCCCCTGGGCGGCCTCATGGGCTACAACTTTGCCGAGAACGTCTGGCTCGAGGCCTGATCTGCACGCGCCGGAGGAATCCCCATGAACCACGTGATTCTGAAGCTCCTCGGCCAGCGCATCGCGTTGGCGTTGCTTTCGCTGCTCGCAGTGTCGGTCATCGTCTTCTCGATCACGGCGGTACTGCCGGGCGATGCGGCGCAGGAGCAACTAGGCCAGGACGCCACGCCGGAGGCAGTTGCGGCGCTGCGAGCCCAGATGGGTCTGGACGTGCCGGCGCCCCAGCGCTACGCGAAGTGGCTGCTCGGCATGGTGAAGGGCGATCCCGGCCTCTCGGCCACCACGCAGATGCCGGTGGCCGAGCTGGTCGCCAGCCGCCTGCCCAACTCTCTGTTGCTGGCTGCGGTGACCGCGCTGTTCTCCGTGCCGATCGCACTGGCACTCGGCATCGCCTCGGCGGTCTGGCGCGGCTCCTGGTTCGACCGGGCGGCCTCGACGACGGCCGTTGGCGTGGTGTCGGTACCGGAATTCCTGGTCGCGACGCTGGCGGTGCTGGTGTTCGCCGTCAAGCTGCGGTGGCTGCCGGCGCTGTCCTTCGTGAACGACATCGAGTCGATCGGTCAGATGCTGCGCGCCTTTGCCATGCCGGTGATGGTGCTGTGCTGCGTGATCGTCGCACAGATGATGCGCATGACCCGCGCGGCGGTGATCGACCAGCTCGAGGCGCCTTACATCGAGATGGTGCGGCTCAAAGGCGCCTCGCCGATGCGCATGGTGCTGGCGCATGCGCTGCCCAATGCGGTGGGACCGATCGCCAACGCCGTGGCGCTGAGCCTGTCGTACCTGCTGGGCGGCGTGATCATCGTCGAGACCATCTTCAACTACCCCGGGATCGCCAAGCTGATGGTCGACGGAGTCTCCCAGCGCGACATGCCGCTGGTGCAGACCTGCGCCATGATCTTCTGCTGCGCCTACCTGATCCTGGTGAYGACGGCCGACATCTGCGGCATCGTCGCCAACCCGCGGCTGCGGCACCGTTGAGGAACGCACCATGGAAACGACCACCTCTGCAACAGTCGTGAGCGCCACGGCTTCCCTGGCGGCAGCGTTGCCAGATCGCCGGAGCGGCCCTCTGCGCTGGCTCGCCGGCTTCGGGACATCCGGGCTCCTGGGCCTCGCGGTGCTGCTGTTCTGGCTGCTCGCGGCGCTGCTCGGCCCCTGGCTACTCTCGCACGGCACGGCGGCCACGGGCACCTCGAACGTCTTCGCGCCGATCAGCGCGGCGCACTGGCTGGGGACCGACTACCTCGGCCGCGACATGCTGGCGCTCATCATCGAGGGGGCGCGCTACACGATCGGCGTCGCGCTGCTGGCCACCGTGCTGGCCAGCGGTACCGGCATCACGCTGGCGCTGCTGGCCGCGGCCAGCGGCCGCTGGATCGATGCGGTGCTGAGTCGCGGCCTGGACACGCTGACCGCGATCCCGAGCAAGATGTTCGCGCTCATCATGGTGGCGGGCTTCGGCTCCTCGGTGCCGATGCTGGTGGTCACGGCGGGCATCATCTACGTGCCGGGCGCCTACCGCATGGCGCGCTCGCTGGCCGTCAACATCAATGCGCTCGACTACGTGACCGTGGCGCGCACCCGCGGCGAAGGCACGCTGTACATCATGCTGCGCGAGATCCTGCCCAACATCCTGGGGCCGATGCTGGCCGACCTCGGCCTGCGCTTCGTCTACGTCGTGCTGCTGCTGGCCAGCCTGAGCTTCCTCGGCCTGGGCATTCAGCCGCCTGCAGCCGACTGGGGCTCGCTGGTGCGCGAGAACATTGGCGCCCTGGCCATGGGCGGGGCCTCGGTGATCGTGCCGGCGCTGGCCATCGCGAGCCTGACCATCGCGGTCAACCTCGTCATCGACAACCTGCCGGGCCGCACCGCCCGGGAACGAGGAGCACGCTGATGGGCGCACCACTCATTGTCCAGGGCCTCAGCATCTCGGCCGGCGCGAACGCGCTGGTCGACAACCTGAGCTTCTCCGTGCAGCCCGGCGAGGTGCTGGCGCTGATCGGCGAGTCGGGTTCCGGCAAGACCACCACCGCGCTGGCACTGATGGGCTATGCGCGCCACGGCTGCCGCATCTCGGCGGGCCGCGTGCAGATCGGCGACACCGACGTGCTGGTGCTCGATGCGCCTCGGCAGCGCGCGCTGCGCGGCCGCACGGTTTCCTACATCGCGCAGAGCGCGGCCGCCTCCTTCAATCCCTCGCGCACGATCATGGACCAAGTGATCGAGCCGACCGTCATCCACGGCCTGTGCAAGCGGGCCGAGGCCGAGGCGAAGGCGGTGCAGCTGTTTCGCGAGCTGGCACTGCCCGATCCGGAGACCATCGGCGATCGCTATCCGCACCAGGTCTCCGGCGGCCAGTTGCAGCGGCTGATGGCCGCCATGGCACTGATCGGCGACCCCGAGCTCGTGATCCTCGACGAGCCGACCACCGCGCTCGACGTGACGACGCAGATCGAGGTGCTGCGCGCCTTCCGCCGCGTGGTGCGCGATCGCCGCGCCACCGCGGTGTATGTGAGCCACGACCTGGCCGTGGTGGCGCAGATGGCGGACCATATCCTGGTGCTGCGCGACGGAAAGATGCGCGAGCTGAACGCGACCGGGCAGATTCTCTCGGCACCGGAGGACGATTACACGAAGTGCCTGCTGGCCGCGGCGCGGCCGGTGCCGCGCGCGTCGGCCAAGGCAGCCAACGACGATCCCGAGTTGTTGCTCCATGTGCAGCAGCTCTCGGCTGGCTACGGTCCCGTGGATGCGCAGGGACGTCCGGCGACGCCGATCCTGCAGGACATCGACCTCAAGCTCCACCGCGGCCAGGCGATCGGCGTGATCGGCGAGTCCGGCTCCGGCAAGACCACGCTGGCGCGGGCCGTGGCCGGCCTGATCAAGCCCAGCCACGGCAGCGTGCTGTTCCGCGGCCACGAACTCAAGCCGACGCTGCAGCAGCGCGACCGGGACGAACTGCGCCGCATCCAGATCGTGTTCCAGATGGCCGACACGGCGCTGAACCCGTCGCAGACCATCGAGCGCATCCTGGCGCGGCCGCTCCAGTTCTACAAGGGCCTGCGCGGCGAGCCGCTCAAGCGCCGCATCCGCGAATTGCTGGATCTCGTGAAGTTGCCGCAGACGGTCGCCGGGCGCCTGCCGGGCGGCCTCTCGGGCGGGCAGAAGCAGCGCGTGAACCTCGCGCGCGCGCTCGCGGCCGACCCCGACCTGATCCTCTGCGACGAGGTGACCTCCGCGCTCGACACCGTGGTCGCCGCGGCGGTGCTCGAACTGCTGGCCGAGCTGCGGCGCGAGCTCGGCGTGTCCTACTTGTTCATCAGCCACGACCTGCACACGGTGCGCGCGGTGTGCGACGAGATCGTCGTGATGCAGCATGGCCGCAAGCTGGCGCAGGTGGCACGCCGCGACTACGAGCGCGGGCCGCACCACCCCTACTACGAACTGCTGGCCCGATCGGTTCCCGAACTGCGCCAGGGCTGGCTCGACGACATGGACCGCTCGGCTGCGGCAGCAACATGAGGAAAACCGAAATGACCCCCACCTTCCGCATCGCGCTGATCGCCGGCGACGGCATCGGCAAGGAAGTGATGCCCGAGGGCCTGCGCGTGGTGCAAGCCGCAGCGGCGCGCTTTGGCTTCGAGCTCGACTGCCGCGTCATCGACTGGGCCAGCTGCGATTACCACGCCGAGCACGGCCAGATGATGCCGGACGACTGGAAGGCGGAGCTGAAGGGCGTCGACGCGCTGTACTTCGGCGCCGTCGGCTGGCCCGCCACCGTGCCCGACCACGTGTCGCTGTGGGGCTCGCTGCTCAAGTTCCGCCGCGAGTTCGACCAGTACATCAACCTGCGCCCGGTGCGCCTGTTCGAAGGCGTGCCGTGCCCGCTGGCCGGCCGCCAGCCCGGTGACATCGACTACCTCGTGGTGCGCGAGAACACCGAGGGCGAATACACCTCGCTCGGCGGCGTGATGTACGAAGGCACCGAGCGCGAGATCGTGATCCAGGAATCGGTCTTCTCGCGCCACGGCACCGACCGCGTGCTGAAGTACGCCTACGAACTCGCGCAGGCGCGCAAGAGAAAGCACCTGACGGTGGCCACAAAGAGCAACGGCATCGCGATCAGCATGCCTTGGTGGGACGGGCGCGCCGACGCGATCGGCCAGGACTACCCCGACGTGAAGGTCGACAAGCAGCACATCGACATCCTGTCGGCGCGTTTCGTGCTGCAGCCGACGCGCTTCGACGTGGTGGTGGCGAGCAACCTGTTCGGCGACATCCTGTCCGACCTGGGGCCCGCGACCACCGGCACCATCGGACTGGCGCCGTCGGCCAACCTCAACCCCGAGCGCAAGTTCCCGTCGCTGTTCGAGCCTGTGCACGGCTCGGCACCGGACATCTACGGCCAGAACATTGCCAATCCCATCGCCATGATTTGGTCGGGCGCGCTGATGCTGGACTTTCTCACCCAAGGCCAGGGCGCGGGCCGCGCCGCGCACGACGCGATCCTCGGCGCCATCGAGGCGGTGTTGCGCGAGGGCCCACACACGCGCGACCTCGGCGGCACGGCATCCACCACCGAGCTCGGCATGGCCATCGCCGAGCGCGTGGCCGCAAACTGACAACCCCTGAATGACAAACACCATGACACTGACCCTCGAACGCCAGGACCTGATGCCCGGACGCCAGTTGATCGGCGCCGAATGGCGTGACGCGAGCGATGCGCGCCGCCTTGATGTGAGCGACCCTGCCACCGACGCCGTCTTCGCGAGCGTGCCCGACGGTAGCGCGGCCGATGCGCACGCGGCCGTCGACGCCGCGCATGCCGCCTTTCCGGCGTGGCGCGCCGTGCCGGCCAAGCAGCGCGCCCAGATCATCAAACGCTGGAACGACCTGGTGTTGGCGCACCAGGAGGATCTGGGCCGGCTGATCTCGCGCGAACAGGGCAAGCCGTTGGCCGAGGGCCGCGGCGAGGCGGCCTATGCCGCCAGCTACATCGAGTGGTTCGCCGAGGAGGCGACGCGCGCCAACGGCGACATCATTCCCGCTCCGGTGCCGGGCCGGCGCATGTTCGCGCTGAAGGAGCCGGTCGGCGTGGTCGCCGCCATCACGCCGTGGAACTTCCCGGCTGCCATGATTGCGCGAAAGATCGCGCCGGCCCTCGCCGCCGGCTGCACCGTGGTGTTCAAGCCGGCCGAGGACACGCCGCTCACTTCGCTTGCGCTCGTCAAGCTCGCTCAGGAGGCCGGCGTGCCCCCGGGCGTCATCAACATCGTCACCGCCTCGCGCGAGCGCACGCCCGAAGTGGTGGATGTGTGGCTGGACGACCCGCGCGTGCGCAAGATCACCTTCACCGGCTCCACGCCGGTAGGCCAGCACCTGGCGCGCCGGTCGGCTGACACACTGAAGAAGCTCTCGCTCGAGCTCGGCGGCAATGCGCCTTTCATCGTCTTCGAGGACGCCGACATCGATGCGGCCGTCGAAGGCCTGATGGCGGCCAAGTTCCGCAACGGCGGGCAGACCTGCGTCTCCCCCAACCGCGTGTTCGTGCACGAACGTCTGCATGACGCCTTCGCCGACAAGCTGGCCGGGCGCGTCGGCGCGCTCCAGGTAGGCCCGGCTAGCGACACAGCCTCGCAGATCGGTCCGATGATCAATGCCCGCGCGGTCGAGAAGATCGAGCGCCACGTACAGGACGCGGTCGCCAAGGGCGCCAAAGTGCTCGCCGGCGGAAGGCGTCTTGTCGATCTGGGCCCGAACTATTACGCGCCCACGGTGCTGGTGAACGCCGACTCCAGCATGGCGTGCAGCTGCGAGGAGACCTTCGGGCCGGTGGTGCCGATCACGCGCTTCGACAGCGAGGCCGAGGTGATCGCGGCGGCCAACGACACGCCCTTTGGCCTGGCGGCGTACTTCTACTCGCAGGACGTGCGCCGCATCTGGCGCGTGGCCGGGGCGCTCGAGACAGGCATCGTCGGTATCAACGAAGGCGCGCTCGCGGCGGAGGCTGCCCCCTTCGGCGGCGTCAAGGCCTCTGGCTACGGTCGCGAGGGCTCGGTGCACGGTCTCGATGACTATCTGCACATCAAGTACCTGTGCCAGGGGCAGCTGTAGGAGCGCTCGGTCACGGCCTGGAGTGCTGGTGCGCCTCCACGAAGTGGCCGTGCCTGGCGGACTCATCGCTCGTCGCGGCCCAGCCGCGCTGAAGCGCCCCCGCGCGTGTACGAGCAGTCAACCATGAACAGCCCTTTGTCCAAGCACCGAGTCGTCATCGTGGGCGGCGGCGCCGGCGGGCTGGAACTGGCCACGCGCCTCGGCGATATGCGGGTCTTGCGCGGCGTGGCGAACATCACGCTCGTCGACATGCACCGTACCCATGTGTGGAAGCCCAAGCTGCACGAGATCGCGTCGGGCAGCATGGACATGGGCGCACACGAGGTTGACTACCTCGCGCAGGCGCACTGGCACCGCTTCCGATTTCAGCTCGGTGAGCTCACCGGCATCGACCGCGAAAGGCGCGAGGTGCATGTCGCGGCTTACCTGGACGACGAGGGCCGCCTGGTCACGCCTGCGCGCGCCTTCGGCTACGACACGCTGGTGGTCGCCATCGGCAGCCTCAGCAACGACTTCGGCACACCCGGCGTGCGCGAGCATGCGCTGCGGCTCGAGTCGAAGGCGGATGCGCAGCGCTTTCACCAGCGCATGGTCAACGCCTGCATCCGCGCGCATGCGCAGACCACGCCGCTCAGACCCGAGCAGCTGCACGTGGCGATCATCGGCGCGGGCGCCACCGGCGTGGAGCTGGCCGCCGAGCTGCATCGCACCACGCGCGAGGTCGTGGCCTACGGGCTCGATCGCGTGGACGCCGAGAAGGATATCCAGGTCAGCGTGATCGAGGCCGCCGATCGCGTCCTGCCCGCGCTGCCGCCGCGCATGTCGGCGGCCACCGAGGCGCTGCTGCGCAAGCTGGGCGTGGACGTACACACCTCGGCCAAGGTGGCCGAGGTGCTGCCCGAGGGCGTGCGCCTGGCCGATGGCCGCACGCTGCCGGCCGAGCTGGTGGTGTGGGCCGCGGGCGTGAAGGCGGCGGATTTCATGAAGGACATTGCGGGACTCGAAACCAACCGCAGCAACCAGCTCGCAGTGCTGCCGACCCTGCAGACCACGCGGGACGCCGACATCTTCGCCATCGGCGACTGCGCGGCCTGCGATTGGCCCGAGGCCAACGGCGGCAAGGGCGGTTTGGTGCCGCCGCGCGCGCAGGCAGCGCACCAGCAGGCCTCGCACGTCGCGGCGCAGATCCGCCGGCGCCTGGCGGGCAAGGCGCTCAAGCCCTACCGCTACCGCGACTTCGGCTCGCTGGTCTCGCTCGGCGAGTACAGCACGGTCGGCAACATGATGGGCGGCCTGATCGGCGGCAGTCTGATGATCGAAGGCGCCTTCGCGCGGCTGATGTACATGTCGCTCTACAAGATGCACGAGCTCGCACTGCACGGCGTGGTCAAGGTCTCGCTCGACACGCTCGCCCGGCTCATCACGCGGCGCACCGAACCGCACGTGAAGCTTCATTGAGGCGTTGCGATCATGCTGCGCGCCATGTCCCGGCCAAGGCGGATCGAGCTCGAGCCGCCGCGCCATTGGCTCCGCACGGCCTCGAGATCCTCAAGCGCCTGCGTGCCCGCGGTCGCACTTTCCGGTGCTTGTGCTCACCGAGGCAGATAGCGCGGAGGAGGGCGTCAAGAGCCTGGACAATGGCGCCGACGACTGCATGGCCAAGCCCATCAGCTTGGAGCTCAAGGCACGCGTAGACGCTCGTCGCTTCCGATCTGGCAGCCGACGGCTCAAGCGGTGCTTGCAAAGCTGGGAGGTTCCTGCCGCCGGGCACGATCGCCCCGTGCGATGCGACCAGATCGCCTTCATCGGGGAGGACCATCCTTCGGCTGGGACGGTCGATCAGCCGGATGCCGATTCGTGCTTCCAGCGCGGGGTGTCCCTTCACCGCGCCAATGTTCGCCAAGCGCTAAACCATGTGCGGCGGCTTGGAAGGCATCCGCCGAAGATGTCGGAGTGCTCTATTCATTTCGATCCGGCCACGCTCATCTGGCATTCGCGAATAGCACCACTCAAAAATGCCAAGCCCCCTGCAGATTGACAAAGAAACTGCTCGGGTTTCACTGCGATATGGCATCTCCTGAAAGGGGAGCGACCCTAGACTTATTCCATCTCAACGCAGCGGGTCATCCCATGATATTCAAACCAAAATTCATCAGCTTCGATTGCTATGGAACGCTCATCAACTTCGAGATGGGCCCAACGGCAAAAGTCCTGTTCAAGGACCGCGTGTCGGCCGACCGGATGTCGGCCTTCCTGAACAGTTTCAAGGCCTATCGCCTCGACGAGGTACTGGGCGACTGGAAGCCCTTTTACGACGTAGTGGGGAACTCGATCCAACGTGCCTGCAAGGCGCACGGCATCGAATTCCTGGCATCGGATACGCGCTCTCTATACGACGCGGTGCCGACCTGGCAGCCGCACCCGAACGTGGTCGAGGTGCTGGAGGCGATCGCACCGCACGTGCCGCTGGTGATCCTGTCGAACTCGATGGTCGACCTCATCCCTCACAGCGTCGCACACCTGAAGGCCCCTTTCCACGCGGTCTACACGGCCGAGGAAGCACGCGCGTACAAGCCACGCATGCAAGCCTTCGAATACATGTTCGACCAGCTCGGCTGCGGGCCCGGCCAGATGATGCATGTCTCGTCGAGCTTCCGATATGACCTGATGACGGCGTCCGACCTGGGCTTCATGGCCAAAGCCTTCATCGACCGGGGTCACGAGCCTACGTCGACCGAATACGGCGTGAGCCGCTTGACTGACGTTCGTCAGCTTCCTGCACTGCTCGGACTCTGATGCTCATGCTTGACCCCCACCTGGGACCTCAGGGCGCGACGCCTGAGGTCCACCCAAGCGAGGCCGCTGCGCTGAGCACGGCAGCGCCCGACCTGGCGCCAGCCGAGGTGCAGGCGCTCGTGGCGTGCCTCTATGGGATCGACGGCAGTGTGAAGTCGCTGGCTGGCGAGCGCGACCAGAATTGCGCCGTGGAGTCCGCTGACGGTACGCGCTACGTGTTCAAGATCAGCAACCCCTCCGAGCCGTTGTCGCTGGTGGATTTCCAGATCGCCGCCCTTGAGCACATCGCCCGCACGTCGCCCAGCCAGCCGGTCCCCCGCGTCGTGCGGACGCTGGACGGCCGCCTGCGTGACACCGTGGAGCTCGCCGACGGCACCCGCACCACCGTGCGCATGCTGAGTTACCTGGAAGGCATCCAGATCCGGGAGACACCGCGCACCGCCGCTCAGCGCGCGGCGATGGGCAAGGGGCTCGCCGAACTGGACCTCGCCCTGCAAGGCTTCACTCACCCTGCGGCCACGCACGACCTGTTGTGGAACGTGTCCGCCGCGCACCGTCTGACGGTGCAGCTCGACAGCCTGGTCGAAAAACCACGCCGCGCGCTGGCCCAGTCGTTCATGACACGCTTCACCGACCATGTGCTGCCCCGCCTCGCGTCGTTGAGGGCGCAGGTGATCCACAATGACTACCACCTCTACAACGTGCTGGTCGCGCCGAACGACCAGGCGCGCATCACCGGCATCATCGACTTCGGCGACATGCTGCATGCGCCACTGGTCGGCGAGGTGGCGACGGCTGCCGCCTTCCACATGACCGGCAGCGCCGACCCGTTCGAGGGACCGGCGCAGTTCGTCGGCGCCTACCAAGCCGTCCTGCCGCTGACCGAGCTGGAGCAGGACGTCGTCGCCGACCTCATGGCGACGCGCCACCTCATCACGGCGTTGATCTCGGAGTGGCGCGCCCTACGCTACCCAGAAAACCGCGCCTACATCATGCGCCACAACCCCGCGGCCTGGGAGGCGCTGTCGCAGATGGCAGACCTCTCCCGCCACGACGCGCGCGACCGCTTATTGACCCCAAAACGAAACGGAACCTTCTCATGAAAGCCACCGCTGACTTCAACATGGTCAACGCCTACATCCCAGGCCGTGCCAACGTCGGGCCCGCCACCGAGGCCATGATCGAGCGGCGCAATGCGCTACTCGGCCCGGCCTACCGGCTGATGTACGAACACCCGCTGCACATCGTTCGGGGTGATGGCGTTTGGTTGATCGACCCGCAAGGCCGCCGCTACCTCGACGTCTACAACAACGTCACCTCGCTCGGTCACTGCCACCCTGCGGTGACCGAGGCGATCTGCCGCCAGGTGAACACGCTCGCGACCAACACGCGCTACCTGCACGACACCATCCTCGAACTGGCCGAGCGCCTGCTTGCCAGCGTGCCCGGCACCGACCTGGCCCACCTGATGCTGACTTGCACCGGCAGCGAGGCCAATGACCTGGCCTATCGCATCGCCAAGGTGCGCACCGGCGGTACGGGTGTGATCGTCACCGACACGGCCTACCACGGCATCACCGACGCCGTGTCGCAGTTCTCGCCGTCGCTGGGCGTGAGCGTCGACCTCGGTCCGCACGTTCGCCTGGTGCCGGCGCCGCGCAAGTACCACGCCGAAGGCGCGGACCTCGGCGAGCGCTTCACGCGCGACGTCGAGGCGGCCATCGCCGACCTGCAGCGCCACGGCATCAAGCCAGCAGCCTTGATCGTCGATTCGCTTTTCACCAGCGACGGCATCCTGCCCGAGCCTGCGGGCTTCCTGAAGGGAGCGGTCGAGGCGATCAAGCGCGTTGGCGGCCTGTTCATCGCCGACGAGGTGCAGCCCGGCTTCGGCCGCACCGGCGAGCACATGTGGGGCTTTCAGCGCCACGGCCTCGTTCCCGACATCGTCACCCTGGGCAAGCCGATGGGCAATGGCCAGCCGATCGCGGGCCTCCTCGCGACAGCCGACGCGCTGGCAGAATTCGGCAAGAAGTCCCGCTACTTCAACACCTTCGCCGGCAACACGGTCTCGTGCGCAGCGGCCCTGGCAGTGCTGGAGACCATTGAACGGGACCGACTGGTGCCACATGCAGCCAAGATCGGCAAGGTGCTGCTCGACGGCATCGCCGGGCTCGTCGCGAAGCACGAGGCCATCGGCGACGTACGGGGGGCAGGGCTCTTCGTCGGCGTCGAGCTCGTGTCGGACCGGACGACGCGGGCGCCGGACCGCGGCCTCACCAGCCGGGTGGTCAACCTGATGCGCGACAAAGGCGTGCTGCTCAGCGCCTGCGCCCAGGGACACAACGTGCTCAAGATCCGTCCGCCGCTGGTGCTCTCGGCGGAGCAGGCCGGCATGGTGATCGAGGCCCTCGACGAATCGCTCACCCAGGCGCGGCGCTAGTCGCCGGCGACTTGACAGTACGATCGCCTCATGAGATCAGCAGTTGCGTTCGACCGGTTCGACCTCAAGATCATGGTGCATCTGCAGCGCGAGGGGCGCTGCTCGAACGTCGATCTGGCCGAGTCGATAGGCCTCAGCCCCAGCCCGTGTCTTCTGCGCACCAAGCGGCTGCAGGAGACCGGACTGATCCGGGGCTACAGCGCCGACATCGCGCTGGAAAAGCTGGGGGAGTACGTCATCGTGTTCTCGGAGGTCACCATCAGCAGCCACCGACCGGATGATTTCCGCAAATTCGAGGCAGCTGCCGGGAAGTACGAGGAGATCGTCGAGTGCTACAACGTCAGCGGCGGCTACGACTACCTGCTGAAGATCGTGGCGCCCGGCGTGGGCTATTTTCAGGAGCTGATGGAACAGATGCTGGAAGACGACATCGGCATCGAGCGCTTCGCCAGCCGGATCGTCCTGCGCCAGTCGCTGGATCGGCGCGGGTATCCGCTGGGCATCATCGCGACCCAGAAGCGGTGGGACTGATGATCGTGCGGCTCAGGCCGCGCGACGATGCAAGTCGAGTGAATTCACCGAAGGTTCTGATCGCCTTTGTGTCGACCTCGACCTGCATTAGGGCGAAGAGATGATGATGATGGAACGCGGTTTGTCGCGCCAGCCTCGTCGGAACAAGGTGCGCCGCGTGTTGCCAAGCCGGCCGGACCGGTGCGCTCCAGGCCGTGCCTCGAACCGCGAACGATCGCGCGGATGGCGGAACGGTTGAAGTTGCCGAACAGCCACTCCGGGTAGGGGTGATCGTACTTTTCTTGCAAATCACTGCGCTTCGAGTCGAAAAGTCGTTGTGCGACAAGGAGTTGCACGTTGACTGGTTTTCGCGTTCCGGACTGAAAGTACGATCCCCCCTTCTTGCGACCTGGTGCCTGGCAGGGCCTGACGGTCAATACCCCCCATCGGCCTCGACGTTTCGCCGCATCGGCGGCGGCATCCGCGTCAACGCGGTCAGCCCGGGCCGGATCTCGACGCCGTTCTACGGCAAGCTGGGCCTGGCGGCGGCCGATCTTGACAAGATGGCCGGCGCCATCCTGGGCCACGTCCGCCCGGCCGCTGCGGCGAGCCCTCGGAAATCGCCAAGGCGGTGGTCTTCATCGCCTCGGACGAGTCGAAGTTCACGGTCGGCAGCGAGCTGGTGATCGACGGCGGCATGAGCAACTTCTGAGGCAGCGCGTGACCGCGGGCCGCCGTCGCTAAGGCGCGGCCCGGGCGTCGACCGCCATCCTGACCAGATGAGCGAGGTGAGCCGCGCCCATCTTGGACATGACACGGGCCCGATGCGTCTCCACCGTCCGGAAACTGCCGCCGAGCTCGATGGCGATCAGCTTGCTCGTCAAGCCGGTGACCAGGCAATCGTGGACTTCACGCTCGCGTGGCGTGAGCGTGGCGAGGCGGCGCTCATGATCGGCCGCCGCGGCTGGCGCTGCGGCGGCTGCCTGGCCCAGCATCGAGGCGCGGCGAACGCGCTGGACCAGATCGGCGCGTTCGACCGGCTTTTCGAGAAAATCAACCGCGCCATTGCGCATGGCCTCCACGGCCAGCGGAATCTCGGAAGCCCCCGTGAGGAACATCACCGGCAAGCCGACGCGACGCTCGCGCAGTTCCGCCTGCAATGCGATGCCGGACATGCCCGGCATCTTCACGTCCAGCAGCAAGACGCCCGGCGGCGTCAGGTCTCCATGGGAAAGCAGGTCCTCGGCCGAAGAAAAGACTTCAGTCCTGAAACCGGCCCCCACCAGCATCCGCTTCAGCGCGGCGCGCATGAACTCGTCGTCGTCGACCACCAGGACCCGCAGGCGGGCGGCTGAATCCGGCGGCTCGGCGCGCAGTGCGAGAAACTGATCAATGTCGCGCACTTCGGTCTCGAGCCGCACCAGCAGCGACAGCAAGGTGGCGTCGTTGTCGTTTCGGGCACTGCTTTCGGTCGCGACGCAGAGGTCGGCGAGGCGGATCGCCCCGATCGCCAGGGCGCCCGACCTGAGCTTGTGGACCGCGTCCAGGACCACCTGGCGCAAGCCGGTCCGGACGCCATGGGCCAGTTCCGTGCCCACCCGCGCGGCGCTTTCCCGAAAGGCCTGCAACACTTCGGCGGTCGCCGCCGGGTCGTCGCCGATCAATGAGGCCAGGACGCTCAGGTTGACCGGCGGTTCGCCTCCGGATGAAGGTCCCTGCGTTTCCCCAGGCGCCGTCTTTGTCCCGGGTGGGTCCTCCACATACCTCAGCAGGGTCGCCTTCAAGGTCTCGAACGGCAGGGGCTTGATCAGGCACTCGTCGATGCCGACGTCCAGACAATGCCGTGCGTCACCCGAGCGCGCATCGGCCGTCAGCGCAATGATCGGCATGCGCCGCATGCCCTTTTCCTCGGCGCGAATCGTGGCCACCAACTCGTAGCCATCCATGACCGGCATGTGAAGGTCGGTCAGCAGCAGCGAATAGTCGTTGCGCCGCAGCAGCTCGAGCGCCTCGCGGCCGTTTCGCCCGACATCGGTTGAAAAGCCCATCAGCGACAGTTGCTTGCGCAAGACGAGCTCGTTGGTTTCGTTGTCCTCCGCCACCAGCACCCGTGGCCTGATGGACGGGCCGCTCGAAGCCGAAGCCGCGGCGCCCACGAATCTTGCCGAAGGCGGCGCCGCGTCCGCGAGCGCCGGATAGCTGCCCGGATCGACGCCATCGATCGCCCGCGTGCGAAATGGCAGCGTCACCGTGAAAGTCGAACCGAGCCCGGGCTGGCTGCGCGCTTCGATCCGGCCTCCCATCATTTCCACCAGGGCATGCGAAATGCTCAACCCCAGTCCGGTGCCGCCGAAGCGCCGCGTCGTGCTGCTGTCCGCCTGGCTGAAGGGCGTGAACAGCCGTGACAGCATGTGCTCGTCCATGCCGATGCCGTTGTCGGTGACCTGGAACTCCGTCATCGAGACGGCGTTGGCCCTTTCGACCAGCGAGACGCCCAGCGCCACCCGGCCGGCAGGCCCCGGCTGGCTGCTGAACTTGATCGCGTTGCCGACGACGTTGATCAGAACCTGGCGCAGGCGCGCGGCATCGCCGTACACCTTCGAAGGCACAGCGGCATCCATGGACACGGTCAAGGCCACGCCACCCTTCGATGCGGCGGGTGCCAGCGTGGCGCGCACGCCTTCGATCACGGCGGCGATGGCCATGGGCTCCAGGTCGACGCTGAAACGCCCGGCCTCGATCTTGGAGAAGTCGAGGACGTCGTCGACGAGCGCGAGCAACGACGTTGCCGAATCGCGAGCAATATGGACGGTTTCGCGCTGATCGGGCTGGAGGCTGCCCTGCGCCAGCACGTCGATCATGCCGATCACGCCGTTCATCGGCGTGCGGATCTCATGACTCATCGCGGCCAGGAAGGCGGACTTGGCCCGATTTGCCTGCTCGGCGGCGTCCAGCGCCAGACTGAGCTCGGCCGTGCGCACCTGCACCCGCGTCTCGAGCGCCGTGTTGATCTCGCGCAGCTCGCTCTGGTCACGCTTGCGATCGCTGATGTCGCGCTGGATCGCGACGAAGTGGCCGGGATGGGCCCCTTCGGCACCGACCGGCACGATGTCCAGCTCGACCCAGTATTCGCCTCCCGACTTGGTGTAGTTCAGCAGTTCGGCATGCACGGGCTCGCTGCGCGCCAAGGCTGCACGTATGCGGTCGAGTTCGGCGCGCTCCGTCATCGGACCCTGCAGGAAGCGCGGCGATCGTCCCAGGACTTCTTCGCGCCCGTAGCCCGTGATGCGCTCGAAGGCATCGTTGACGAACACGATCCGCGGTCCCGGCCCGTCGACCAGGTTGTCGGTGATCAGCACGACATCGTTGAGTTGGGCGACGCTCGCCTCCAGGAGCTCGAGTTGCTGGCGCGCCCCGCGCTCGGCGGTCACGTCCCGGAGGTACACCGAAAGGCCTTCTTCGAAGGCATAGATGTTGACCCGCAGCCACGCATTCAGCGGCATGAAGAAGGTCTCGAACGTGGCCGCCATTCGCTGCGACATGGCGCTTCGATAAGAGGCTTCGAATTCTCTCCCCAGAGATCCCGGGATGCATTTCCAGAAGACCTGGCCTGTCAGTTCGCCGCCCGGGCGCTGGAGCATCTGCTCGGCCCTCGGGTTGACGTAGCTGAGGCGCCAGTTCGCATCGAGCGCCAGGAAACCGTCGGAGAGAGTTTCAAGCGTGGTGGTGAGACGCTCCGAAAGGCGCCGGGCACTTTCTTCCGTGCGCTTGCGCTCGGAGAGATCCTGGAATGCGCCTTGCACCCGCCGGATGCTTCCGTTCTCGTCCCTGATTGCCTCGGCAATCACGCGAACCCACACCCGCCGGCCCGTGGCGGCGATGATTTCGAACTCCATGTCGCAAGCCACCCCCTGCCGGGCGCAAGCGATGAAGGCGTTCGATGCGGCAACGATCGACTCGGGGGCATAGAAGGCCATGGCCTCGACAATGCTCGGGGACGTCCCGGGAGGTACGCCGTGAATCGCGCAGACCTCGTCCGACCAGAGGGCCCTGTCCTCGTCCAGGTCGGCCATCCAGGCGCCGATGCGGCCCATCTTGCCAGCCAGCTTCAGCATCAGCCGGCTCTCCTGAAGTCTCTGTTCGGCATGCGCCCGCTCGGTCACGTCCTGGCACGTCCCGAGCACGCGGATCGGCTTGCCCTTGGCGTCGAAGTACACCTGCCAGCGTTCCTCGACGGTTTTCATGGCGCCGTTCGGCAACAGCACCCGGTGGGTGATGCCCTGGGCCTTCGGCTCCTGCAGCGACGCTGTAAAGATGGCCTCGATCCTGGCCCGGTCATCGGGGTGCACGCGTTGCAGAAAGCCGGCATGCGTAGGCGCGAAGCCCAGCGGATCGGTGTCGAAGATCCGGTGCGTCTCGTCGGACCATTCGACCGTCCCGGTCGCAAGATCGGTGATCCAGCTGCCGATCTTTTCGACGGTCTGCGCGGCCATCAGGCGCATTCGGCCGAGTTCCAGTTTCTCGTTCAAGCGGCGCTGGCGGGTCACGTCGCGGATGTAGACGGAGAGCCCCCTGCGCGACGGATGGATCCGGACTTCGAACCAGCGACTGCGCAAAGACAGTCGCTCGACGACCTGCACCGTGGTCTCGAGTTCCATCGATTGGCGCAATGCCGGCTCGAACGGCGTACCCGCGAGCTCCGGCAAAGCGTTCCACACCGTTCGGCCGAGCAGGTCGGTGCGGGCGTGCCCGAGCAGGCGTCGGGCCCGCTCGTTCAGGTAGGTGATGCGCCACTCGCGATCGATGGTGCAGAAGCCGTCGGGCAGGCGTTCGAGGGTAGTCCCCAGCCGATCGGCGATTTCTCGCGTCTCCTCCTGCGCCCTCTTGTGATCCGAGATGTTCCGGTGGATGCCGATCAAGCCGATGACCGCGCCATCGGCATCGCGCAGCGGAACCTTGATGGTGCGTTGCCAGTGGGGCACGCCGGCGAGATCGACGTGCCGCCGATCGCGATCGAGCACGGGCTTTCCACCCAGCACACGCTGGTTCTCGGCCTGCGCGGCTTCCGCCCCTGCAGCGGGCATGAGGTCATGAACCGACTTGCCCTCCAGGTCGCGCTCCCGGTCCGCGCCGAGCTGACGCAGCGCTTCGCGGTTGCACATCACCAGGCGTTCTTCCGTGTCCAGGGCATAGATCATGTCGGGCGAGGCGTCGACCAGCGTCCTCAGCATGCGATGCGCCGCGTCCTGGCTCGCGCTTCGTGGTTCGTCGACGACATCGACGTCGACATGCGTCACGACCGCGCCGCCTGCCGGGCCCTGCAGCGGCGTCACGCTCATTCGGCACGGCTGGCGCCCGAGCGGCGAGTCCCAGGTGTAGTCCCACGAGAATTTCTGCGTCGTCCCCTTCAGGACCGAGCGCATTCCCCGGACCGCGTCCGCCGCCGCCTCCGGCGCGCCGCTGACCATGGTCGCGTACTGCTCGGGGTAGTCGGAGCCCACCCCGCTGTAGAAGGGCGCAGCCCCACTTGACGCGGCAAGAAGCGCCCACTCGGAGTCCACGCAGAGGACCATCCCCTGCGCGTCGAGCAGCGCCACGCGCGGCGTCGCGTTGTTCGGGGCTGCCCGATTCGATGCCCACGGAGTCATTCCAGCAACCCTTCTCCAGTGCGGGAACTCCGCGAGCGCCTGCGGAGGCGAAGGCGTCGCCCATTGTCCGCTCAATCGGTATGTGTGAACTATTCCCGCGACCTACGTGCGCGTACGGATAGGTCGGACGGGACCACGGCCCTACGCTTCCCTTTCGGACGACGGCGGCTGGCAGGCCGCGCGCTTCCACCCCCCCCATTCTTCGCAAATAGACTATTCATGAGCCATTTCCCTACACGATTCAAATTGATTCCGCGGATCTTTCCGGTGCTTTTGGCCTGCGCGCTTGCCGCTTGCGGCGGCGGTGGCGGTGGCGGCGGGATGAACCCCATCCTGGGTGGCGTAGGGGTCGGGCAGACCTCGGGCGCAGGAGCGGGGGCCGCTGGAGCCGCGGGTCTCGGCGCCGCCGGCGGACAACCGGGCACACCGGTCGCACCGACCATTTCGTCGGTGACTCCGGCGCTGGGAGCCTCCGGCCTGTGCCCGGTCACGACCGTCAGTGCCGGGTTCGACACGGCCATGGACGCAGCGACCATCAACGCCTCCACCTTCCAGGTCGTGGGCAACGGCGCGCCGATCTCGGGCACCGTCACCTATGACCCGATCACGCGGGTCGCACGCTTCGTCGCGACGGCGGCGGCGGGCTTTGCGCCCAGCAGTGCCTTCGTGGTGACGATCAAATCGGGCAGCGCGGGCGTCAAGGGCAAGGACGGCATGGCCCTGGCGGCCGATCGCGTCTGGGACTTCTCCACCGGATCCAAAGCTTGCATCGCCGCGGTCGATCTGCGCAGTGCCGGCCTGTTCGGCGGATTCGGCGGCGGCGCCGGCGTGACGAACCAGGGCGTCAACACCGTGGTCAACGGCAACCTCGGCACCACCGCGGCATGCACCTTGATCACCGGCTTCCACGACGCTTCGAACATCTACACCGAGACGCCCTTGAATCGCGGGGCGGTGACCAACGGCGCCGTCTTCTGCGCGCCGCCCGCACCCGGGACCGCCGCCGGCATGACGATCGCCACGCAGGCGGCAGCCGATGCCCAGCGGGCCTACGACGACCTGGCGGCCTTGCCGGCAGGAAACGATCCGGGCGCCGGCCAACTCGGTGGACGCGTGCTGCCGCCCGCGGTCTACACCTCGGCGGGCGGAACCTTCGCCATCACGACCGGCGACCTCACGCTGGATGCGCAAGGGAATCCGGACGCGGTGTGGGTGTTCCAAGTACCTTCGTCGCTGACCATCGGGCTGGGCGCCACGCCCCGCACCGTGCTGCTGACCAACGGCGCGCAGGCCAAGAACGTGTTCTGGCAAGTCGCGAGCGCCGCTCGCATCGAAGACGGCAGCAGCATGGTGGGCACCATCATCGCCGGCGCCGGCGTGACGATCTCCACCGCGGGCCAGACCGCGCAGACCGTCCTGACCGGACGCGCCCTGGGCCTTGCCGCCTCGGTGACCATGGTCAACACCACGGTGGTGGCCCCGTGAACGCCGGCAACAGCCTCGTTCGTCCGCCCGCTCTGCCTGCCCTCCCGAAAGCCAAGATGAAACCTCGACACCTGCTGCGCATGCTCGGCCTGACCGGCCTGGGCTGCGTGGTTGCCGGCTCCGCCCTGGCCCAGGGCCGCGAGGCCCCCTACTTCTACGGCGGCGTCTCGCTGGGCGGCTCGCAGGCCCGCATCGACGACGAGAGCATCGTCGCGCGCCTGCGCATCGCGGGCCTTGCCACCACCGGCATGTCGCGCGACGAGAGTTCGCTCGCCTACAAGCTCTTCGGTGGCTATCAGTTCACTCCGAACTGGGCCGTCGAAGCCGGGTACTTCAACCTCGGCAAGTTCGGGTTCGCAGCCACCACGACGCCGACTGGAATCTTGACCGGCGAGGCGAAGTTCCAGGGGGTCAATCTCGACCTCGTGGGCACGCTTCCCCTGGACGAGCGCTGGTCGGTGCTCGGGCGGGTAGGGGTGCAGTACGGCCGCACGCGCGATACCTTTTCGCGCAGTGGCGCGGTCGCCGTGACCGCCCTGAACCCCAGCAGCAGCGACGCCAACTACAAGTTCGGCGTCGGCATCCAGTATGCGGTGAGCCCCGGCTTCCTCATCCGCGGCGAGCTCGAACGCTACCGGGTCAACGACGCCGTGGGAAACCGCGGCGACATCAACGCGGCCACGGTGAGCCTGGTGTTTCCATTCGGCGCCTCTGCAGCGGCGCCGGTGCGCAGCGCGCCGACCTACGTCGAGCCGGTGGCGGCGGTTGCGCCAGCGACCGTCCAGGCTGAGACGGTGGCGGCGGCTCCGATACGTCGGGTGAGCTTCTCTGCGGACTCGCTGTTCGGCTTCGATCGGGCCGAGGTCACGGCGCCCGGCAAGGTCGCGCTCGACCGGTTCGGCGCCGACCTCGCTCCGATCCAGTTCGAGGTGATCACGGTGGAAGGGCATACCGACCGTCTCGGCTCCGTCAGCCACAACCAGCGGCTTTCGGTGCAACGGGCCGAGGCCGTCAAGGCCTATCTCGCGCAGTCCGGCCGGATCGATCCGCGAAAAATCGTGGCCACGGGCAAGGCCAGCACGGCGCCGGTCACGAAGGCCGGCGAGTGCAAGGGCAGCCAGCCGAGCCCCGCGCTGATTGCCTGCCTGCAACCCGATCGCCGGGTCGAGGTCGGGGTGGTAGGGGTGCGCTGAGCGGCGCACATCACGAATCCCGGCTGGCCCGGCTTCCACTGGCGGCGTTGACGCCGCGAGCGGCCTGGCGCCATTGGACCTGCTCGTCGTGGTGACATCGCGCCACGGAAAGGTTTGTCAGCAGTTGCGCCAACGCAGCCGCCAGCCTTGCGAGTTCACGGTTTTTTCAATGTAGTGGTTGGCGCCGGCCTCGATGCGCTCATCCCGTGCATGCGCGGCAGGCGTCGCCGAATAGTCGACCAGGGGAACGCCAGGAAACCGCTGCCGGACTTGGCGCACACCGGAGCATCCGGATGCATCGGGCAGATGCAGATCCAGAACGACATCGGGGACAGCCGCTGGCGGCCAGTCCTTTGGCGAGTTCGCGCAGGCATGCGAACTCGACGATTTCCTCGCTTCGCCGAAGCTCGCCGAGGGCCATCGTCACCGCGTCGCGCATCAACGGATGATCGTCGACGACGAAGATCACGCCATCGCCCTCGCCTCGATAGCGGCGCTTCACATCGGGTCGTTTGCCGATGTGTCCCTGCGCTCCGTCTCGATTTGCGTTGTTGACGAACATGGCGAGGTGTGCCACGAAGCCAAGACGGCGGCGCAGCCAGCTGCGATTGCCAAGCGCTTGAGCAGCTTCAGCGCCGATGTGAAGGCTGTCCGCCTGGAGGCTGGCACGCTGACCCAGTACCTCACCTACGGCTTGCAGGCGGCAGGCTTCGAGGTGATCTGCATGGAAGCCAGGCAGGTCAAGAACACCCTGGCTGCCATGCGCAACAAGACCGACCGCAACGATGCCCGAGGCATCGCGGGGGGCAGTTTGTCGTGTCGCCTGACAGCAGGGCAAAGGAGGGCATGGCTGGCTCCGAAACGCAGGGCCGTCTATGTACTGGCTTCGATCCCTCGCAGGGCGACGCGCGTCTGGCACCTGCGCCATCAAACGTAAGTCCGCATGGCTGCTGGGCGTGCGAGAAAGCGCACCAATTTACTGAGATGGACCCGACGCCACCATTGAGACGAAACTGCGCATCTCAACAACCCTCTGGCTCGGAGGTTCGCCATGGAGATCGAGATTCTCGGCATCGACTTGGCCAAGCGCGTGTTCCAGCTTCATGGCGCCGATCGCCATGGGCATGCACAGCATCGTTCGAAGGTAACCCGCGCCGCGCTATTGCAAGCCGTACACGAGTTGCGGCCGCGGGTGATCGCGATGGAGGCATGCAGCTCGGCTCACCACTGGGCGCGGCGCTTCCAGGGACTGGGCATCGAGGTGCGGTTGATCAGCCCGCACTACGTGACTCCTTTCTTCAAGACGAACAAGAACGACCGTAACGACGCGGAGGCGATTGTCGAGGCCGCCTGCCGCCCGGCAATGCGGTTCGTGACCGTGAAATCTGTGGACCAGCAGGACATGATGGCCGCCCACCGTGTGCGCCAACTCCTTGTCGACCAGCGCACGGCGCTCATCAACCAGGTCAGAGGCTTGTTCGGCGAGCGCGGCATTGTGATCGCCCAATCGCCTGAGGCCCTGAAGCGCGCCATGCCCGAGATCCTCAAACAGTGCGAAGGCGAGCTCACCAGCTTCTGCCAGACGCTGCTGATGGAATTGCTGCAGCAAGTACACGTGCTCGAAGAGCGCATTGCGCCTGCCGAGGCGTGGATCAAGTCGTTCATGAAGAGCTCGGCCCTGTGCAAGAAGATCACGGCCATCGACGGCGTCGGTCCGATCACCGCCACGGCGATCGTCGCCGCTGTCGGGGACGCCAAGGAGTTCAAAAACGGCCGGCATCTGGCGGCCTGGCTCGGCCTGGTGCCGCGTCAGTACTCGTCCCGCGGCAAATCGCGTCTCAAGGGTATCAGCAAGCGGGGCGATTCGTACCTTCGAACCCTGCTGATTCACGGCGCACGCTCGGTCCTGCGCTACGCCGTCGGCAAGGTCGATGCGCGCAGCCGCTGGCTGCAGGAGCTGGTCGCGCGCCGCGGCTACAACCGCGCGGCGGTGGCGCTGGCCAACAAGAATGCGCGCGTCATCCAGGTCCTGCTCAGCAGCGAAGACGTGTATCGACCCACGGGCGCCGCGCTCTGAAATCCCGTGGCATCTACAACAGTACCTTGAGGGGGAAAGAAGATACCCAGCACTGGTTTGCGAAGCTTCTCGAACATGATGACGAGATCGGTTGGACCAACACCCCGAAACCTGTTTTTGGTGCCGGCTGCACGCTCAGGCTCAAGCCGCCGATTTGCTAAGGACAGGGTGTGCGGATCTCATCAAGGCTGCGGGCGTGTCTCGACGGGCCCACTGGCAAGCCGTAAACATGCGTGCAGACCGTTTCTCATCGCCAACGAGAACTTGCAAAAGGCGTCGGGTCCATACATGCACGAAAAGTACGACAACCCCGGATCGTCGGCGAGGTCGACATAGAGCGATTGACACCGAGGTGCTACCGGCCCTGGCCGACGCGCAGGGCGGCAAGCCTGTTGGCGCCGAGTTGGAACCTAGCGAGGCTGAGGTCAACGACACGCTTGCGCCGCAGCATTGAGGCCGTCCGCCCCAGGAGACCACCGATGAAGTGCAGCATCGTCTTCCTCGCCACCAAGCTCGGGGCGCGGCGAGGTCCCTGGCGATGCCGTCGGTGGCGCAGTTGGGGCAAGTGCCGTTGTGCACGCGGACTGCCCATCTGGCCCGGTCGAAACTGCGCGCAACTGGTCATGGTCGCCGGGCGCTTGATTGCCGAGAATTGAAGGTCTGAACCGAGGCGGCGAATCGCGCGGCATTTGGCCGCCACGCGCCCGCAGGCAGTCACACGTCTGATGAAAACAACCGAAATGCTCGAGCTCGAACGGGCACTCCACTCGATCGAACTGATCCTGGCCGCCCGCTACGGCGACCATGAATTTGCGCCCTGGTCCGGCCCCACCGATCTAGGCGAACTATCTCCGCCAGCGCAGGAGGTCGTCATCCGCAGGGTAGAGGAAGCCAACAAGGCATCGCAGGAGCGCGCAGCCATTCATTTCTGCCTGACGTCCGCCGCCAGGCTGCTGACGGTGACACAGCTCCTCATGACCGAACCCGTCTACCGGTCGCCCGAGCATCACGCCCGGCGGCGACGCGAGCTGGTGAACGAAATTCGCGCCGGGGCGCGGTCCGCCTACCGGGCCGCGCTGATTCTGCTGGGTCAGGATCCAGCTTCGGACCTGTCCGTCGATGGGGCAATACAACAAGCTGCCCGCAGGAACCCGTGAGCCGAGCGGGCAATTGCTCTTAATGCCGAATCCGCGCGCCAGGCACGGCCTTGTCCACCCATGGCTCATCCGTCGCCCAGACGCGGCTTTTGGGTCGGTGGCCGGTATTGACGCGCCGCTCCCGGAGTGTCGACCTGCCCGGCGCCGTGGGGCCCGCTGCGCGCCCGGGCAACGCCTATGCCTGGCCTGCAATACGTTGATGAAACTGACCCTTGTCGGAGCGCCCGATCGGGTTCACATTGACCTATGCTCGTACCAGTGACGCTTCGGCCCGAATTGACCTTCTACGGCTTGGTGGCCCTGCACGCCAAGGAGGCCCTGCGCGATTGCCAGTGCGAAGGTCGGCCGTACTCACCCATCGCACAATGAACACCGCCGGACTGCAGCATATCGAGGCCAACGTTCGCACGCTGCGCCAGGAGCAGGATGCCGCAGGTGCGGCCAAGCAATATGACAAGGCCAAGGACCTGGGCGACCGCATCAAGGGCGACGAGAAGACGCTCGCCGACACCACTGCGGCCTGGAAGAAGCGGCGTGGCACCAGCTCTTCCGAAGTGAGCGTGGAGGATGTGGCGCAGATCGTCTCGGCGCTGGCCGGCGTGCCGGTGTCCGAGCTGACCACCGAGGACCGCGAGAAGCTGCTCCAACTCGAAGACCGGCTGCGGGAACGCGTGGTCGGCCAGGAGGAGGCGGTCCACGCGGTCAGCGACGCCGTGCGCCTGGCGCGCGCCGGGCTGGGCGAAGCAGGCAAGCCGACCGCGACCTTTCTTTTCCTCGGCCCCACCGGCGTCGGCAAGACCGAGCTGGCCAAGGCCTTGGCGACGACGGTCTTCGGCAGCGAGGAGTCGCTGCACGACCGGCTTGCGACCGCGGAGGCATCCACGATCACATGCAAGACTTCCGACAGTGCTCTGCCCCGGGCTTCGCTGGTCGACCACCCGGTCAAACGTTCAGCGACAGCATTGAGGAGACCGACGTTGCCCTCCGCATCGGTCGTCACAATTCCGTCCGCCACCGACTGCAGCGTGACGCGAAGCAGCTCGTGCTGCTCGGACAGGCGGTCCACCAACCTCAAGGTCTCCCGAATCGCGTAACGGCCCTGCATCGCGTGGGCCACGATGCGCGAAAGGCATCGAAGCGTTTCGCGCTGCTTCTCGCTCAGTTGACGGGGCTTCCTGTCCATGACGCATAGCGTCCCGACGCATATTCCATCGTTCAAAAGGACGGGCGCGCCGGCATAGAAGCGGATGTCGGGCGGACCCGTCACCAGGGGATTGTCGGCAAACCGACTGTCCTGCATGGCATCGGGAACTTCGAACAGGTCGCCACCGAGGACGGCGTGAGCGCAGAACGCAAGCTCGCGCGGCGTTTCGGCGATGCCCGGAAGTCCGACATTGGCCTTGAACCATTGCCGGTCATGGTCGATCAGGCTGATCAGCGAGATTGGCGCGCCACAGATTTCCGCCGCCGTTCGCACGATGGCATCGAACTCGGGCTCCGGCTCGCTATCAAGTATTTTTAGCGCGTGGAGCGCGGCTAGAGCTGCGTCCTCATCCTTGCGCTTCGGCGCGGCTTTCATCTGACGAGATCCCGCCAAGACTCCCCCTGCACACTTTCAGACAAGAGGCGGCCAACATCAAACATGACCATGGAGGACGGGTTCGATTCAGTCATCTTCATCCTCGTTGAGCGCGAGTTCCACTGCATGACCTGCGTCATCCTTCTATGCGTGCGACCCCGAAATGCTCTCAGGGCCGGCGATTGGGCTGTAGACAGACGGTGCCTCGCGCCGCCCCGTCGACTCTCGACCACGGCCATCGTGCCGTGATCGGAAGATAAGCTGTCCGCCCGCCGCAGCCCATACGTGCGCATACGTACGTTGCGTGCCGACATCATGACGCCAGCCCGATCGTCCAGTGGCGCTATCCCCTGGCCCATCAGCTCGACAAACCGGCCGCGGACAATCGCTTTCTTCGTCATGAACGCCGCGCTGTCCTTGTTGCTCGTCGCCAGCAGCACCGAAAGCCATCGGAACTGCGGCGAATAGCCGAACATGGCCACCGCGTGGCGGAGCGACTGGACCTGCACGCCGATTCCAACGCCCGGCGAATTGATGTGGAGCAACAGGCGGTAGGTCAGCGCGGCGTCATGCTTGAGAGTGGCTTCTATGGTGCGTAAGTCTTCATCACGTCGGATCGTCTGCATCAGACGGACGATCAGCATGGATTCCGGCTGCAAAGTGGCCCCCGCTTGCGTCGGGAGGGCGATTGCTTGGCCGCCCGGCACGAAAACATCCAGGCGACGCGCGGCGCAAGCGGCAAAGTCCTGCCAGGTCGCCATGCGTGGCAATGGGCTGAATAACCGGAGTCCCCAGTGGCGGCTCGCGCCGCGCAGCATGAAGCCATATCCCTGTGCGCGAAGACGCAGCAGCGTCGACCGGATGTCCGCGTTCATCAGGTCGTCGAGATCCATGCACAGGACGACATTCTTCGGCGGCAAGGCCTGCAGCTCCTTCAGGTTAGTCCGTCGACTGTCATGTCGAAGAAGAGGGCCAGCCTGCCAAGGCGCCAGCCGGTCTCGGGAGGATTGGGGTTCGTCGCGGCGCAGGAAAGGAGCGCCCTCAGGCTCTCGAACGCGGTTGGCTCGGCGCCAGGCGATGCCATGTGCCATGCGAGCCTGTAGCCCTTGACCGCTTCTGCGCATCCAGCAGCAGGGCATAGGTCACGAAGCCCCTGCCTCGGGGTGCATCGCCTCGTTGGCTACCGGCGCGCGCGCCTCGATCGGGCACACCGGGGCGTCGCTCGGGCGCCGAAAGAAATCAAATCGCATGGTGTTTGGAGTGATGAACCAGTTCGATCTGCCCCATTCCGGCTGTTCGCATCTGGCCAGGCCGATTGTTGGCAGTCCGGCCTGCGGCGACCAGAGTCAGATCGTGCTGATTCGATCGGGCCAGTCCATCGGCCCGCCCCTGGCTCGGAACTGGACCGATGCAATGCGTTCAAACTGACCCTGTGCAGCCCGTGCCCAACGGACAACACTTCCTTCGCTAGTGCAGTGCGCCACGTAAATATGTACTTATCTTGTGCTCCGTGCCAGCGCCGCCTTGGCGCGCGTGACCTTGGCCAAGATGTCGGTCGCGCTCTTGGTCCAGATGAAGGGTTTGGGGTTGGCGTTGTGGTGGGCCACGTACAGAT
>NZ_JBFTHX010000029.1:0-78897 GCF_056394465.1 Variovorax sp. 10N432
CGGCAGCACTGCCAGCCGCGCCGCGAGCTCGACCCGGCCGCCGCTCGGGCCGACGCAGCCCACGTGCGTCGCGACGCGGGCGCGCGCAAGCACCTCGTCGAGCAGGCCGAGCCGCGAGAGCGCCCGCTGCGCATCCGGTATCAGGCCGTCGCCGCAGGTCTTGTCGCGCGGAAAGGCGTGCTGGTCGACCAGCACCACGTCGAGGCCGGCCCCCGCGAGCGCCTGGGCGCAGGCGCTGCCGGCGGGGCCGGCGCCGATCACCAGCACTTCGCATGTGTTCGAGGCAGCCGAGAGGGTCACGGGCACTCCTGGGGAGCACCGATGTTAAATCGACGCCTGCGTGGTGTTTTCATTTGACCGATCGGTCGAATCCAGGCCCCGGATTGCAGCCTGTTGCAATGTCCCGATGCCTCTTTCGGGTAAACGATAGGCCATCTTTTTTTACCGAATGGATAATTTAGCCTACTCCACGATGCAGGAAGCACCCATGCCATCCCTCCGCCCGCGCAGCCGCTACTGGTCCGACCTGACCAGCGAAGAGTTCTCCCGCCTGGACCGGGCCAACCTGATCGCGGTGCTGCCGGTCGGCGCCACCGAGCAGCACGGCCCGCACCTGCCGATGTCGACCGACACCGCGACCATCGACGGCATGGTGCGCGCGACCCTGCCGCACCTGCCCGACGACCTGCCGGTGCTGTTCCTGCCCACGGTGGCCTACGGCAAGAGCAACGAGCATTCGCGCTACCCCGGCACGCTCACCGTGTCGGCCTCGACGCTGATCGCGCAGTGGAAGGACATCGGCGCCTGCGTGGCCCGCGCGGGCGTGCGCAAGCTGGTGCTCTACAACAGCCATGGCGGCCAGATGTCGATCATGGACATCGTCGCGCGGGACCTGCGCGAGTCGCACGACATGATGGTGGTGGCCGCCAACTGGTACACGCTGGGGCTGCCGGAAGGGCTCTTCACGGCGCACGAAGGCAAGCACGGCGTGCATGCCGGCGACCTCGAGAGCTCGGTGATGCTGCACCTCACGCCCGACCACGTGCGGCCCGAGAACTTCCGCAACTTCCGCTCGCTGACCGAGGACCTGGCGCAGGAGAACCGCTTTCTCTCGATCACGCCGACCGGCAAGCTGGGCTGGCAGATGCACGACATCAACCCGGTCGGTGCGGCCGGCGACGCCACGCGGGCGACCGCGGCCAAGGGCGAGGCGGTGCTCGACCACGTCGGGCGCAACTTCGTGCAGCTGCTGCAGGAAGTCCATCGCTTCCCGATCGAGCGGCTGGCCAACGAACCGGCCTGGAGCTGAACATGGCCGCAGCTTCCACGCCGCCGCTGGTCAGCCTGCGCCAGGTCAGCAAGCGCTTCGCCAACGGCACCCTGGCGCTGCAGGGCATGTCGCTCGACTGCGGCGAGCACGACTTCATCAGCTTCCTCGGCCCCTCGGGCTGCGGCAAGAGCACGGCGCTTCGGCTGATCGCCGGCCTGACGCGCAGCAGCTCGGGCGAACTCGCATGGTCGCGCACCAACAGCGGCGCGTCGACCAGCGACCGCGAGCTCGGCTTCGTGTTCCAGGAGCCGACCCTGATGCCCTGGGCCAAGGTCTTCGACAACGTCTGGCTGCCGCTCAAGCTGGCCGGCATGTCGCGCGACGCCGCCGCGCCGGTGGTCGCCCAGGTGCTCGAGATGGTCGGCCTCTCGCGCTTCGCCGACGTCTATCCGCGCGAGCTCTCGGGCGGCATGAAGATGCGGGTGTCGATCGCCCGCGCGCTGGTCACGCGGCCGCGGCTGCTGCTGATGGACGAGCCCTTCGCGGCGCTCGACGAGATGACCCGCATCAAGCTCAACAACGACCTGCTGGCGATCTGGCGCGAACACCGCTTCTCGGTGATCTTCGTCACCCACAGCGTCTACGAGTCGGTCTACCTGTCGAACCGCATCGTCGTGATGGCGCCGCGGCCGGGCCGCGTGGTCGACGAGATCCGCATCGACGAGCCCTACCCGCGCGGCGAAGCCTTCCGCACCTCCACCCGCTACAACGCGCACTGCACCGCAGTGTCGCAATCCCTGCACGGAGCCCTCCATGGCGTCGACATCGATCACTGACAATCCGGCGCTGGCCGCACTCGGCGATGCGCCCTCGGCGGCCGACCTGCAGCGGCGCGACGAGCGGCTGCGGCGGCGCGAATCGCTGCTGCGCACCGCGGTGCCGATCGCGGTGGTGGTCGGACTGCTGCTGCTGTGGGAGGTTCTGGTGCGCATCAACAACGTGCCGCACTACATCATCCCGGCGCCCTCGCTGATCCTCACGACGCTGGTCGACAACTGGGACACGCTCTCGAGCGCCCTGTGGTTCACGGTCAAGCTCACGCTGCTCTCGCTGGCCGCGGCGATCGTCGGCGGCGTCCTGCTGGCGATCGCCTTCGCGCTCTTCAAGTGGGTCGAGATCGGCCTCTTCCCGATCGCCGTGATCCTGCAGGTGACGCCGATCATCGCGATCGCGCCGCTGATCCTGATCTACGTGTCGAGCACCACCGCGGCGCTGCTGCTGTGCGCCTGGATCGTGGCCTTCTTCCCGATCCTGTCGAACACCGTGATCGGCCTGAAGAGCGCCGACAGCAACCTGCGCGACCTGTTCCAGCTCTACAAGGCCTCGCCCTGGCAGACCTTCCGCTACCTGCTGGCGCCGAGCGCGCTGCCCTACTTCATGGCCGGCCTGAAGATCGCCGGCGGCCTGAGCCTGGTCGGTGCGGTGGTGGCCGAATTCACGGCCGGCACCGCGGGCCGCGAGACCGGGCTGGCCTCGCGCATCCTCGAATCGAGCTTCCGCACCGAGATCCCGATGATGTTCGCGGCACTGCTGCTGGTGTCCCTGCTGGGCATCGTGATCTTCATCGTCTTCGCCGCGCTGTCGAGGGCGGTGCTCGGCCACTGGCACGAGAGCGAGATGAGGAGGGAGAGATGAGCGCCGTGCTGAAAGCACCAGAGCGGCCGGCTGCCATCGACTGGGAGGCTGTGAAACGCGACCTGCACGGCTTGAACGTGATCGAGTCGCCGAACCAGCGCAAGCAACTGTCGAAGGACTTCTACTGGTACAGCCCGATCCTCACCGAGCAACTCGCCGGCTGCGTGGCCGACCTGGTGGTCAAGGTCTCGACCGAGGACGACGTCCGCCAGGCCGCCGCCGTGGCCGCCAAGTGGAAGCTGCCGCTCACGGTGCGCGCCGGCGGCACCGGCAACTACGGCCAGTGCGTGCCGCTCGAAGGCGGGCTGGTGCTCGACGTCACGCCGATGAGCCGGGTGCTGGAGATCGGCGACGGCCGCGTGCGGGTACAGGCCGGCGCGCGCATGCACGACATCGAGCTCGCGGTGGCCGAGACCGGCCAGGCGCTGCGCATGTGGCCCTCGACCTGGCACGTGGCCTCGATCGGCGGCTTCATCGCCGGCGGCTTCGGCGGCATCGGCTCGATCCGCCACGGCATCCTGCGCGACCCGGGCAACCTGCTGGGGGCGCGCATCATGACGGTCGAGCGCGAGCCGCGAATCATCGAGCTGCGCGGCGACGAGATCCAGCAGGTGCACCACGCCTACGGCACCAACGGCATCCTGACCGAGGTCGAGGTGGCGCTGAGCCCGGCGGTCGAGTGGGTGCACTGCATCGCGCTGTTCGACAGCTACCGGCGGGTGCTGGATTTCGGCGTGGCGGCCAGCACGCCCGCGCTCGAACTGTTCCTGCTGTCGGCGGTCGATGCCCGCTTCTCGCCCTACTACGCGAACCTCGGCGACCACTTCCCGGCCGATCGCCATGCGATGTTCGCGATGGTCGCGCCGGACTCGATGCCGGCCTTCCGCGCACTGGTGGCGGCGCACGGCGGCACGGTCTCGCTCGCCGGCACCGAGGCCGAACTGCAGGCCGCCGGCCTGCCGCCGGCCTACGAATGCGCCTACAACCACACCACCCTTCAGGCGCTCAAGGTCGACCGCAGCTGGACCTACCTGCAGGTGGCCTACGCGCAGCCCTTCGACCCCGCGGTGGTCGACCGCCACATCGCGGTCTTCGGTGACGACGTTCTGCAGCACCACGAGTTCGCGCGCGCCGGCGGCGAGTACGGCACCTTCTCGATCCTGCTCGTGCGCTGGAAGGGCGAGGCCCACCAGTACGAGGTGATTCGCGAGCTCGAGTCGCAGGGCGGCTGCCAGGTCTTCAACCCGCATGTCGTGACCATCGAGGACGGCGGCATGAAGACCATCGACACGCAGCAGATCGACTTCAAGAAGCGCAGCGACCCGATGGGCCTCATGAACCCCGGAAAAACGCGCGGCTGGCACCCCGACATGGCGCTGGACGCCTGAACCCCCTCCACAGAGACACAACCGAAGGAACCACGATGCGACTCGAATCCCGCTTCATTGCCCGCACCCTGCTGGCCAGCCTGCTCGCCTGCACCGCCCTGGCGGCCATCGCGCAAGACAAGGTGACCATCGCCACCAACTGGCGCGCCCAGCCCGGCCACGGCGGCTTCTACCAGGCGCTGGCCGACGGCACCTACAAGAAGTACGGGCTCGACGTCGACATCCAGCAGGGCGGCCCGCAGGTCAACAACCGGCCGATGCTGCCGGCCGGCAAGATCGACTTCCTGATGACCGGCAACATGCTGATGGCCTTCGACAACATCAAGCAGAAGGTGCCGACCGTGGTCGTTGCGGCCTACTTCCAGAAAGACCCGCAGGCCATCATCGCCCACCCGGGCCAGGGCTTCGACAAGTTCGCCGACCTCGCCAAGGCCAAGACCGTGCTGCTCGCCAAGGACGGCCAGATCAGCTACTGGCAATGGATGAAGAAGGCCTACGGCATGCGCGACGAACAGGTGCGCCCCTACAACTACAGCCTGTCGCAGTTCCTGGCCGACAAGCAGGCGGTGCAGCAGGCCTACGCGACCTCGGAGCCGCTGGCGGTCGAGAAGCAGGCCGGCTTCAAGCCGGTGGTGCTGTCGCTGGCCGACGCCGGATGGTCGACCTACGGCATGGTCATCGAGACGCGCCAGGACCTGGTCAAGACCAAGCCGGACGTGGTGCGCCGCTTCGTCGAGGCCACCAACATCGGCTACGCGAACTACCTCTACGGCGACCGCAAGGCGGCCGACGAGCTGATCAAGAAGATCAACCCGGACATCAGCGACGACTACATCGAGAAGTCGATCCCGATCCTGCGGGCCCACATCGACGTCGGCGATGCGGCCACCAAGGGCATCGGCGCGATGAGCGACGAGCGCATGAAGGACTTCTACGACAAGACGGTCGCGGCCGGCCTCTACAAGCCCACCGACTTCGACTATCGCGACGCCTACACCACGCAGTTCGTCAACAAGGGCGCCGGCGTCGACATCCGCAAGGCGGCCGCGAAGTGACGGTCCGGCGATGACCGAGCGCAATCTCACCGTGCGGGTGGCGCGCATCGCGCGCCAGACGCCGGAGATCCTCTCCTTCGAGCTGGTGCATCCGGCCGGCCGGGCGCTGCCGGGCTACCAGGCGGGCGCGCACATCGACGTCCACATGCCGGGCGGCTTCTCGCGCCAGTATTCGCTCGCCTGCGACGCCGGCGGGGACGGCCGCGCCGCTTCGCGCTACCTGATCGGCGTCAAGCGCGAGGCCGCCGGCCGCGGCGGCTCGGCCTCGATGCACGGTCGCGTCCGCGAAGGTGACCTGCTGCCGATCAGCGCGCCGCGCAACAGCTTCCCGGTCCGCGCCGAGGCGCGCCGCCACCTGCTGCTGGCCGGCGGCATCGGGATGACGCCGCTGCTCGCCATGGCCGAGTCGCTGGCACGCGCCGGCGCCGACTTCACGCTCTGCCTGTTCGTGCGCAGCGCCGAGCACCTGGCCTTCGCCGAAGCGCTGCGCGAGCCGCTGCTGGCGCCCCATGTGCGGCTGCACTTCGATGCCGGCACCGCCGCGCAGAAGATCGATCTGCGCGATCTGCTCGCAGTGCGCGAGGCCGGCACCCAGCTCTATGTGTGCGGCCCCGGCGGCTTCATGCAGGCGGTGCGCAGCGCCGCCGCGCACTGGCCCGAGGATGCGATCCACACCGAATATTTCGCGGCGCCGACCGATGCCGCCTGCGCCACCGGCAAGCCCTTCGTGCTGCACCTGGCCCAGCGCGGCATCCGCGTGCCGGTGGCCGGCGACCAGAGCGCGGTTGATGCGCTGCACGCTGTCGGCATCGACATCCCGGTGTCCTGCGAGCAGGGCCTGTGCGGCACCTGTGTGGTCGGCGGCGAAGGCGAGGGCGCGGAGCACCGCGATTTCTGCCTCACGCGCGGCGAGCGGGCGCACAAGGTGGCACTGTGCTGCTCGCGGGCCAAGGGCGAAGCTCTGGTGGTCGACCTGTGAGAACCTGTTTGCGCCGCCACTCTGGCACCATCCGCACCCAATGACCACCGCACCCCACGGCGACGCCCTGGACGAGCCGCTCGACGCGCCCGCCACACGCGGCCGTGCGCGCAAGTACACGCAGCTGCTGGCCGTGATCCACCGGGCCGCGGTCGAGGTGTTCGCGAGCGACGGGCTGGCCGGCGCGTCGACCCAGGCCATCGCCGACAAGGCCGGCCTGTCGAAGGCGCAGCTGCACTACTACATCGAGAGCAAGGAAGCGCTGTACCGCCAGGTGCTGCAGGGCATCATCGACGACTGGATCGGCGTCTTCGGCTTCAGCGACGAGGCCTTCGGCCCGCGCAAGGTGCTCAGCGACCTGATCCACCGCAAGATGGTGTTCTCGTTCGAGCATCCGCTGCGCTCGCGGATCTTCACGGCCGAGATGATGCGCGGCGCACCGGTGCTGCGGCCGATGATGGACCACAGCCAGCAGCGCACCGACCAGGCGGCGGCCGTGATCCAGAACTGGATCGACCAGGGCCTGATGGACCCGGTGGACCCGATCCTGTTCCTGTTCCATCTCTGGGCCGTGACCCAGTTCTACGCCGACCACGCGACGCAGGTGGCGCTGTTCAGGAAGGTCGCCGAGAGCGACGACAAAGACCGCCGCTACCTGATCGAGCAGGTGACCGAATTCCTGCTGAAGGGCGCCGGGGTCCGGTAGCAGCGCGGACGGCGGCGCTGCGCCGCTCAGTCGCCTGCGCTTTTCGCCGCATCCGCGGCACACGAGGGCGCAGGACAGGGCGGCGCAGTGTGTCCTGACGTGACCTCGGACACATAGTGGAGGTTGACCGGCTTGACGCGGATGATGCCGCGCCCGGGCACGTCGATTTCGGAGATCACCAGGAACGACAGCGAGATCGTCATCGGCAGCACGAGAAACAGCCCGGCCTTGCGCCGCAGGTGACGGGCGTTGTAGCCCACGAGGGCGTTGCAGAACACCGCGATCGTGGCCAGCAGCAGCCAGGCGGCCAGCGGAATCTGGGCGCGCCAGCCGGCGTATGTCTTCTGCTGCGCGCTCAGTACCTCGTTCACGCCGGCGACCACCAGCGACGTGATCGGATTCTTCTGCGCGACGGCCGCCGCGCTGGTCGCCGTCCACAGATCGTCCTGCAGTTCCTGCGCTGCGCGGCGGCTTTCGGCGTAGGTGCGCGGGTCGGCGCTCTCGTAGAAGCGGAGGCGCTCGCCCAGGTAGGCCGACAGCGTGCTGCGCAGACGTTCTCCCTCGGCCTGGGGCAGCAGGTCGGCGCGCAGGTAAGCGGTGCGGATGGCCCCGGCCTCGGCTTCCTCGCCGGCCTGGCGGCTGTTGAAACCGCTGATGGCCATGGACAGCGTGAAGCCGATGATGAGGCCGAGCAGCGACAGCGTGGCCCCGAGGATCATCCGGAAATCCTCTCCGCCTTCCGCGCCGGCCGGCGTCCTTCTGCCCAGAATCCGCGCCCCGAACTGGGCCGACAGCCACAACAGGCCGAAACAGCTCAGAAAGAGCGCCAGCGACGCGGGGGTGATGCCGTCGAGCGCCTGGGCAAGGGAAGTACCAAAGGTCTTGAGTTCAATCGGGAACATACGCAGATCAGGAAAATGCGAAAGCCGCGCGGCGCGCGGACGATCCGGCAGCGCCGGCCGCATCGGACAGACGCAGACGACGGACGTGCACACGCAAGGCATGCGCTTCGCGCCATCGCAAGGGTTATGGGCGGGCCGGAGGCTGCCGCGAAGGATCGGCAGCAGGGCGGCCGAGCCGGGAGATTGGCGCCGCGCGCGTCGCGCGGCGCGATTCGGGATTCCGCCCGCAGGCGGGCCCTGAAGTATACAAACGCCTGCCGGGCAGCGCCGCGCTTCGACCGACCCAAGTGTGCAAAATTCAACGAAAGGGCCGACTGGCGCGCTGCGCTTCGAGACCTTGCGAAAGCTTGACGCCACAGGGTGGTGCCGCGGCAGGCTTTGTTCGATCATCGGCCATGCCGAGCGCCTTCGATTTCGAGCATTCGCCCTTTGACTGCCTCACGGCCGAGGAGCGCGAGCGGGTGCGCGCCCAGGTCGACATCGCCTACTTTCGCGAAGGCGAGGCGATCCTCGAGGCCGGCATGGCGCCGACCCACCTGTTCGTCGTCATCAAGGGCTTCGTGCAGCAGTTCGAACACGGCGGCAGCGAAGCGGTGGCGAGCTTCGGCCCGCACGACACCTTCGACGGCCGCAGCCTGCTGTCGGGCCAGGTCGGCGGACGCTTCGTGGCCGCCGAGGAAGTGCTGGCCTACCAGCTCGCGCGGCAAGTCGTCACCGAACTGATCGCGCGCAACGCGACCTTCGGCGCCCTGCTGTTCTCCGATCTGTCGAACAAGCTGGCCGCCATCGCCGGCCGCGTCGGCCAGCACGAGCTGCAGTCGCTGGCGCTGGCGCGGGTCGACACGATCCCGGTGCGGGCGCCGCACTTCGTCGATGCCGACTGCGACGTGCTGTCGGTGGTGCGGCTGCTGCAGGCCGAGCGCAGCACCAACGTGCTGGTGCGGGACCTGTCCGGGCCAGCTCCGCGGCTGGGCATCTTCACCGTGACGGCGCTGCAGCGCGCGGTGCTGCACGGCACGCCGCTGGACCGGCTGCCGGTGCGCGAGGTCAGCAGCTTCGGCCTGATCACGGTCGACGCGGCGGCCCCGGTCGGCGACGCACTGATCGTGATGGTGCGGCACCGGGTGCACCGCGTGGTGGTGATGGCCGACGACGGCGGCGGCGACGGCGGCCGGGTGGTGGGCGTGCTGGAGGCGCTCGACCTGTTCAGCTTCCTGTCCAATCACTCCTACCTGATCAACCGCGAGATCGCCGAAGCGCAGGACCTGCAGGCACTGGCCCGCGCGAGCGCCCACGTCACGCAGCTGGTCGGCCTGCTGCACGGCGGCGGCACCCGGGTCGGGCAGATCGCCACGCTGGTGCAGGCGCTCAACGGCCAGCTGTTCCAGCGGGCCTGGGAACTGATCGCGCCGCCCGAGCTGGTCGCCAACAGCTGCCTGTTCGTGATGGGCAGCGAGGGCCGCGGCGAGCAGCTGCAGAAGACCGACCAGGACAACGGCCTGCTGCTGCGCGACGGCTACGCGCCGCCGGCCGACCTGGACGCGATCTGCCAGCGCCTCACCCGCGCGCTGATCGAATTCGGCTGGCCCGAATGCCCAGGCGGCGTCATGGTCTCGAACCCCCAGTGGCGCGCCGGCCAGGCCGAACTCGCCGAGCGCGCCTGCCAGTGGCTGCTGCAGCCCGACGGCGAGCGGCTGATGGCGCTGGCGATCTTCCTCGATGCCCACGCGGTGGCCGGCGACACGACGCTGCTGGCGGGCGTGCGGGCCCGGCTGTTCTCGCTGGCCACCGACAACGACGCGATGCTGGCGCGCTTCGCCGCGGCCATCGACGCCTTCGCCGAGGATTCGCATTGGTGGCAGCGCCTGCTGGCCTTCGGCGAGCCCACGGCGCCGCACTTCGACGTCAAGAAGCAGGGCCTGTTCCCGATCGTGCACGGCGTGCGCAGCCTGGCGCTGCGCGCCGGCCTGGACGCGACCTCCACCGCGGAACGCCTCGAGGCCCTGGTCGCTGCCGGCCGGATCGAGCGCGAGTTCGCCGCCGACCTGCTCGAGAGCCTCTATTTCTTCATGGGCCTGCGGCTCAAGGCCGGCCTGGCGGAGCAGGCGGCCGGGCACGAAGTGTCGGGGCAGGTCGATCCGGCCCGCATGAGCAGCCTCGAGCGGGACCTGCTCAAGGACACGCTCGAGGTGGTGAAACGTTTTCGCCGCATGCTGCGCCTGAGCTTCCGGCTGGACGCGCTGTGATGACCGGCTGGTTCTCGGCCCTCAAGCGATGGTGGCTGCTCCAGCACCTGGCTGATCCGCGCTTTCGTTTCATGTGGGACCCGCCGCCCGCCGACGAGTGGGTGGCGATCGACTGCGAGACCACCGGCCTCGACACGCGGCGCGACGAGATCGTGGCGATCGCCGCGGTGCGCATCCGTGGCAGCTGCGTGATGTGCAGCGAGCGGCTCGAGCTGCTGGTGCGGCCCGAGCGCCGCAGCGTAGCGACCGGCAGCGCGCGCGTGCACCAGCTGCGCGAGCGCGACCTGGCCCAGGGACTGGCGGCCGAGGCCGCCGTGCAGGCGCTGCTGCATTTCATCGGCAGCCGGCCGCTGGTGGGCTACTACCTGGAGTTCGACGTCGCGATGATCGACCGCGTGCTGTTCCCGATGCTGGGCATGGGGCTGCCGCAACCGAAGATCGAGGTCTCGGCGCTCTACTACGACCATGTGAACCGGCGCCGCTCGCCGCACCTGCGCCATGGCGACATCGACCTGCGCTTCGCGGCCATCATGACCGCGCTGGACCTGCCGCAGCGCCCCGCGCACGATGCGCTGGACGATGCGGTGATGGCGGCGCTGGCCTTCGTCAAGCTGAACGCCCTCAGTGACCCGACGCGCCCGAGGCGCCGAGGCCCGTCTCCGAGCGCACCTGCTGCGCCGGGAACGCCGCCCGCTCCTGCTGCGCCTGGCGGCTTCGGTCGGTGATCGAGAACAGCCAGATGCCGACGAAAGCCAGCGTCATCGAGAACAGCGCCGGCGAGGCATAGGGGAACCAGGCCGAGCCCGCGGGGTGGCCCAGCGTGGCTTCCCAGACCGACGGCGAGACGATGGTCAGCGCCACCGACGACACCAGCCCGAGCGAGCCGCCGACGACCGCGCCGCGCGTCGTGCAATCCTTCCAGAGCACCGACATGAACAGCACCGGGAAATTGGCCGAGGCCGCCACCGCGAAGGCCAGCGACACCATGAAGGCGATGTTCTGCTTCTCGAAGGCGATGCCGAGCAGCACCGCGACCACGCCGAGCGCGATCGTGGTGATGCGCGACACCCTGAGCTCGGCGCGGCTGTCGGCCTTGCCCTTCTTGATCAGGGTGGCGTAGAGGTCGTGCGACACCGCCGAGGCGCCCGACAGCGTGAGCCCGGCCACCACCGCGAGGATGGTCGCGAAGGCCACCGCCGAGATGAAGCCGTAGAAGACATTGCCGCCGACCGACTTCGCCACCAGCACCGCCGCCATGTTGGCCGCGCCGCCGCCGCCCTTGATGGTGCCGGTCGCGACGTCGGCGAACTCGGGATTGGTCAGCACCAGCGTGATGGCGCCGAAGCCGATGATGAAGATCAGCAGGTAGAAATAGCCGATCCAGGTGGTGGCCCAGAACACCGACTTGCGCGCCTGCTTGGCATCGGGCACCGTGAAGAAGCGCATCAGGATGTGCGGCAGACCGGCGGTGCCGAACATCAGCGCGATGCCGAAGGAGATCGCCGAGACCGGGTCCTTCACGAAGCCGCCCGGTCCCATGATGCTGCGTCCGATGGCCGAGGCCTCGAGCGGGCTCTTGCCGCCATTGGCCGCGATCTGCGTGCGCACCTCGACCGACTTGGCGAACAGCGCCTCGGGGCTGAAGCTGAAGGCCGCCAGCACCATCAGCGCCATGAAGGTCACGCCGGCCAGCAGCAGCACGGCCTTGATGATCTGCACCCAGGTGGTGGCCGTCATGCCGCCGAACAGCACGTAGACCATCATCAGCGCGCCGACGATCACCACCGCGACCCAGTAGTCGAGCCCGAACAGCAGCTTGATCAGCTGACCGGCGCCGACCATCTGCGCGATCAGGTAGAAGGCCACCACCACCAGCGTGCCCGAGGCCGCGAAGGCGCGGATCGGGCCGGGCTGGAAGCGGTAGCCGGCGACGTCGGCGAAGGTGAACTTGCCGAGGTTGCGCAGGCGCTCGGCCATCAGGAAGGTGATCACCGGCCAGCCGACCAGGAAGCCGATCGAATAGATCAGGCCGTCGTAGCCGGTGGCCATCACCGCGGCCGAGATGCCGAGGAACGAGGCCGCCGACATGTAGTCGCCGGCGATCGCCAGCCCGTTCTGGAAGCCGGTGATGCCGCCGCCGGCGGTGTAGAAGTCTGCCGCCGACTTGGTCCTGGAGGCGGCCCACTTGGTGATCCACAAGGTCAGCAGCACGAAGCCCGAGAACATCGCGATCGCGATCCAGTTGGTCGGCTGCTTGGTGACCTGCCCGACGTCGGCGCCGGCGGCAGCGGCCCAGCCGGAGGCGCTGGCCAGCAGCGCGGCAAGAGCGGCGTGACGCGCTTTCATCGCGTGGCCTCCTGGATGATCTCGGCCGTCAGCCGATCGAACTCGCCATTCGCGCGGCGGATGTAGAAGGCCGTGATCAGGATCGTGAAGACGATCACGCCGAGCCCGATCGGGATGCCGATGGTGGTCACGCCGCCGCCGATCGGCTGCGCCAGGAAAGGCTTGTTGAACGCGATCAGCGCGATGTAGCCGTAGTACACGACCATCATCAGCGCCGTGAGGCACCAGCCGAAGCGGTTGCGCTTTCGGCGAAGCTCGAGGTACTTGGGGTTGGACTGGATCTTCGTCACCACGGGGTCGCTCATGATTCGTCTCCTGGACTACGGTTCGGCGGATTCTGGGATGCGGCCGGCCCGTGCGGGGTGCGGTGCAATCATTCGTCACATTGCGATGCAATGCGGGGACCTTTCGAGTCCGAATCGAGACCGATCGGCGGGACTACTCCCACAGCACGTTCGCGGCGAACAGATAGCCGGCCCCGTACACGGTCTTGATGATGGCCGGCTCGTGCGGATCCAGTTCGATCTTCCTGCGCAGGCGCGAGATGCGCACGTCGATGCTGCGGTCGGTCGGCAGCAGGTCGCGCGCGCCCATCAGCTGCTCGCGCGTGAGGATCTGGTGCGGGCGCTCCACGAAGCAGCGCAGCACCTGGGTCTCGGCCGTGCCCAGCAGATGCTCGCTGCCGTCGGGCGCGCGCAGCACGTTGGCCGCGCAATCGATGCGCCAGCCCAGGAACGACGCATAGCGCCTCTGCCCCGTGGCCTGGCCCGGCGCCAGGCTGCGCCGGCGCAGGATGCTGCGCACCCGCGCCACCAGCTCGCGGGCCTCGAAGGGCTTGGTGACGTAGTCGTCGCCGCCGAGCTCGAGCCCCATCACGCGGTCGGCCGGATGGCCGCGGCCGGTGAGGATCAGCACGCCCGCGTTCGACGCCGCCTGGATGCGCCGCATGAGATCGATGCCGTCCATGTCGGGCAGGCCGAGGTCGACGATGCAGAGGTCGGGTTTCTCGACCTGCAGCCGCCGCAGCACGCTCGCGCCGGTGCTGAAGCCTTCGCCATTGAAGCCGAACTCGGCCAGCGTGGCGAGCACCAGCCGCGCCACGGCCGGGTCGTCCTCGATCACGTAGACCAGCGACGGCGGGTTCGCCTCGTCGGCGCCGGCGCGGTGGGTCAGTCCTGCGCCATGGTGTTCGTTCGTCATCGGCCCTCCTCGATCGCTTGCGCGAGCTGCGCGGTGCTGAAAGGCTTGGTGAGCATCGGAAAGTCGACCTGCCGCGACAGGTCGCCCGGCGCATAGCCGCTCATCAGCACCACGGCGCGGGCGCGGCCGCCCTCGCGCGCCGCCCGTGCCACGGCGAGGCCGTCGACACCGCCTCCCATCACGACGTCGGACAGCAGCAGCACGATGTCCGGCGTGTGTTCGAGCAGGCTCAGCGCGTCGGCGCCGCCGTCGGCTTCGAGCACCGAATAGCCCAGCTCCAGCAGGCTGCGCCGGATCACGCGCCGCACCTGGGCGTCGTCGTCCACCAGCAGCGCCAGGCCCATCGAGGCGGCCGGCGGCCTGCCGGTCGGGCGGGTGCTGTCGGCCGCGCCGTCCGCCGGTGCGGGCTCGGCCGCCGGCAGCCATACCGACACCGTGGTGCCGCGCCCCGGTGCGCTGCGCACGTCGATGGCGCCGCCCGACTGCTTCACGAAGCCGTAGACCACGGCCATGCCGAGTCCGGTGCCGCTGCCCGGCTGCTTGGTGGTGAAGAAGGGGTCGAACAGATGGGCCAGGGTGTCGGCGTCCATGCCGCTGCCGTCGTCTTCGACTTCGATGCGCACGCAGTCGCCCGCGGACAGCTGCAACGGTGCTGCCTCCGCGGCGTCGATGCGAACGCGCCGGGCCCGCAGCACGATGCGTCCGTCGGGACCGGTCGCGTCGCGCGCATTCAGCACCAGGTTCACCAGCGCCTGCTCGAGCAGGGTGGCATCGATCCAGGTCCACAGCGGCAGTTCGCCGACATCGACGTCGATGTCGAGCCGCAGAGTCTCGGGCAGCGAGCGCCGCACCAGCCGGGCCACGGTGTCGACCAGCGCGCCCACATGCACCGCCGCCGCCTGCAGCGGTTGGCGCCGGGCGAACATCAGCAGGCCGCGCACCAGCTCGGCCCCGCGGCGCGCGGCGTCGAGCGCCGGATGCACATAGTCGTCCAGCGCCGGATCGCCCGGCCGGGCTTCGGCCAGCGCCGCCAGGTTGCCGATCACGACCGTGAGGATGTTGTTGAAGTCGTGCGCCAGCCCCCCGGTCAGGCGGCCCAGCGAGTCGAGCTTCTGGGCCCGCGCCAGCAGCGCCTGCGAGCGCCGCTCCTGCGTGATGTCGAAGGTCAGTTCGAAGCAGCCGACGACCCGCCCCTCGGCGCTGCGCTGCGGCACCAGCGAGGTCCGCACCCAGAGGCGGCGGGCGTCGCAGGTCTGAAGTTCATATTCCAGGCTTTGCGTCTCGCCGGCGAGGGCCCGCAGCACCTGCGGCTTGACCATCGCATAGACCGCGTCGCCCAGGAAGGCCTTGGCGCTGACGGCCTCCGGGCGCGAGGTGTCGACGCAGAACCAGTCGTGGTAGCCGCGGTTGAGGTAGCGGTAGACCCGCCGGTGGTCGAAGTAGGCCACCAGCGCGGGGATCGAATCCATGATCAGCCGCACCCGCTCCTCGCTGTGCTGCAGCTCGGCTGTGCGCGCGGCCACCCGGCCTTCGAGCTCGGCGTTGTGGCGGCGGATGATCTGCTCGGCGCGGCGCTGCTCGGTGACATCGGAATAGAGCGTGACGAAGCCGTGGCCCGGCACCGGCTCGCCGCGGATGAGCAGCACCCGCCCGTCGGGCCGCACCCGCTCGATCTGGTGCGGTGCGAAGTGGCGCGCCGCCGCGATGCGTTCGGCCACCAGCTGCTGCGGGTCGCCCGGACCGTACTCGCCGCGCCGGGCATTGAAGCCGATGAAGCTCTCGAACGGCGCCCCCATGTAGGCCATCTCGTCGGGGAAGCCGAGCAGGCGGACGTAGGCGCGGTTCCAGGCCACCAGGCGCAGGTCGGCGTCGAAGATCGACAGGCCCTGGTCCAGCAGGTCGAGCCCCGCCTGCAGCGTCAGGTAGCGCTCCAGCGTGCGGATCACCCCGGCCACCTTCCCGGGCTGCAAACATTCGTCATTTTTGAATGTGTCTCCTGCAATGTTCGTCGGACATCCTATGGCTCTTGATTGTTGATGACCTCGCCCGAGACGCACTTGACAGCCGTCAAACGGGCGGCGCCGTCGAGTGATCACGGCCGTACATCCCTCATCCACGCACCAGGAGCACGCCATGGAACCGACCCTTGCCCCCGCCCTTCCCGCCACGCTGTACCCGCCCTCCGAGGCCACCGTGCAACGCGCGCGGATCTCCGGCCGCGCCGCCTACGACCGGCTGGTCGCCGAGGCCGAGGCCGACCCCGACGCGTACTGGGGCCGCCTGGCGCGCGAGCTGATCGCCTGGAAGCAGCCCTTCACGCAGGTGCTCGACCAGCGCCGGGCGCCCTTCTTCGAATGGTTCGCCGACGGCACGCTCAACGCGTCGTACAACTGCCTGGACCGCCAGGTCGAGAACGGCCTGGGCGAGAAGACCGCCATCATCTTCGAGGCCGACGACGGCAGCGTCACGCGGATCAGCTACCAGGACCTGCTGGCGCGCGTCTGCCGCACCGCCAACGTGCTGAAGTCGCTGGGCGTCGGCCGCGGCGACCGGGTCGTGATCTACATGGCGATGTCGATCGACGGCGTGGTCGCGATGCAGGCCTGCGCGCGCATCGGCGCCATCCATTCGGTGGTCTTCGGCGGCTTCTCGGCGCAGTCCCTGCGCGACCGCATCGCCGACACCGGCGCCGTGATGGTGCTCACCGCCGACCAGCAGGTGCGCGGCGGCAAGCAGCTGCCGCTGAAGGCGATCGTCGACGAGGCGCTGGTCCTCGGCGGCTGCGACAGCGTGCGCCATGTGCTGGTGACGCGCCGCACCGGCGGCGCGGTGCCCTTCCAGTCGCCGCGCGACCTGTGGATGGCGGATCTCGCGGCAGCCCAAGAGCCGGTCTGCGAACCCGAGTGGGTGAACGCCGAGCACCCGCTGTTCCTGCTGTACACCTCGGGCTCGACCGGCAAGCCCAAGGGCGTGCAGCACGCCACCGGGGGCTACCTGCTCCATGCGGCGCTGACCTGCCAGTGGACCTTCGACCTCGGCCCCGAGGACGTCTTCTGGTGCACGGCCGACATGGGCTGGGTCACCGGCCACACCTACATCGCCTACGGTCCCCTGGCGATCGGCGCGACCCAGGTGGTGTTCGAGGGCGTGCCCACCTACCCCGATGCCGGCCGCTTCTGGAAGATGATCCAGGAGCACAAAGTCAGCGTGTTCTACACCGCGCCGACCGCGATCCGCTCGCTGATCAAGATGGCCGAGGGCAACGACGCGGTGCACCCGCGCCACTACGACCTGTCGAGCCTGCGCATCCTCGGATCGGTCGGCGAGCCGATCAACCCGGCGGCCTGGGAGTGGTACCACCGCCACGTGGGCGGCGGCCGCTGCCCGGTGCTCGACACCTTCTGGCAGACCGAGACCGGCGGCCACATGATCACGCCGCTGCCGGGCGTCACGCCGCTGGTGCCGGGCTCGTGCACCCTGCCGTTCCCGGGCATCGACGCGGCCGTGGTGGACGAGGCCGGCAACGAACTGCCCTGGGGCCAGGGCGGCATCCTGGTCGTGCGCAAGCCCTGGCCGTCGATGATCCGCACCATCTGGAACGACCCGGAGCGCTTCAAGGCCAGCTACTACCCCGAGGAGTTCCAGGGCCGCTACTACCTGGCCGGCGACGGCGCGATACGCGACAAGACGACCGGCTACTTCACCATCACCGGGCGCATCGACGACGTGCTCAACGTCAGCGGCCATCGGATGGGCACGATGGAGATCGAATCCGCGCTGGTGGCGATGACCGACCTGGTGGCCGAGGCCGCGGTGGTGGGACGGCCCGACGACACCACGGGCGAGGCGGTCTGCGCCTTCGTGGTGCTGAAGCGGCCGCTGCCCAGCGGCGACGAGGCCCGGCGCATCGCCGACCAGCTGCGCAACTGGGTCGGCAAGGAGATCGGCCCGATCGCCAAGCCGCGCGACATCCGCTTCGGCGACAACCTGCCGAAGACCCGCAGCGGCAAGATCATGCGCCGGCTGCTGCGCACGCTGGCCAAGGGCGAGGCGGTGACGCAGGACGTCAGCACGCTCGAAAACCCTGCAGTTCTAGAGCAGCTGGGCCAGCCCTATTGAGGGGGCAGGTACATCGTCGCCTCGACCTCGATCAGCACCTCGTCCCCGGGCAGGAAGCGCGACACCTCGACCACCGTGCTGACCGGCGGCTGGCCCGGGTAGAACAGGCCGCGCACCCGGTTGTAGGGCGCGTAGTCTGGCAGGCGGCGGAAGTACTGCACCAGCTTCACGACGTCGTCCATCGTGCCGCCGTGCTCGGCCGCGATCTGGCGGATGCGCTCGAGCACGAACCAGCTCTGGGCCACGATGGGCGCCTCGAACACATCGACCGACATCTGGCCGGTGGCGTAGCCGAGCGTTCGCAGGGCCGCGCGCGCCGCGTCGGGGATGTCGTCGTAGCCGGCCACCGCGCGGCGGGTCGACGGGTCGACCGCGACCACGCCGCTCATGAAGACGAAATCGCCGACGCGTTTCGCGGCGGCGTAGTTGGCCATCGGCTTGCCCATGCTCATGGGATGTTCTCCAGGGTACGGCCCGCGCGGATGACGGTGCGGCGTCGGCCATGCGGGTCCAGCAGTTCGTACTCGTCGGTGGCCGCCAGCAGCACCAGGTCGGCCGGGCAGCCCGGCGCGATGCGCCCGTCCCAGGCCAGCCCCAGGGCGCGGGCCGGGCTCACGGTGATGGCGTCGAGCCAGTCGGCGGCCGGCGCCAGGTGCGCCATCTGCACGCCGAGGCCGAAGGTCTCGACCAGGTCGTAGCCGCCGTAGGGATAGAAGGCGTCCTGCACGTTGTCGGTGGCGAGGCTCGGCCGCAGGCCGTGCGCCGCGGCCTCGCGCAGCCGCGTGATGCCGCGCTGAACCGGCGTGCGGTCCCAGGCGCCCTGCAGATAGAGGTTGGTGCTCGGCAAGGCGATCAGGTGGATGCCGGCCTGGGCGCACAGCGCGAGCGTGTCGTTGGCGGCGGCGTCGTCCTGCACCGACAGCGAGCAGGCATGGCCGCAGGCGACGCGCCCCCGCAGGCCGCGCGCGATCGTGAGCTGGGCGATGGTGCGCAGGCCGGTCGCTTCGGCATCGAGGCCTTCGTCGACGTGGAAGTCCAGCGTCAGTCGATGCTGCTGCGCGAGGTCGAAGACCCGCCCGAGCTTGTGCACGATGCCGTCGTTGCGATAGACGAAGGCGCCGAGCACCCCGCCCGCGCGCCGCACCGCCTGCGCGATGCGTTCGCCCGCGTCGGCCTCGGCGAACAGGTCGAGCGGCGCCAGCGCGACGAACTGCAGCTCGATGCGGCCACGCCATTCGTCGCGCAACTGCTCGAACACCGCGAGCGACACCGGCGCGTCGGCGCCGCCCCAGTCGAGATGAGTGCGCAGGGCCCGCGTGCCGGCGCGCCAGGCTTCGTCCAGCGCCCGCAGCATGCGGGTGCGCAGCGACTGCGCCGTCCAGCGCGCGCGATGCGCCGCCATGCGCTCGATCGCCGCGAACAGGTTGCCTTCGGCCGCGCCGGCCTCGCGCACCGTGTAGTTCTTGTCGATGTGGGCATGGGCATCGACCATCGCGCTCAGCAAGGTGCCGCGCGCCGGCTGGCGGGACGGCACGATGGCCTCGACCTGCGCGCCGGCGAGCGTGACATCGAACACCTCGGCATCGCCCGCCGGAAAGCCGCGCAGGCGCGCCGGGATGCGGACGGCTTCCAGCCTCGAGGGCGCCGTCATCCGCGCGCCGCGCGCGGCAGGCCGCGCAGCCAGCCGAGCCCGGCCGAGGTTCCATCGGCCACGGCGCCGCGGCGCGGGCGGTACTCGCAGCCGACCCAGCCCTGCCAGCCGCATTGCGCCGACACCTCGTCGATGACCTCGAACAGGTAGGGGTGGTTGAGCTCCCCGATGTCGGGCTCGTTGCGATCGGGCACGCCGGCGATCTGGAAATGGCCGACCCGGCCGGTCGGCAGGTACTTGCGGATCTTCATCGCCACGTCGCCCTCGACGATCTGGCAGTGGTAGAGGTCCATCTGGACCTGCACGTTGAGCGCGCCCACCGCCTCGACGAGCTCGTGCGCGTGGTCCTGGCGGTTCAGGAAGAAGCGCGGGATGTCGCGCGTGTTGATCGGCTCGATCAGCACGTCGCGGCCGGCCTTGGCCGCCTCGACGGCCGCCCAGCGCAGGTTCTCGAGGTAGGTCGGCTGCACGGTCTCGCGCTCGACGCCCTCGGGCACCAGCCCGGCCATGACGTGGATGCGCGGGCAGTCGAGCGCCGCCGCGTAGTCGATCGCCTTAAGGATGCCGCCGCGGAACTCGGCCTCGCGCCCAGGCAGGCAGGCCAGGCCGCGCTCGCCACGCTCCCAGTCGCCGGGCGGGCCGTTGAACAGCACCTGCTTCAGGCCGTTGGCGGCCAGCCGCGAGGCCAGCTCGTGCGCTTCGTAGGCGTAGGGGAACAGATACTCGACGGCGGCGAAGCCATCCTTGGCGGCGGCCTCGAAGCGGTCGAGGAAATCGAGCTCCGGATAGAGCATGGAAAGGTTGGCGGCGAAGCGTGGCATGGTTCGATGATAGGGACGGTCAGGAGGACGGCGGCAGTTCGATGCCGGGGAATATCTTGATCACCGCGCTGTCGTCTTCCTTCGCGTAGCCGGCCGTCGAGGCCTGCATGAACATCTGGTGCGCGGTCGAGGCCAGCGGCAGCGGGAACTTGCTGGCACGCGCCGTGTCGAGCACCAGCCCGAGGTCCTTGACGAAGATGTCGACCGCCGACAGCGGCGTGTAGTCGCCGGCCAGCACGTGGGCCATGCGGTTCTCGAACATCCAGCTGTTGCCGGCGCTGTGCGTGATGACCTCGTACAGCGCGTCCGGGGCCACGCCTTCGCGCAGGCCCAGGGCCATCGCCTCCGCCGCCGCCGCGATGTGCACCCCGGCCAGCAGCTGGTTGATGATCTTGACCTTGCTGCCCGCGCCGGCGCGGTCGCCGAGCCGGTAGACCTTGCCGGCCATGGCGTCGAGCACCGCGTCGGCGCGCGCGTAGGCCTCGGGCCGGGCCGCGCTCATCACGGTCATCTGGCCGCTCGCGGCCTTGGCGGCGCCGCCCGAGATCGGCGCGTCGATGTAGAGGATGCCCAGCGCGCCCAGCCGCTCCTCGAGCGCCATCGACCAGTTGGGATCGACCGTCGAGCACATCACGAACACGCTGCCGGGTTTCATCGAGGCGGCGGCGCCGCCCTCGCCGAACAGCACCTCCTCGGTCTGCGCGGCATTGACCACGACCGAGATCACGACCTCGCAGCGGTGCGCGACCTGCGCCGGCGTGGCCCAGGCGACGCCGCCGGCCTCGGCGAAGCGCACCGCCGCGCCGGGGCGCGCGTCGCATACGTGCATCTCGTAGCCGCGGTCGCGCAAGGTGGCGGCAATGCCAGCGCCCATGGCGCCCAGGCCGATGAGTCCTGCTTTGTTCATGAGGTGTCCTAGGAGGGTTCGCGCTTCGCGCGCGCCATCATAGGCGCCCCGCCCCGCCGCTTCAACGCGATCCGAGCGCGTGCAGGGCCGCGCGCACGATGCTCTGCGCATCGACGCCGAAGAACTGCCGCAGGGCCGCGCGGGTGTCGCTGCGGCCGAAGCCGTCGGTGCCGAGCGTGAGGAAGCGCCGGCCCTCGGGCAGGAAGGCGCGAACGCTCTCGGGCACGCTGCGCACGTAGTCCGTCGCGGCGATGATCGGCCCGCGGCCGCCCGCCAGCTGCCGCGCGATGAACGGCGTGCCCGGCTCGGCCTCGCCCGCCAGCGCGTGGGCCTCGCAGGCACGGCCGTCGCGGGCCAGCTCGCTCCAGCTCGTGACGCTGAACACCTCGGCGGCAATGCCCTCTTCGGCCAGCATCTGCGCCGCCTTGACGACTTCGGTGAGGATCGCACCGGAACCGAGAAGCGTGACCTTCGCCTCGGCGCCTGCCGGCTGCGCGCCCTTCCATCCATCGAAGCGATAGCAACCGCGCAGCACATCGGCTTCCGCGTCCGCCGGCAGGTCGGGCTGGGCGTAGTTCTCGTTCATCAAGGTGACGTAGTAGAAGACGTCCTTCTGCTCGACCATCATCTCGCGGATGCCGGCATCGACGATCACCGCCATCTCGCCCGCGAAGGCCGGGTCGTAGGCCTTGCAGTTCGGGATCGTCGCGGCAATGAGGTGGCTCGATCCGTCCTGGTGCTGCAACCCCTCGCCGCCCAGCGTGGTGCGCCCGGAGGTGGCACCGAGCAGGAAGCCGCGCGGCCGCTGGTCGGCGGCGGCCCAGATCTGGTCGCCGACGCGCTGGAAGCCGAACATCGAGTAGTAGATGTAGAAGGGCAGCATCGCCAGCCCGTGCACGCTGTAGCTGGTCGCGGCGGCGGTCCAGCTGGCGATGGCGCCGGCCTCGCTGATGCCTTCCTCGAGGATCTGGCCATCGGTCGCCTCGCGGTACGACAGCACCGAGCCGATGTCCTCCGGCGCATAGCGCTGGCCCACGCTCGAATAGATGCCGACCTGCTTGAACAGGTTCGCCATGCCGAAGGTGCGCGCCTCGTCGGCCACGATCGGCACCACGCGCGGGCCGAGCGTCTTGTCCTTCATGAGGTTGCCCAGCATGCGCACGAAGGCCATGGTGGTGCTCATCTCCTTGCCGGCGGCCGCGACCGCAAACTGCGCATAGGCCGCCAGCTCGGGCTTGGCGACGGTGTCGCAGTCGGTGACGCGGCGCGGCATGCTGCCGCCGAGCGCGGCCCGCTTGGCCAGCAGGTAGCGCATCTCGGCGCTGTCGTCGGCCGGCTTGTAGAAGGCGGCGGTCGTGGCCTGCTCGTCGGTCAACGGCAGCTTGAAGCGGTCGCGGAAGGCGATCAGGTCGGTGTCGTCGAACTTCTTCTGCGAATGCGTCGTCATCTTGCCCTGGCCGGCGCTGCCCATGCCGTAGCCCTTCTTGGTGTGGGCCAGGATCACGGTCGGCCGGCCGCGGTGCGCGGCCGCCGCGGCATAGGCGGCGTGGATCTTCACCAGGTCGTGGCCGCCGCGCTTCAGGTGGTCGATCTGCTCGTCGGTCATGCCTTCGGCGAGCCGCGCCAGTTCCGGGTCCTGGCCGAAGAAGGTGTCGCGGTTGTAGCGGCCGTCCTTGGCGGCGAAGGTCTGCATCTGGCCGTCGACCGTGTTCGAGAACGCCCGTACCAGCGCACCCGTGAGGTCGCGCGCGAACAGGCCGTCCCAGTCGCTGCCCCAGACCAGTTTGATGACGTTCCAGCCGGCGCCGGCGAACAGCTTCTCGAGTTCGTCGATGATGCGGCCGTTGCCGCGCACCGGGCCGTCCAGGCGCTGCAGGTTGCAGTTGACCACCCAGACCAGGTTGTCGAGCTTCTCGCGGGCGGCGAGCGTCAGCGCGCTCATCGATTCGGGCTCGTCCATCTCGCCGTCGCCGAACACGCCCCAAACCTTGCGGCCTTCGCAGTCCAGCAGGTTGCGGTGCGTGAGGTAGCGCATGAAGCGCGCGTGGTAGATCGAGCTGATCGGCCCGATGCCCATCGAGCCGGTCGGGAACTGCCAGAAGTCCGGCATCAGGTACGGGTGCGGGTAGCTGCTCAGGCCGCGTGCGCCCTGGCCTTCGGTGAACGCGGGCGCGCTGAGTTCCTGCCGGTAGTGGCGCAGGTCCTCTTCGCCGAGCCGGCCTTCGAGGAAGGCGCGCGCGTAGACGCCCGGCGCGCTGTGCGGCTGGAAGAACACGAGGTCGCCACGGTGGGCATCCGTGCGCGCATGGAAGAAGTGGTTGAAGCCGGTCTCGAACAGGTCCGCCGCGCTGGCGTAGCTGGCGATGTGGCCGCCGAGCTCGCCGTAGGCCTGGTTGGCGCGCACCACCATCGCGAGCGCATTCCAGCGCATCAGCGAGGCCAGGCGCTCCTCCATCGCGAGGTCGCCGGGGAAGGCCGGCTGGGCGTCGACCGCGATGGTGTTCACGTACGGCGTCGACAGGTCCGGCTCCCAGCCGATGCGCTGGGCCCGCGCCAGCCGTGCGAGTTCGTCCAGCATCCAGCGCGCCCGCTCCGGCCCGTGGGCGTCGGCCAGGGCGACGAAGGCGGCCCGCCATTCGGCGGTTTCGACGGGATCGGGATCGTGCAGGGGCATGTCGATCAGGGCGCGCAAGGGGTCGAAGGGGATCGGGGCGTTCATGAACCGCAATCTAGGCCGTTCGCGATGGAATGGGGTGCCGATTCCGTGCCTTTCCGGCCCAGTCCACCGCATAGAATTCTGCATTTTTGCCGCTGGACAGCATTTCATGCAACTGGACACCATCGACCTGCGCATTCTCGACGAGCTGCAGCGCGACGGCGGCCTGTCCAACGTCGAACTGGCGCGCCGCATCCACCTGTCGCCCTCGCCCTGCCTGGCGCGGGTGAAGGCGCTCGAGGCCGGCGGCGTGATCCAGCGCTACGTGGCCCTGGTCAATGCCGGCGCACTCGGGCTCGGCCTCAACGTCTTCATCTCGATCAGCCTGAAGACACAAAGCAAGCAGTCGCTGTCCGATTTCGAGCAGCGCATCGCGGAGCACGACGAGGTGATGGAGTGCTACCTCATGACCGGGGACAGCGACTACCTGATCCGGGTCGCCGTGGCCGATATCGCGGCGCTGGAGAAGTTCATCCTCGAACAGCTGACGCCGATCTCCGGCATCGAGAAGATCCGCTCGAGCTTCGCGCTCAAGCAGGTGCGCTACAAGACCGCGCTGCCGCTGCCCCGGCCGCAGGAGCCCGTGCGCGCTCACTGATAATCCGTGTTGGTGCAGGCCCGTGTGACAGCAAGGACGGCGGTTTGGTGGATATCTCTTTCGATCTCATGTTCGGGGCCCTGACGCTGGTCGTGGCCGGCGCCGCCCTCCTCATCGCACCCCGCGAGCGGCGGCTCGAGTTCCTGATGCACATCGCGATGGTCACCGCGCTCACGATCTTCGTGGTGAAGATGAACGCCTGACTATTTCGGCCAGAGCGCCCAGAGCCGCAGCGGCTGGTTGACTCGCGCAGCGACCCGGCCCGCATCGGCGCCGGTGCCGGCGAAATAGTCGGCCCGCACCGCGCCGACGATGGCGCTCCCGGTGTCCTGCGCGACCACCAGCTTGGCCAGCGGCACGGCCGGCCCCGGCGAGGCGAGCCAGACCGGCGTGCCGTAGGGAATGCTGTCGCGGTCGACCGCGATCGAGCGGCCGGCCGTCAGCGGCACGCCCTGCGCGCCCACCGGCCCCGAGGCCGCGTCGACTTCATTGAGCGGCTCCTCGCGGAAGAACACGTAGCGCGGATTGCTCCACAGCAGCTGCGACACGCGCTGAGGGTTCTGCGCCACCCACTGCTTGGTGTCGTCCGGCCACAGGCTGACCTTGGTCGCGCCCTGGCTCGACAGCCATTGCTGGACGCTGCGATAGGGCTGTTCGTTGGTGGCCGCGAAGGCCACGCGCACCATGCGCTGCGAACCGTCGGCCTCGGTGATGCGCAGTCGACCCGAGCCCTGGATGTGAAGCATCAGCGCGTCGATGGGATCGGCCAGCCAGGCGATCTCGCGGCCGCGCAGCGCGGCCTGGGCCTGGGGCAGCGTGTCGATCTCCTGGCGGGTGTACCAGGGGCGCTTGGGGACCAGGCCCGCCGGCGCCTGGTAGAGCGGCACCGTGTGGGTCGCAGTCGGCCGCCGCGTGGCATCGAAGACCGGCTCGTAGTAGCTGGTGAGCTTGCCTTCGCTCGGGCCCGCAAGCGACTCGATGCGAAACGGCTGCAGCCGCTGCATCATCCATTCGCGCTGCTGGTCCGGCTCGGCCAGCGCCAGTTGGCGCACCTCGCGGCAGAGCGGCGCGATGGCGGCGTTGGGCCGCGCGCAGTTGCTGACCATCGCGACCCAGCCTTCGTGCAGGGCGTCCTCGTTGAAGCCCGGCAGCTCGGACCAAGGCACCGGCGTCCAGCGGCTCTTGGGATGGGTGAGCGAGCCAGTCAGGGGACCGAGATCGCGTGGCGGGGGCGCGCTCGGGGTTGCCAGCGGCACCTCGGGCTGTCGTGTGCTGAAGCTGCAGCCCGCGAGCGTTGCTACGATCGCGAGTCCCACCAGCCACCGGAGTCCTTTGTTCATGGGTCTGATTTTGCTTGAAGCCCTCGCGGCCGCGATCGCGCTGGTGCTGATCGTCTGGTGGACCATGTTCTCGGGCCGCAAGGGCGGCGAACTGGACGACCGCGACGATGCCCAGGAGCCCCCGAAAAGGGATTGAATCGCGGTAGTCCGGCGCCGCACACGACTGTGGGCCGGCGCGCCATACGCTACCGAAAAGATAGCAGCACAACCAGATGCGACAAGGGTTTAGAGAGATCCCATCGCCGATCAACGTTACAAGCCGACACGGCCGCGTCACCGGATTTGCGCGATTCGCTCCGGATAATGGTTCTTCCTTGTATTGCATCCCCAGAAAGACCGACATGAAAAAACTCGTACTCGCCACCTCCGCCGCCGCCCTCGTTCTCGCCGGTTGCGCCGGCACCGGCATGACCGACACCCAGCGCAACACCGGCATCGGTGCCGGCGTCGGCGCACTGGCGGGCGCGGCGATCGGCTCGGCAACCGGCGGCCGTGCGGGCACCGGCGCCGCGGTGGGTGCGCTCGCCGGTGCGGCCGGCGGCTACCTGTGGTCGCAGCGCATGGAGAACCAGAAGAAGCAGATGGAAGCCGCCACCCGGGGCACCGGCGTGGCCGTCACCCAGACCGCCAGCAACGAACTCAAGCTGGCGATCCCGAGCGACATCTCCTTCGACGTCGGCCGCTCGGCGATCAAGCCCAACTTCTCGCCGGTGCTCGACCAGTTCGCCAGCGGCCTGCGCAACAACCCGAACGCCGAGGTGCGCATCATCGGCCACACCGACAGCACCGGCACCGATGCCATCAACAACCCGCTGTCGATCGAACGTGCCGCGAGCACCCGCGACTACCTGGTGGCGCGCGGCGTGCCGGCCGGCGCCATCCGCACCGAAGGCCGCGGCTCGCGCGAGCCGGTCGCCGACAACAACACCGAAGCCGGCCGGGCGCAGAACCGCCGCGTCGAGATCTTCGTCGGCGAACGCCCGCAGGGCTGATCGGGTTCAGACCCCGCGCAGCAGGTTGGCGAGCTCGACCGCCGACTTGACCTCCATCTTCTCGAACACGCGCGCGCGGTGGACCTCCACCGTGCGCACGCTGATCGCCAGCTGATCGGCGATCAGCTTGTTCGGCAGCCCCTCGACCACGCAGCGCATCACGTCGCGCTCGCGCTCCGTCAGCTCGTCGATGCGGCGCTTCAGGAGCTGGCGCGTGCGCCTGGCCTCGACCGCGCGCAGCGACGCCCCGAGCGCGTGCTCGATGCGGTCGACCAGCGCGTTGTCCGAGAACGGCTTCTCGCAGAAGTCGAAGGCGCCGCGCTTGACCGCATCGACCGCGGTCGGCACGTCGGCATGGCCGGTCAGGAAGATCACCGGCATGGCGTCGAGCAGGCCGCGCTCGGCCAGGCGGTCGAACAGCACCAGGCCGCTGGTGCCCGGCATGCGGACGTCGAGCAGCAGGCAATGCGGATGGTCGGTCAGCGGCTCCTCGGCCAGACGGGCCTCGAAGGCTTCGGCGCTGGCGAATTGCTCGCTCACCAGGCGCCGCGATCGCAGCAGCCAGGCCAGGGCCTCGCGCACGCTGGCGTCGTCGTCGACGATGAAGATCAGGGCATCGATCAGGGGTTGCATGGCTTGAAGTGTCAGCTTGCGGTGGCCAGGGTGAATCGGAAGATGGTGCCGCGCGGGCGCTGCGGTTCGTGCATCAGCACGCCGCCGTGCTGCTCGACCACCGTACGGCACAGGCTCAGGCCCAGGCCCATGCCGTCGGGGCGCGTCGTGAAGAAAGGCGTGAACAGGCGCGACGCCACCTCGTCGCTGATGCCGCAGCCGAGGTCGGCGACCGAGAACTCGAGCCAGCGGCGTGCGTCCGGGCCCGGGCTGCCGCTGGCGCGAACGACCCGCAGGCGCAGCACGCGCTCGCTCAGTTCGGGCATGTCCATCGCCTGCATGCCGTTGCGCGCCAGGTTCAGCAGCACCTGCTCGACCAGCGTGCGGTCGCAGACCACGGCCGGCAGGTTGTCGTCCAGGGCCAGCTCCACGCGCACGCCGAGCTTGCGCGCCTGCAGCCGCACCAGCGGCAGCACCGCATCGACCAGCACCTGGGGCGTCACCGACTCGCGCGTGCGATCGCGCCGGCGCACGAAGTCGTGCACGCTGCGGATCACCTGGCCGGCGCGATCGGCCTGCTCGGCGATCCGGCGCACCGCCATCGCGACCTCCTGCCGGTCGCCGTCTTGCGGCGGCCCGTCCGTCCCCAGCAGGTTGAGCGAGCCGCTGGCGTAGCTGGCGATCGCGGCCAGCGGCTGCGTCAGTTCGTGGCTCAGCAGCGAGGCCATCTCGCCCACGGTGGCCAGCCGGGCGCTGGCCTGCAGCCGCTCCTGGCTGGCGCGCGAGAGCTCCTCCACGCGGCGTTGTTCGCTGATGTCGATGAAGGCACTCATCCAGCCCGACTGCGAGCCTTGCGCGTTGATCAGCGGGGCCTCGAAGATCAGCACCGGGAAGCGGCTGCCGTCCTTGCGCATGAAGACCGACTCGAAGCCCTCGCGCGGCGGCGTCGCGCCCGCCAGCCGCACCGCCTGCCGGCGCTGGTACTCGTGCGCCAGCTCGGTCGGCCAGTAGGGCACCTCGACGTCGCTGCGCATCAGTTCCTCGGCGCTGAAGCCCACCATCTCGCAGAAGGCCGGGTTGACGTAGGTGATGCGGCCCTGCAGGTCGCGCGCGCGCAGGCCGGTGATGACCGAATCCTCCATCGCCTTGCGGAAGGCCAGCGCATCGCCGAGATCGCGCTCGGCCCGCAGGCGCCGCCGGGTGTCGCGCGCCAGCAGCACCAGCACCGACACCAGCGCGATCGAGATCGCCGTGACAAGCGCGGTCAGCATGTTGGGGAACAGGTCCGGCACGGCGCGCCAGCCGTCGACGCGCAGCATCAGGGTGACGCCCGGCAGGTCGATCAGCTGCTGCGAGGTGAAGACCCGGGTGCCGATGCGCCGCGGCGCGCCGATCGCCACCAGCCGGGTGCCGTCGGACTCGGTGAAGGCGACTTCCTGGCCGCGGCTGAGCATCGGCGCCAGCAGTTCGGTGAGCGTATCGCGCAGCGAGTAGGCCGCCACCAGGTAGCCGCCGCCCTCGACCGGGACGCACAGCTCCAGCACCTCGAGGCCGCCGCTGCCCTGCACCGAGGCCACGTAGTGGCTCGGCGAATAGGCCGCCGATCCCAGCTTGCGCGCGGTCGAGCAGGCCTGTTCGACGTCGATCTGCTCGGGGCCGCGCTCGTTGTCGCCGAACACCTTGCGGCGATAGGGCGAATCGACCGCGGCGAGCGGGCGCAGTGCCGGGTCGCGCCATTCGAGACGCAGCCACTCGCGGTGATCGCGCAGCAAGGCCGAGGCCCGGCCCTCCCACTGCTCGCGGTCGACCCCGCCGGCCAGCGAGGCGCGCAAGGTCTGGACGTTGCGCTGCAGGCCGTCGCGCAGGTCGGCCACCGCATCGGCCGTGTCGCGGTCCAGCACGGTCTGGGTCTGCTCGACCTCGTGCCGGCCGGCCAGCCAGACCACGGTGACCAGCAGCGCCAGCACCAGAATCGCCAGCAGCACCCAGAGGAACCAGCGGCGCCAGAACGAGCGCAGGAAGCGCAGCCGCGCGAAGGCGGGACGCAGGACGCGGGCGGCGGGCAGGGAAGGCGCGGACACTTCGGCTTCAGATCACGCTGTGGGCCAGCGCCGGGAGCTGGGCGCGCGCGGCCTCGAGTTGCGCGGCATCGACATCGAACAGCACCACGGCCTCGCCCTCGGCGTGCTGCGCCGCCACCGTGCCCCAGGGGTCGACCACCATCGACTGGCCCCAGGTCTGGCGGCCGTTCTCGTGCGTGCCGCCTTGCGCCGGCGCCACCACCCAGGCCAGGTTCTCGATCGCCCGGGCCCGCAGCAGCACCTCCCAGTGGGCAGCGCCGGTGGTTCGCGTGAAGGCGCTGGGCACCAGCAGCAGCTCGGCCCCCTGGCGGGCCAGCGCCCGGTAGAGCTCCGGAAACCGCAGGTCATAGCAGACGCTCATGCCGATGCGCCAGGCGTGGCCGTCGCGCGAGGGCAGGTCGAAGCACACCGGCTGGGTGCCCGGTGCGATCACGCGGCGTTCGTCGTAGCGCTCGCGGCCATTGTCGAAAAAGAACAGGTGGATCTTGTCGTAGCGCGCAACGCGCTCGCCGTCCGGCGCGTAGACCAGCGAGCTGTTGAAGACATGCTGGTCGTCGTCGGTCTCGATCGGCAAGGTGCCGCCGACGATCCAGAGCCCGAACTCGCGCGCCGCATCGGCCAGGAAGCTCTGCACCGTGCCGGCCCCCGCGGTCTCGCGCAGCGCCAGCTTGTCGGTGTCGCGGCGCCCCATCATGCAGAAATACTCGGGCAGCACGGCCAGTTCGGCGCCGGCGGCGGCGGCTTCGGCCAGCAGGTCGTGGGCGCGTGCCAGGTTGGCCTCGCGGGCGATGGCCGACACCATCTGGATGGCTGCGACTTTCATGGCGGTGGTCTCCTTTTTCTTTCTAGCGCGGCGCCGGCGGCTCGGCCAGCGCTTCGGGCGTTGCGCGCCGCGGCACGCGGGTGATCTTGGGGTCGGTCCAGGTGCCGTCGATCTGGAACTCCTGCGTGGCCGCCGCGATGAGCGGCCGGCTCAGCACCATCTGCGCCAGGAAGGTGCCGAGTCCGATCGCCGGATTGATCGCGGTCGCCACCAGCGCCGCGGTGCCGGCGCTGATCTCGGGCACCACCACGACCCGGATGCTCTGCGTCTCGCGCGCGATGTCGGCCGAGCCGTCCATCAGCACGGCGGCGTTGACGCCCTTCATCTGCAGGTTGTTGGTGGAGGCCACGCCGTTGGCGATCTTGGCATCGCCGCGCAGGAAGTCGAAGGCGAAGCCGGCGCTGAAGATGTCGCGGAAATCGAGCGTGAGGCGCCGTGGCAAGGCCTGCAGGCTCAGCACGCCGAGCAGCTTGGCAATGCCCGGGTCGGCCTTCAGGAACTGGCCCGATTCGACGTCGATCTGCAGCTGCCCGCCGAGGCTCGGGTAGTCGATCGAGAACGGCGAGCCGGTCCAGTTGACCTGGCCCTCGAGCCGGCCGCGGCCACGCCGCACCACGTCCTTCATGCCGAAGCGGTTCAGCAGCGCACCGGCGTCCACGATGTCGAGCTTGAAATCCATCGCGGTGCGGCGCTGGTCGCGCCCTGCGCTGGCGCCGGGCGGCGCGGCCCAGCTGCCGTGGGCGTTGAAGGTGGCGTCCGGATTGCTGAGGGTCAGCTTGTTGAGCATCCATTCGCGGCCGGCACCGCCGCGGTTCACGGCATCGATCTCGGCCCGGCCGAGGCGGCGGCCGAAGAGCTCGAAGTCGTCGACCACGATGTCGAGCGCCGGCAGGGTGCTCGGCTGCTCGTCGAGCAGGGACTCGACCGCCGTGGCTTCGCTGCGCGCGATCTTGAGTCGGGCCAGGCGCGCATACAGGCGCCCCGCCTGTGCATGGCGGTACTCGGCATAGCCGCTGAGCTCGACCGCGTCGACGTTGGCGCGCCAGAGCTGGCCGTCGCGCGTGCCGCCGAGCACCACGTCGTGCAGCGTGCGGCCGCCGAACACCAGCTCCTGGGCCCGCAGCGCGATGGTCGTCGGCAGGTAGGCCAGCGCGTCGTCGCCGCTGTCGACATTCGCCACGGCTTCGGGCGCCTTGCCGGTGGCCGCACTGAACAGCGCCTGCCAGGCACCGAGGTCGAGCCGCTCGAAACGCATGTTGGCGGCCACGCCGCGCTCCGGCGGCGGCGCCGATTCGCCAGCCGCGAGGCCGATGCCGATGGCGCCGCGCAGCACCCGCGCCTCGCGGCCCGAGACGTCGCGCACATAGCTGGCCGAGCCGACCTTGCCCAGCTCGAGCGAGATCTGGTCGTGCAGCTGCGGCGCAGCGCCGGCCCCGCGGGCCTCGCGCAGCACGATCTTCTTCTCGACCCGCAGCGGCATGGCGTCCTGGGCCTCCTTGGCCATCGGCGCCGGCAACTGGAGCCCCAGGCCCTGCAGGCTGCTGGTCAGCAAGAACTCGGGCGTGCCTTCACGCACCGAGAAGCTGGCCGCATAGGGCGCGCTGCCGGTCGCGTTCTTGGCCAGGCGGGCCAGCCAGTCGATCTCGCGCGCCGCCCGCAGGCCTTCGGCGCTGGCCGTACCCTGGACGCGCAGCTCCAGCTCCTGCTTGCCGGTGAAGCGGCCGCTGCCGTCGATGCGCATGGCGCCACCGAGGCCGCGCGCCTGCACGCCGGCGAGCGAAAACCCGCCTTCGGTGAAATTCAGCGTGCCGCGCGCCTGCGTCAGCGCCGGCGCGCCGGACACCAGTTGCAGCTCGTTGTCGGCGAGCGCGATGGCGGCCTGCACCTTGGTCTTGTCCATCGCCTCGAGCGGCAGCTCGAGCCGCAGCTTGTAGTCGGCATTGCCGGTCGCGCGCATGTCCGCCAGGGTCGGGGCGGCCTCGCCGGCGAGCGGTCCGCCGACCCGCAGCACCTCGCCCAGCGGCCCCTTGGCCTGGACGTCGAGCTTGAGCACCGGCGCATGGTGCGACATGTCGGCAATCTGCGCCTCGGCCTTCGTGACCTCGACGGCCTGGGCCGCCGCCAGTCGCCCGCGCGCATTGCGCACCAGCATGCCGGCCCGCTCGAACACCAGTTCGCCCGACAGGCCGCTCAGCGCGGGCCAGACCACGGTCGCGCCCGGCGCCGGCGGCACATAGGCGTAGCTGACATCCGCGACCTTTGCGGCGATGCGGAAATCGCCCTGCTTCGGGTCCATGAAGGGCATGTCCCAGAGGTCGCCACGGACCTTGAAGTCGACCGCGCTGGCTGTGCCCTTGGTGATCGCGTCGCGCACGTAGTCGCGCGTGGCCTTCGGGATGTGCAGCGGCAGGTAGCGCCAGACACGGGTGCCGTCGGCGCGTGTGAGCTTGCCCTGCAGGTCGAGCACGCCCGGGTAGCGATCGGCGCTGTGCGAGACGGCCGGGTCGCTGGTGCGCCAGCTGGCCTGGGCCTCGCCTTCGGCATCGACGTTGGCGAAACGCAGGTTCGACACCTGCACCTGCACCGCGCCGCGATCGAGCTTCCACTGCAGCTGGGTCGACAGCCGATCGATCGGCACCACCGGCTCCTCGAACACGCCCGGCAGGTCGAGCGCGCCACTGGCGATCGACAGCGTGGCGCTGCCGCCGGCCTGGCTGGCGTCGAAATCGACCGTGGCGCCGCTGACGCCGGGACTGCCGACCGGCACGTGCGGCGCCGAGGCGGACGTGCCGGCCGCCCCGGCCGGCGTCGCCGGCGCGGGGGCCGGCACGCCGGGCTGAGACGCGACGCTGAAGCCGCTCATGCGGCCCTTCAGCTGGTAGCCGGAGGGTTCGCCGGCGGGGCCCTGCCAGCTGGCCTCGATGTGCTCGACCATGCCACGCGGCTGGTAGGCCTCGAGCTGCTTGCGGAACGCCTCGCCCAAGGGCAGCCGGTCGGCGATCAGCGCCAGCGCCGCGAGGTCGAGCCGGTCGGCCCGCAGGGCGGTGCGCTCCGCCGTGCGCCCCTTGGCGTCCGCGTGCTGGAACCACAGGTTGCCGCCGGGCCAGCGCATGCGGTCCGCGGTGTCGAACTGCAGCCGGGTGGTCGCGAACTCGAGCGTGCCGTCGCCGCGCTTGCCGGTCAGGCGGCCGGTGACGTCGCGCAGCACCAGCGGCTCGCGCGCCTTGCCGAGCGACACGTCGATGCGGCTCAGTCCCAGATCGGCCACGCCGCCCGTGATCTCGCCGTCATTGACGTCGGCCCAGAGGCGCAGGCCGCCGGAACCCTGGCGGATCCGGGCGTCGAGGTCGACATAGCCGTCGAGCCGGGCGATGTCGAGGTAGGGAAGGTCGGCATAGAGCTGGCCGTCCCAGCTGCGCCAGTTGCCGCTGCGCACCGACAGCAGCGGCTGGCGGAACTGGCCGCGCAGCGTGAAGCGCGCGCCCCAGCCGGGGGGCGGGGTGGCGTCCAGGCGCATGGCGTGGCGGCGCGCCCCGTTGCGGGCCACGAACTGCACATCGGACAGCAGCAGCGGCGCGGTCTGGCGCCGCTCGTCGGTCCAGCGCACGGTGCCGCCCTGCACGACCAGTTCGCGCTGGGCGAAGAACCAGTCGGCACCAGCGCCGCCGCCGCTGGTGTCGTTCGGCATGTGGAGCCCGGCGACGTGGATGTTGCCGAGTGCATCGCGCCGGACGTCGACCTGCGGCCGCTCGATGTAGAGCTGTTCGAAGCTGAGGTTCCAGAGCGAGCGCGGCGACACGCTGGCCACCACCCGCTCGAGCCGCAGCGCCTCCTGGCTGCGCTCGTCCATGAGCACCACGTCGCGCAGCTCGACGGCCGGGAAAAGGCCGCCCGACCGGGCGCTGATCGAGCCGATGCGCACGGGTACGCCGATGGCCCGTGTGGCCTGCGCCTCCAGTGCGCCACGGTAGTTTCCGATTCGCGGCACAATCCAGAGATGTAGGACAACGACTGACAGCGCAAGCAGGAGCCATGCACCGATCAGCAAACCCAACAACCAGCGCGCCGTCGCAGCGGTGATCTTGAGCAGACGTGAAGGGGAAGACGTCGTGTCGTTCATTGAGGATCGCGCTGTGTCAGGAATTATGACCGCCAGCTCCCAGCCGGGTTCCACCGCCGCCGACAGCGCCACGCTTCGGCCGCCAGCATCATCCGATTCGCCGCCTTTGTCGGCATCGTCCCGCTTCATCCAGCGCTTGCGCCGGCGCTACGCTGCCGAGCTGTCGCTGCTGCCGCCGGGCGAGCCCACGCGGCCCCACATGGCCGAAGCGTACCGGGCCCTGCGCGAGCGCGGCGACAACGTCGCCGACGCCTTGCGCATCGTTCGCCAGCTGGTGATGGAACGCCTCATCACGCTCGACTGCGACCTGCAGGCGCCGCTGGCCGTGGTCACCACCGCGGTCACCCAGCTGGCCGAATTCGCGCTCGACGTCGCCTGCCGGGAGGCCTGCGCCGAGCTCGACGAAGCCCACGGCGCACCGCTCGCGGCCGACGGCCGGCGGTCCCAGCTCTGGGTGGTCGGCATGGGCAAGCTCGGCGCCCGCGAGCTCAACGTGTCGAGCGACATCGACCTGATATACCTCTACGACCACGACGGCGAGACCGCCGGCAACGCCGAGGGCCGCTCGAGGCTGGCCAATCAGGAATACTTCGCGCGGGCGGTCAAGCGGATCTACGCGCTGGTGGGCGACACCACCGAACACGGCTTCGTGTTCCGGGTCGACCTGGCCCTGCGGCCCAACGGCAATTCGGGGCCGAGCGTGGTCTCGCTCGACGCCCTCGAGGAGTATTTCCAGGTCCAGGGCCGCGAATGGGAGCGCTTCGCCTGGCTCAAGAGCCGGGTGGTCGCGCCCGCCGCGGTGGTGGCCGACGGCTCGGCCCAGGCGCTGCGCAGCGCGGTGTTGCCCTTCGTCTTCCGCCGCTACCTCGACTACAGCGTCTTCGATTCGCTGCGCACGCTGCACCGGCAGATTCGCGAACAGGCGGCACGCCGCAGCGCCGGCCGGCCCGAGCGCGCCAACGACGTCAAGCTGTCGCGCGGCGGCATCCGCGAGATCGAATTCACGGTGCAGTTGCTGCAGGTGGTGCGCGGCGGCCAGTTCCCCGAACTGCGGACCCGGCCGACGCTCGATGCGCTTCAACGGCTGGCACGCGCCGGGCTGATGCCGCAGGAAGCGGCCGACGCGCTGGCCTCGGCCTACGAGTTCCTGCGCCGGGTCGAGCACCGCATCCAGTACCTGGACGACCAGCAGACCCATGTGCTGCCGGTCAACGACGACGACCTGCACTGGATCGCGCTCACGCTCGGCTTCGCCGATTGCTGCGCCTTCCTGGCCCAGCTCGACACCCATCGCGAATTCGTGGCCCAGGAGTTCGACAAGCTGCTGGGCGGCAAGAAACCCTGCAGCGGCTGCAAGGGCGGCGCTTCGGCCCCCGCCCCGCTCGACATGAGCGACCTGCTCGAATCGCTGCCGGCACCGTTCGCCGCGCGCGTCCGGGCCTGGAACGAGAACCCGCGGGTGCTGGCGCTGCGCGACGACACCCGGGCCCGCCTGCGCCAGCTGGTGCAGCGCACCGCACTGTGGCTGCGCGAGCCCGACAGCAATGCCCAGGGCCAGATCAGCCGCCACGTCGATGCCGCGCTGCGCTGGGCCGACTGGATCGAGCCGCTGCTGCGCCGCGACAGCTACATCGCGCTGCTGGTCGAGCGGCCCGCGGTGCAAGAGCGCCTGCTGCGCCTGCTCGGCTCGGCCAAATGGCCCGCGAGCTACCTGCTGAAGCACCCCGGCGTGATCGACGAACTGGCCAGCAGCGCCATGCTGTCAGGGCGCTTCGTCGCCGCCGACTTCGAGCGCGAGCTCGAAGACCGCCACCGCTCGCTGACGCAGACCGGCGAGGCCGACGAGGAGCGGCTGCTGAACCTGCTGCGCCACGCCCACCACGCGGAGCTGTTCCGTACGCTGGCGCGCGACCTCGATGGCCGCATCACGGTCGAGCAGGTGGCTGACGACCTGAGCGCCCTGGCCGACGCGGTGCTGCGCGTGACCGCGCGCTGGTGCTGGCCCCAGGTGCGCAATCCGCACCGCGACCAGCCGCGCTTCGCGATCATCGGCTACGGCAAGCTCGGCGGCAAGGAGCTCGGCTACGGCAGCGACCTCGACATCGTCTTCGTCTACGACGACGAGGACGAGCGTGCCGGCGAAGTCTATGCCGCCTACGTCCGCAAGCTGATCAACTGGCTCACGGTCAAGACCCGCGAGGGCGACTTGTTCGAGATCGACACCGCGCTGCGCCCCAATGGCAATTCAGGCCTGCTGACCACCAGCTTCGATGCCTACGAGAAGTACCAGCTGGGCCGCGGCAGCAACACCGCCTGGACCTGGGAGCACCAGGCCATGACGCGGGCGCGCTGCGTGCTGGGCGAGCCGGCTCACGTTGAGCGTTTCGACCGCATCCGCGAAGCCGTGATCACGGCACCGCGCGACCGCGAGGCCCTCAAGGCCGAGATCGTCGCGATGCGCGCCAAGGTAAGCGCCGCGCGGCCGGTCAAGCCCGATCTCTTCGACGTCAAGCACAGCGCCGGCGGCATGGTCGATGCCGAGTTCGCGGTGCAGTTCCTGGTGCTGTCCGAGGCCAAGGCGCATCCCGAGCTGGTGCCCAATGTCGGCAACATCGCGCTGCTCCAGCGTGCCGAAGCGGCCAAGCTGCTGCCCGCAGGCGTGGGCGAGGCCGCCGCCGCGGCCTACCGGGAACTGCGCCGGGTGCAGCACCGGGCCCGCCTCAACGAGGAGCCGACCCAGGTGCCGATGAGCACCCTGGTGGCCGAACGCGAGGCCATGCTGGCGCTCTGGAAGGCGGTCTTTGGCTAGCCAGCGGCACGCTTCAGCGTGGCTCGCGGCGGCGACGCTGGTGCTGCTCGCGGGCTGCGCCAGCGGGCCGCGCGGCGGCCGCGACGGTGCAGATGCCAATCCGCCTTCGGGCCTGGGCCAGGTCCCGGATGCCGAACCCCGGGTCGAACCGATCCGCGGCAGCGGCGGCACCAGCAAGCCCTACACGGTGCTCGGCCGCTCCTATGTGCCGATCACCGACGACCGGCCCTTCCGCGAAACCGGCTTGGCCTCGTGGTACGGGCGCAAGTTCCACGCCCAATCGACCGCCAGCGGCGAGCCGTACGACATGTACGCGATGACGGCGGCCCACAAGACCTTGCCGCTGCCGAGCTACGCAAGGGTGCGCAACCCGGCCAACGGCCGCGAAGTGATCGTCCGCGTGAACGACCGCGGCCCCTTCCACGACGACCGGGTCATCGACCTGAGCTACACAGCGGCCCTCAAGCTCGACCTGCTGCGCGGCGTCGCGCCGGTGGAGATCGAGCGCCTCACCAACGAGGACATCCGTACCGGTGCCTGGCGCCGCGGCGATGCCCCGGTGCTGGCCCAGCAGGCCGCGCCGATCGCCGCCGTGGCCGCCGCGGACGGTGTCGCGGTGCCCGCGGCGCTGACTGCACCGGTGGTCGCCACCTCGCGCTACGACGCCATGGAAGTCGCGGCGCTGCCGCCGATGACCCCGCTGGCCGCGGCACCCGCCCAGCCGGCCACGCCGGCTCCGCGTACGGCGGCCGCCGGGCCCGGTTTCTGGGTCCAGCTCGGCGCCTTCAGCCAGCGCGAAGGCGCCCAGCGTTTTCAGCAGCAGGTGGCACGCGAGATGCCGCCGCTGGCGAGCACCCTCAATGTGTTCAGCGAGAACGGTACGCACCGCCTGCAGTCAGGCCCCTATGCCTCGCGGGACACGGCCCGCGACGCGGCCGAACAAGTCCGCAACGGCCTGCAGCTGGCGCCGGTGATCGTCGAGCGCCGCTGAGACCCTGTTCCGGGTTCAGGCGCCCTGGTATTCGGGCCTGGGGCCGAGGGTGGCCGCGAGCTCCTTGCGGTAGCGGTTCAGTTCCTGGACCGTCTTGAAGCTGCGGTTCATCAGCAGGCTCAGGTTGTGCAGGATCCGCTCGCCGACCTTGTTCTCCCAGACCGAATCGAACTTGATCTGCTTGTCGAGCCAGTGCTCGAGCCAGTCGGGATCGGGCACCCGGCTCTGGATCGTGTCGTTCGGGAACAGCGCCTTGTTGACGTGCAGGTTGGTCGGATGCAGCGCCTGCGCCGTGCGGCGGGCGCTGGCCATCAGCACGCCGACCTTGGTGAAGGCCGAACGGGCCTCGTCGCCGAACTTTTCCATGGCCCGCTTCATGTAGCGCAGGTAGGCGCCGCCGTGGCGCGCCTCGTCCTGGCTCAGCGTGGTGTAGATGTGCTTGATGACCGGCTCGGTGTGCCACTCGGCGGCACGGCGATACCAGTGGTTCAGGCGGATCTCGCCGCAGAAATGCAGCATCAGGGTCTCGAGCGGCGGCGCCGGATCGAAATCGAAGCGCACGTCGTGCAGTTCCTGCTCGGTCGGCGCATGCTGGGGGCTGAAGCGCTTGAGGTATTCCATCAGCACCAGCGAGTGCTTCTGCTCCTCGAAGAACCAGATCGACATGAAGGCCGAAAAGTCGCTGTCATGCCGGTTGTCGCGCAGGAACATCTCGGTGGCCGGCAGCGCCGCCCACTCGGTGATCGCGTTCATCTTGATGGTCTGCGCCTGCTCCTCGGTGAGCCGGCTTGCGTCGAAAGACTGCCAAGGAATATCCTTGTCCATGTCCCAGCGGACAGATTCGAGTTGTCTGAAGAGTTCCGGATAAAGCATCAATGTCTTTCTTAAGCCGACGGATTTTAGTCGGCAGGCTTATCGCGCCTGTGACAAGCGCGCGATGATGTAGGTCCGCGCGCCGCAAACTTGCCCATTCGCGCTGCTTTTCACTCGGGAACACCGCCATGCGAATACCCCTCGGTCTGTTAGTGCCATTTTTCCCAGCCATCGTGCTGGCTGCCGGTCTGCTGCCGACCGGCGCCGCCGCGCAGGGCGCCGCGGCCGGCTGTCCTGCGATCCTTCAGCACACTTTTCCGCGGCTCCAGGACGAAAAGCCGCAGGCCCTGTGCCAGTACGCGGGCAAGGTCGTGCTGGTGGTCAATACCGCGAGTTTTTGCGGCTTCACGCCCCAGTACAAGGGGCTGGAAGCCCTCGACAGCAAATACCGGTCGCGGGGGCTCGTCGTGCTGGGCTTCCCGTCGAACGATTTCGCCCAGGAGGCCGGCTCGAACAAGGAAATCGCCGACTTCTGCGAAAGCACCTTCGGCGTCAAATTTCCGATGTTCGCGAAATCATCGGTGCGGGGTCCCGATGCCAGCCCGCTTTTCAAGCAGCTGGCGCAGCTCTCCGGCACGACGCCGAAATGGAATTTCTACAAATACCTGATCGGCCGCGACGGCAAGGTGGTGGACGCCTACTCCAGCATGACGGCACCTGACGACCGCGCGTTCGTGCGGGAGATCGAAAAGCAGTTGGGCGCGGCGCCGCTGGCGTCGGTGACTTCACAACCGGCAACAACTTCCAACTAGTCACAAACGCTTACGTATCGCCAGGGAACCGGCTCGCCGGTCCACGCTCATACCGTTTCCGGGCACGAAAGTCCGGTCGGTTTTTATGTTGCGAGGTCTTCCGGGCGCTTGCCGCCAGGTTGAAATCCCGAGGCGATTCTTCTCCTCCTCCCTCCCTCCCTCCTTCGCGTCGGGGCGCCTCGTAACATCTTTATCTCGCCCCCAGGTTGTCCGGCACTGCGTGTCCGGACGCCCACCCCCTGCCGGGGGCGACACCAGCGGCCTGGCAAAGCCAGTTCCGCGGTGTCTCACCAACGGGCCTGGCTGCGCCGGCCTCGACAATGAAAAAGCCCCGCGTGCGGGGCTTTTTCATTGGAGCCGCTCGGGCTGGTCAGGGTTTGGTGTCGGCGAAGCTGGGGCGCAGCATGAGCTTGTCGAACAGCTTCACCAGGTTGGCGTGGTCGGCGCGCCAGTCGATCTCGGGGAAGCGGTAGTCGAGCCAGCCCAGGACGCAGCCGACGGCGATGTCGGACAGGCTCAGGTGGATGCCGCTGCAGAAGGGCTTGTCGGCCAGGCCCTTGGCCATGGCGGCGATGCCGTTGTTGATCTTGCCGCGCTGGCGGTCCATCCAGGCCTGGCTGCGCTCGCTGTCGGCGCGGTGCACCCAGGTGGCCTCCATGCGCAGCAGCAATCCGGCGTCCATCACGCCATCGGCCAGCGCCTCCCAGGTCTTGACCTCGGCGCGCTCGCGGCTTTGCTGCGGGATCAGCTTGCCGACCGGCGACAGGGTGTCGAGGTACTCGACGATCACCCGCGAATCGAACATCGCCTCGCTGCCGTCCATGATCAGGCAGGGCACCTTGCCGAGCGGGTTGGAACTGGAAATCGTGGTATCGGCAGACCAGACGTCTTCGATCACGAACTGGTAATCGAGCCGCTTCTCGGCCATGACCACGCGCACCTTGCGCACGTACGGGCTGGCAGCGGATCCGATCAGTTTCATGCAGGCACTCCCCCATCTGGGTCATCGTTGTAGCGCTTTGATTCTAGGGGAATGCGCGTCACGGAATGCTGGGCGAAGCCCGGCGAAATTGCTTCGGGCGTGCCGCAACCTAAAATTGGCCCATGAGTTTCTCCACCGTCTCCGCCCTTTCCCCCCTCGACGGCCGCTATGCGGCCAAGCTCTCGGCGCTGCGTCCGCTGATGAGCGAACAGGGCTACATGCACCGGCGCGTGCAGGTCGAGGTGGCCTGGTTCATCGCCCTCTCGGACTGCGGCTTCGCCGAATTCAAGCCCCTCACGGGCGGCGCCCGAAAGTACCTGCTCGGCCTGGTGTCCAACTTCTCGGAAGCCGACGCGGTCGCGATCAAGCAGATCGAAAAGACCACCAACCACGACGTGAAAGCGGTCGAGTACTGGATCAAGTCCAAGTTCGAGGCCCGCCCGGAACTGCTGGCGGCCTCCGAGTTCGTCCATTTCGCCTGCACCAGCGAGGACATCAACAACACCAGCCACGCGCTCCAGATCCAGGCCGCGCGCGAAAAGGTCATGCTCCCGGCCATCGACGGCCTGATCGCCACCCTGCGCGATATGGCCGGCAAGTTCGCCGGCGTGTCGATGCTGTCGCGCACCCACGGCCAGACCGCGAGCCCGACCACGGTCGGCAAGGAACTCGCGAACGTCGCGGTGCGCCTCGCCAAGGCACGCGCGCAGATCGCCGGCGTGCAGCTGCTGGGCAAGATGAACGGCGCGGTCGGCAACTACAACGCCCACATGGCCGCCTGGCCCGATTTCGACTGGGAAGCCTTCAGCCGCAAGGTGGTCGAGACGCCCGCGCCGCTCGGCCTGGGCCTGAGCTTCCAGCCCTACAGCATCCAGATCGAGCCGCACGACTACATGGCCGAGCTGTTCGACGCCGTGGCGCGCGCCAACACCATCCTGGTCGACTTCTCGCGCGACATCTGGGGCTACGTCAGCCTGGGCTATTTCAAGCAGCGGCTGAAGCCGGGCGAGATCGGCTCCTCGACGATGCCGCACAAGGTCAACCCGATCGATTTCGAGAACGCCGAGGGCAACCTGGGACTGGCCAACGCGGTGCTGCGCCACCTGAGCGAGAAGCTGCCGATCAGCCGCTGGCAGCGCGACCTGACCGACAGCACGGTGCTGCGCAACATCGGCGTCGCCTTCGGCTACGCCACCCTGGCCTATGCCAGCCTGGCGACCGGGCTGGGCAAGCTCGAGCTCAACGAGGAGGCGCTGGCCCAGGACCTCGACCGCTCGTGGGAAGTGCTGGCGGAGCCGATCCAGACCGTGATGCGCCGCTTCGGCGTGCAGGGCGCCTACGAGCAGCTCAAGGAAGTCACGCGCGGCAAGACGGTGACGGCCGAGGCGCTGCACGGGCTGATCCGCTCGCTGGAGATTCCGCAGGAAGAGAAGGACCGCTTGCTTGCGATGACCCCGGCGAGCTACATCGGAAAAGCAGCCGAACTGGCCCGGCGGGCATGAAGGCCCCCACGCTCGGCACTTCGTGTCCTCGCTGCCCCCCGAGGGGGCTGATTCGCCTTGGGGCGGCCCGGCGGCGAATCTGATGGCACTCAAATCCACCATCTTCAAGGCCAGTCTCGCGGTCGCCGACATCGACCACAACTACTACGCCGACCACGCGCTGACCCTGGCGCGCCACCCCAGCGAGACCGACGAGCGGATGATGATCCGGCTGGTCGCGCTGGCGCTCAATGCCCACCAGTTGCAGGACGTCTGCAACGGCGACGGCACGCTGGCCTTCGGCGCCGGCCTGTCGAATCCCGACGAGCCCGATGTCTGGCTGCGCGATTTCACCGGCCAGGTGAAGCTCTGGATCGAGGTCGGCCAGCCCGAGGACAAGCCGGTCATCAAGGCCTGCGGCAAGGCCGATTCGGTGATCGTCTACTGCTTCAACCACGCGGCCGAGATCTGGTGGCGCGGCATCGAGAACAAGCTGACCCGGCCGCAGAACCTGCAGGTGTTCCGGGTGCCGACGGCGGCTTCGCAGTCGCTGGCGGCGCTGGCGCAGCGCTCGATGCAGCTGCAGGCAACGATCCAGGAAGGCACGCTGATGCTGGGCGACGGCAGCCGCAGCATCGACATCGAGCCCGTGAGGCTGCGCTAGCAGGGCGCGCTCAGCCTAGGGCATCGGGGCGCCGCAGCGCCAGCACTGGTCGAAGCCGCCCTCGACCAGTTCGCCGCAGCGGCACTCCCAGCGGCGCTGCGGACGGTGCCTGAGCGCATGCAGCAGCCGCTCGGCGAGCTCGAACTGGGCGTCGTCCTCGATCCATATTTCCGGCAGGCACTGATCAGGCGGCAACTGCCCGGCGGCAGCGCCCAGATACTCGCGCTGCACCGAGGCGTCGACGCCATCGTCGCGCAGCATCTGCACCCACAGCGTGGCGAGCGCCAGGTTGGGGGCTTGGGCGAGGCGGCGCATGGCGTCTGTTCAGCCCGCGGGATCGGGCGGCGGCGCCTCGTCGGCCCGGACCTGGCTGGCCTCCCGGGCGCGCTCGGCGTACTTGTTGAAGCGCCAGGCGGTGTCCTGCATCGTGATGCGGCGCCAGGTCGAGCGCTTCTCGGCCGGTGTCATCGCGGGCCAGTGCTGGACCTCGTCGAAGCTGCGCCCGCAGCCCTTGCACTGGTCGTCGCCCTGGCTGGTGGAGCAGATCGCGATGCAGGGCGTGTCGGGCGTGGTCTGGTACCAGGCGAGCCAGGCGGCCCAGGCCTTGGCGGGAAAGCCGACCTCGTCGACCTCGTCCTCGTGGTGGAACACCATCAGCGCGTAGACCTCGGCCAGCGCGCGCAGTTCGGGCGCCAGCGTGATGCCGTCGGGCGAGGGTTTTCTCTCGCGCCAGTAGTTGATGGCGGCCTCGATGTCGGTGATGTGAATGGCGGCCATGGACAGACGAAAAAAAGCGAGCGCGAATCATAGTCCGGGCAATGGCCCGCACTCGTTGAAGGAATTGAATGCTATCAAATCAATAGCATCAACTTCCAGATTCACGGGGCATCCAGGCTCTTTCGCTTTAAGGACTCGGACGAGTCCGGTTGCAACACCCCGCCCTCGATGCTCTAATTCCGGCCACGAAGGGGAGTAGCTCCCACTTGCTCCCGAGGGAGTGGGTTCGCCAGGTCGTCAATACGAAGCAAAAAACTTCCGGCCTGTCGGGCAGCCGCGTGCTGTCATGCAAGACCTTCGATACAAGCCCTCGCGGTTTTGATCGAAGCGTTGCATTTCCCGGAACTCCGTTCTCTCAAGTCAACGCCTCCACCGATCCACGCGAGCGGAAGTGAAACGAAATCAGAGAGGACTTCATGGAGCAATTTCTAACCCCAGAATTCTGGGTCGCGGTCGGCCAGATCATCATGATCGACATCCTGCTGGGTGGCGACAACGCGGTCGTGATCGCACTGGCCTGCCGCAAACTGCCGCCGGCCCAGCGCACCAAGGGCATCCTGTGGGGCACCGCGGGCGCCATCGTGCTGCGCGTGGTCCTGATCTTCTTCGCGCTCACGCTGCTGGCGATTCCGTTCCTGAAGCTGGCCGGCGCCATCCTGCTGCTGTGGATCGGCGTCAAGCTGCTGGCGCCCGAGCATGACGACGCCCACGGCAACATCGCGGCCAGCGACAAGCTCTGGGCCGCGGTCAAGACCGTGATCGTGGCCGACCTCGTGATGAGCGTCGACAACGTGATCGCGATCGCTGGCGCCGCGCAGGGCGCCGGCGAAGGCCACCAGATGCCGCTGGTCGTCTTCGGCCTGCTCGTGAGCATCCCGATCATCGTCTGGGGCAGCCAGCTGGTCATCAAGCTGATGGACCGCTTCCCGCTGATCATCACCCTGGGCGGCATGCTGCTCGGCTGGATCGCCGGCACCATGGCGGTGTCCGATCCGTCGGTGGCCAATCCGGCCGCCTGGACCTGGGTGCCCAAGCTGCCGCAGAGCGACGTGGTGCGCTACGCGGCCGGCGTCATGGGTGCGCTGCTGGTGCTGGTGATCGGCAAGTGGGTGGCCTCGCGGCGCCCGAAGCCGGCCGAAACGGTCGCCGCCTGAAGCGATTTCTTCCGTCGATGTCTCTCCCACTCCAACCAACCCAAGAAGGAGCAACCATGGAAAAGGTCATTCTGTACGTGGACGACGCGGCCTACGCGCGCGAATTCCTCGCCCGGCCTCCCGCCGCGGCCGGCGGCGCCGAGGTGAGCGCATGGGTGCTCGTGGCGTGTGCCCCGCGCATGACCCGCCGCATCAGCAAGTGGGTGAGCCACAGTGCCCGCGAGAACTGGCGTGCCAAGTGGTTCGCCAAGGTCCAGGAGCAGCTGCTGCCCGTGCTCACGCACGGCGGCGCGCCGGTGATGCCGGTGCTGGCCAAGGGGCCGCTCCCCGAGCTGACCCAGCGCCTGAAGCTGGAGCACGGCGCGGCGCGGGTGGTCGACGCCCGGCGACCGAAGATCGGCGTCGACCTCGAGCCCGTGGCGCCCGATGTCGCGCCGGCCGGCCACTCGGGCTGGGCGCTGCCCGGCGCGATGGTGGGCATGGGCGCGCTGCTGGTGCTGGCCAACGAACTCTCCGAGTAGCCTGGACCGCCGCGCACCTGATGCGACTTCTCATCAAGTGGCTGCTGAGCGCGCTGGCGCTGCTGGCGGTGGCCTATCTCTACAGCGGGGTCCAGGTCAGCACCTATACCTCGGCGCTGCTGGCGGCGGCCGTGATCGGGCTGCTCAACATGTTCGTGCGGCCGGTGCTGGTGGTGCTGACCTTGCCGGTCACGATCGTCACGCTGGGCCTGTTCCTGTTCGTCATCAACGCCCTGCTTTTCTGGGCGGCGTCGGGCCTGCTGTCGGGCTTCCATGTCAACAGCTTCTTTGCTGCGCTGGTCGGCTCGCTGATCTATTCGCTGCTCGGCGTGGTGATCGAGTCCGCGCTCGGCGGACTGTTCTCGAAGCAGGCCTGAGGCCCGCGCGCTGCGCGGCCGCTACCTGGGTGGCCGCTTTTCCTCGGCGGCCTGCTCCCTGAGGAGCGCGTCCACCGCGCGGGCGCGGGTGTCGATGATCGACGCCTCGTAGTGGTCGATCGGCACCGAGCCGGGCTTGCGCACCAGGTCCTGCGCCGCCTTGAATCGATCGCGCGCGGCCGCCAGGTCGAGCGTGGCGACGTTGGACTCGGCGTCGGCGCGGATCGCGCTGACCGGCTCGTTGTTGGCGCCGTACAGGTTGGCCAGCATGCGCCAGGCCGTGGCGTCGCGCGGATGGGTCGCAACCCAGTCGCGCAGCGGCGGGATCATCGGCGCCGGGGCGTGGGTGGCGACTGCGACCTGCGCCGCGAGCAGCATTTCGGGGCGGTCCTTGGCCTTCGGATCGAGCAGCGCCGCGGCCGCCTGCGGCGCGCCCGCTGCAAGTTCGATCTCGGCCGAGAGCAGGCGCGCCAGCCGCGCCGAAGGCGCATCGCCGGCGGTGCGCGCGACCAGCCGCTGGACCAGGGAGCGGGCCGCCTTGAAGTCGCGCAGTTCACTGGCCGACAGCGCGGCCGCGTAGAGCGTGCCGGCCTGCTGCGCCGGCGAACTGCGCGCGAACTCGCCGGCCCCGGCCGCATCGACCCATTGCCGCAGCACGTCGACGCCGGGGCGCGTGAACACCCGGGCGCGGGCGGAGATCATGGCGTGGTCCATCAGCAGCGGCAGTGCGGCCGCGTTGCCGGGCTTGAACTGGAACCGGCCCTGCATGTCGGCGATCCGCTCGCTGTTGAGCGGGTGGCTGCGCAGGTAGGGGTAGGAGCCGTTGTCGTTGAGCCGGGCGGCGTATTGCAGCTTCTCGAACATCGCCGCCGCGCCCTGCGGCGCATAGCCGGCCTGGGTCATGACGCCGAAGCCGACCCGATCGGCCTCGCGCTCCATGTCGCGCGAGAAGCTCAGCTGGTTCTGCATAAAGGCCGCCTGGCTGCCCATGATCATGGCCTGGCCGGCATCGCCGCTTCGGCTCTTGCTGGCCGCGATCACCCCGAGAACCATGGCCGCCAGCATCAACGGCAGCTGCTGGCTCTGCTTGGCCATGACGCGCGCGATGTGGCGCTGCGTGACGTGCGACAGCTCGTGGCCGAGCACGGTGGCCAGCTCGTCCCGGCTGCCGACCACAGCCAGCAGCCCCAGATTGAGCCCGAGGTAGCCGCCCGGCAGCGCGAAGGCGTTGATGGTGCGGTCGCGGCCCAAAAGGATGGTCCAGGCGAAGCGCTCGTCGAGTTCGGGCGTGAGCTCGCCGCGCACGCGCGCCGCCGCCAGCAGGCGCTGCCAGATGTCCTGCACGTACTCGACCAGCACCGGGTCGTCGAGGTAGTCCGGGTCGCGGTAGAGCTCGCGGGCGATCTGGTCGCCCAGGTGGCGTTCGGCGGCGGCGGTCATCTCGCCGCCATCGCCCATGCCGGGCAGCTGGGCCTGGGCGCGCAGCGGCAGCGCGACCTGGGCGGCCATCAGGAGGCCGGCGCACAGGCCGCGCAGGAGGCGTCTGGCGCGCCGCGCCGCGGGGGGAAGGGATGGGTCGGTGGGAGTCAAGCGTGGCATTCCTCGTCCATGGCTCGGGCTCGTATGATGCTGCACTCAGCGGAACGTTCACACAATGAGTTCTCTCACCCATTTCGACGACCAGGGCCAGGCGCACATGGTCGACGTGGCGGCCAAGCCCGCGACCCACCGCGTGGCCGTGGCGACCGGCCGCATCGAGATGATGCCGTCGACCCTGGCGCTGATCGAATCGGGCACCGCCAAGAAGGGCGACGTGCTCGGCATCGCGCGCATCGCCGGCATCCAGGCCGCCAAGAAGACCAGCGACCTGATCCCGCTGTGCCATCCGCTGGCGCTGACCCGCGTGGCGGTGGCCTTTGCGTTGGCCGATGGCGGCGCGCCGCAGGTGGCCTGCACCGCGACCGTCGAGACCGTGGGGCCGACCGGCGTCGAGATGGAGGCGCTGACCGCCGTGCAGGTGGCGCTGCTGACCATTTATGACATGTGCAAGGCGGTCGACCGCGGGATGCGCATCAACGACGTGCACGTGCTGGAGAAGCACGGGGGCACGTCTGGGAGCTACGTGGCGGACTGAGGCTGTTCGGCCGCGTCGTCGGCCAGTGGCAGGCCGGCGAGCCAGCGGCTGTATTCGTGCGGGAAGGCCGCCTTGAAGCGCGCGGCCTGGGCGGCCGCCTCGTCCGCCTCGCCCAGCAGCACGGCGCTGTCGATCAGCTTGACGATCACCGATGGCTCGGGCGAGTAGTGCAGCACGCGCTGCGCCAGCGCATGCATCTCGGCCGCGTTGGCGAGGTCGACCGGCGTCAGCGTCAACCGGGCGAAGGCGACCGGTGCCTCGAAGAGCAGCGAGCGCTGCGCCTGGTCGAGCGGGTGGTCGCGGTACGCCGGCAGCCGCTGGCCGCGCGCCAGATAGACCTGGCTGATTCGGGTGTAGTCCCAGGAGGCGTAGCAGACCACGGCCATCAGGGCCAGCGCGCAGGCCATCGGGGCGGCACGCGCCGCCAGCGGCAGGACCCGGGGCGATCGCGGGGGCGCCGCGGCCGCTGCCGGTGCCGGCCAGAGGAAGCCCAGGCACAGCCCGAAGACGAGCTGGAACGGCCCGAACCACAGCGGGTATTCGAGCAGGCTGTGCAGGACGATGACGGCCAGCAGGCCCCAGGCCATCAGCCGGGCCGGGTCGGCCTCGCGCCACGGACGGGCGGACCACACCAGCCAGCCGAAGCCGCCGCAGACCAGCAGGGCGGCCGGAATGCCGAGCTCGACCGCGAGGTGCAGCGGCAGGTTGTGGGCGTTGTCGAGGATCTCGACGAAGCGCGGACCGGCATAGAGCGTGCTGTAGTGGGCGAACTTCAGCTCGCCCCAGCCCCAGCCGGCCCAGGGATGCACGGCGATCAGGTCGATGACGTTGCGCCAGAGCACGAGCCGGCTGTGGGCGTCCGGCGCGCCGTCGCGCAGGCGGGCCAGCATGCCTTCGACCTCGGGGCCGGCGAGGTGGGGCAGCAGCCAGGAGGCTGTGAAATAGGCCAGCACCAGCGCGACGAGGACCAAGGGGTGCGGAAGGCGGAGTGGCCGCGCAGGACCGCGCCGGCGCTCGCGCCAGGCCAGAAAGACGGAGGTGCCGGCGATCAGCAGCAGTTGAAGCAGGCCGGTGCGGGAGGTCGCGGCGGCGGCGGCGACGAGCAGCAGCAGGGCGGCCGGTGCCAGGGCGGCGCGGAGCCGGCGACCGTGCACGGCGTACAGCCACAGGGCCGCGATCAGCGCCATGTTGATCAGCGAGGCGAACTGGTTGCGCTGGCGCAGGTTGCCGTAGGCCTGGCCCGGTTCGGGGGCGGTGGTCCAGGGGACCAGGGGCTCGGCGCAGCCGTAGTACTGGAGGAGGCCGAGGACGGCGTTGAGGAGGCCGGCGATGAGGAGACCGAGTGGCAGCGAACTCCGCGACTGCGACCGGGACATACCTGCGCCGACAGTGGCGGCCATCGCGATCGCCGCCAATGCAACGACTGGCCCACCGTCCGGCGTTTCTGCACCCAGGTGCCCCAAGACCAGCGCCGATCCCGCGGCCATGAGCCAGACGACCAACGGCCGCGCCAGCGGCGCCCTCGGTCCCACGACGGCCAAAAGCGCCACGCCGATCCACGCAGCCAGTTGTTGCCACACGCTGACCGAGGGCCCCGCTGCAAACGGAAAGAGAAAAACCAGGGCAATCAGCGACGTCGACACAATTGAAATGGATTCCGCAGTGATTGCTCACCTACGATGAATGCACGAATTGCTAAGCTAAACGACCGCGTCTCGTTATGAAAAAGCTCACACTTTTTGACTCAGCGGCGACAGAAGGAGGGAAGACGCTGACGAGCGGTCGGGTGTTCAGCGCCGCTTTGGTGACAATTTGTCACGTTCGTCAACACGCATCAAGGGCATCTCAGTGCAATACACGTTCCAGCGCCGTCGTCACCTGCGTGGCTTCACGTTGATCGAACTCATGATCACCGTGGCCATTATTGGCATTCTCGCGGCCGTCGCGATCCCGGCGTACTCGGACTACATCCGACGCGGGCAGGTGGTCGACGCCACTTCGGGGCTGGCGACCATGCGTGCCAACATGGAGCGGTTCTTTCAGGACAACCGGACGTACATCACGGTGGGCTCGTACACGACGCCTTGCCAGGTGGACGCTGCCCAGCGCCAGGTGGGCACCTTCACCCTCAGCTGCTCCGTCGATCCCACCGCAACCACCTACACACTGGCCGCCACCGGCAGCGGCGCGACAGCCGGCTTCGTCTACACGATCGATCAGGCGAACGTGCGCGCCACCACGCAGGTACCGGCCGGTTCCGGCTGGAACACCTGCGCCACCTCCTGGATCATGAAGAAGGGCCAGACGTGTTGAAGCATCGCGCCGCGCCTCGCGTCGCGGGTTTCACCATCATCGAGATGATGGTCACGTTGGTGGTGATGGCCGTCCTGCTCGGCCTCGCGATGCCGGCGATGAGCACCTGGATTCGCAACAGCCGGCTGCGCGCTGCCAGCGACTCCCTGCAGGATGGCATCCGGCTGGCGCAGGCCGAGGCCCTGCGCAGGAGCTATCAGGTCGTGTTCTCGCTCACCGACGACAAGCCGACCACGAGCACCTACACCGCGAAGACGAGCGGAAAAAATTGGGCGGCGAAGACGGTCAAGCGACTCACGACCGACACCAGCGATTTCATCGAGGCGGGCGTGATCGCCGAACTGGATTCCTCCATCACCATCACCGGGCCGCAATCGATCTGTTTCAACTCCATCGGGCGGCTGGTGGCCAACTCCGATCCGGGCACCAACGCCGGCGAATGCATCTTGCCGACCAACACGCCGCCGATGCAGACCTACGACATCTCCTACACCGACGCGGTGGCTGGCGTCGATCGGCCGCTGCGCGTGACGGTGGCCCTGGGAGGCCAGGTGCGCCTCTGCGACCCGGCCAAGACCCTGTCGAGCGATCACCCGGACGGCTGCCCATGACCATGCCACGCCCCACTATCCCAAGAGCCCCAAGAGCCGGCCGCCAGGGCGGCGTTGCCCTCCTCGAAGTGCTGGTCGCCATCCTGCTGTTCTCCTTCGGCATCCTGGGCCTGATCGGCCTGCAGGCCCGCGCCATCAGCTATTCGACCGACGCGGAAGACCGCAACCGCGCCGCGATGCTCGCCAATGAGATCGCGACCACCATGTGGCTGAACAACTCCCTGACGGTGCCGGCGGACACCCTCGCCAGTTGGCAGTTGAAGGTGGCGAATGCGACCGGCGGCGGGCTTCCGGGGGGAGTGGGAACGGTCACGGCCGATGCCGTCGACCACTCGGCGGACATCCTCATCACCTGGCGGGCGCCGAGCCGGACCGTGGTACAGGACAGCACACTCGTTACCAAGGTGATCATCCCATGAAGCCGAACATCCACGAGGCGCGCGGCCCGCAGCTACAGCGCGGCATGACCCTGATCGAACTGATGGTGGCGGTCGTGATCGGCCTGATCGTCACGCTGGCCGTGACCAGCGCCGTCACCTTCGGCGAGGCCCAGAAGCGCACGACTTTGTCGACCAACGACATGGGCCAGTCGGGTGCCTATGGCTCCTACCTGCTCGATCGCGCGATGCGCAGCGCCGGTTCAGGTTTCACGCAGTCGTGGGACCTCGGCATCTTCGGCTGCAAGCTGAATGTGAGCCGCGCCAATGCGGCCATCCTGCCGCGTGCGACTGCATTTCCGGCGCCATTCCAAGGCTTTCTCGGCGGCGCCGCCGGCAGTGCGAATCTGCGGGTCGCACCGGTCCTCATCGGCGCGCAGCAAGGCATCGACGGATCGTCCGATGTGATCGCAGTGATGGGCGGGAACGGCGCCGCGGGGGCCGTACCGCGCGCCATCCGCTCGATGAATACCGACTACGACACGTTCCGTCTGGACAACACGATCGGCCTGGCCAACGGCGACATGGCGCTCATCAGCCAGGTCGGTACGACCGACTGCTATCTCGAACAGGTGAACGGCGCGAACAGCGTTCTCGCAACCGCCAACAACGACGCATTGCTGCTCGGCGGCACCTATTTCAAGGCCGGCAATGCGGCACTCGGAACGATGGCCGACAGCGGGGCGGCGTACTTCACGCCGCTCGGCAACGTCGGCGCCACCGACATGCAGTTCCAGCTGTTCGGCATCGGCGACAACCGCACCCTCTTCAGCTACGACCTGCTGAACAGCAACGGCAGCGACGCCCCGCAGGCGATCGTCGAAGGCGTGGTGCGCATGAATGCGCTCTACGGCATGGTCAATCCGACCACCGGCGCCTTCACCGGCTGGGTGGCACCCTCCACGACCGCCACCGACCCCTACTACGTCAACAACGTCATGACGACGCCGCTGACCGCCCGCAGCATCGCGGCGGTCCGCATCGCCCTGGTCCTGCGAAGCAGCCAGCAGGAAAAGGCCGACGCCAGCGGAAACAAGGTTGCCCCGGCTGCCATCACCGTCTTCGGCGACCTCGCAGCATCGCTGCACAAAACCATTCCCATCAGCGCCGATGAGCAGAACTATCGCCATCGCGTGGTCGAGTTCACCATCCCCTTGCGCAACGTGTTGTTGCTGCCAACCACATGACGACACCCATTGCCCTGCGGCGCCCGCGTGAGCGCGGCGTCGTGCTGCTGTTCTGCCTGATCATCCTGGTCGTGCTGCTGGCCGGTGGCGTCGCAGTCGTGCGCTCGATGAACTCGTCGTATTTCAGTGCCGGCAACCTCGCTTTCAAGCGGGATCTGGTCAATCGCGGCGAACTGGCCGCGGCACAGGTCATGACCTTGTTCAAGACCGGCGCCCTGGCCGGATCGGCCGACACGGCGGACATGAAGGCCGAGAACTACAGCGCGACGACCCTGCCGGTCAACGACCGGGGCATTCCCACCGCCCTGCTGAGCAACACGGCATACGACGCCAAGGCGAGCAAGAAGATCGGCAACGACAACGACGCCGTAACCATCCGCTACCTCATCGACCGCATGTGCAACGACGTCGGGACGCCGGCGTCATTGGGCGCCAAGGGATGCGTCTACGCGCCGCTCACAACGCAGGTTCTCGGGGGCAGCAGCCAGCGCGCGAAGGACGATTTGCCGCCACCTTCCTCCCTGATCTACCGATTGACCATCCGGGTCGACGGCCCGCGGAACACGCAGGTCTTCCTGCAGTCTTCGTTCACCAAGCCCGATCTCTAAGAAAGCCAGCAGGCTCATCATGAAAAAACTCTCATCGAGCTGCGCAGGTGCTGCCCGCGCCGTCGCCTTGGCAGCCATGCTGCTTGGCGCCCATGGAGTCATCGGCGCGGCCAGCCTGGCGAATCAACCGGTGTTCGCGACATCCAACGTGCCTGGCAACCTGGCGCTGGCGCTGTCGGTCGAATGGCCGACGGCCTCGCGCACGGCCCATACCGACAACTATTCCAGCGCCGCCACTTTCCTCGGCTATTTCGATCCCAACAAGTGCTACGCGTATGTGGTCGACAGCACGCCCAACGACACCAACACCGGCGACAAGAGCTACTTCAATCCGGTCGCGATGGCGACAGCGCACAAGTGCTCGGGCTACTGGAGCGGCAACTTCCTGAACTGGGCCGGGACCACGACCATCGATCCATTCCGCTGGGCCATGACGGGGGGTCGGCGCGTGGTCGACGACGTCGACCTCACCATTCTCGAACAAGGCTGGCACGGCAATCGCAGCCTCTTCGACGACCGCTACCTGCCGACCGCTGAAATAGCAGGCGCCACGCCCAACACGACGGCGGCCAGCTCGGTGCTCATCAAGGCCCAGAACATGGGCTTCAAGATGCGAGTCACCAGCGAGACCCTGACGGGAGGCCGTCCCCTCAAGGGCGAGTATTACCAAGGCACGAGCAGCCAGTACAAAGGCTTCTATGGCGGCGCGACCGCCACGGTAGTCAACGACGACGCCAACCACATCTGGAATGGCGCGAGCCCGGCACCTGGCGTCAGCGGCAACTATTTCTCCGCCCGCTACACCGGATCATTCACCGCACCAGAGGCCGGTAACTACTTTTTTCGAACGCTGTCGGACGACGGCGTGCGCCTTTGGGTCAACAACGTCCAGGTGATCAACAACTGGACCGATCACGGCACGACGACAGACACCAGTGCAGCCGTGGCGATGACCGCGGGGCAGAGCTTCAACATCACACTGGAGTTCTACCAGGGCAACGGGGGCGCCCAGCTTCAGTTCCAATGGAAAAAACCCTCGAGTAGCGACTACTCGACCTTCACCACCGGCAGCACGTCCGTCGACTACACGATGCGCGTGAAGGTCTGCGCGCCGATCGCCGGCCTGACCCTCGAATCGAACTGCCAGAAATACGGAAACAACTACAAGCCTGAAGGCTTGATTCAGAAATACTCCCAACGCATGCGGTTCAGCGCCTTCGGCTACCTGAACGACAGCAGCGACCAGCGCGACGGCGGCGTCATGCGCGCGAGCCAGAAATTCGTCGGCCCCAACCAGCCGCAACCCGGCCTGCCCGACACGGACAATGGTCAGAAGGAGTGGAGTTCGACCACCGGCCAGTTCGTGCGCAACCCGAACCCGACCGATGCGAGCAATACGACCACCGCGACCGGCATCACCATCCAGGACAGCGGCGTCATCAACTACTTGAACAAGTTCGGGCAGCTGATTCCCGGCAACTACAAGGACTATGACCCGGTCAGCGAGATGTACTACTCGGTGCTTCGCTACTACAAGAACCTGGGCAATGTGCCGTCGTGGAGCAACCTTGGAACCACCGACACAGCGGCCAAGACCCGGATGCTTGATGGCTTTCCGGTGGTCACCAACTGGGACGATCCGATCCAGTACTCGTGCCAGCGCAACTTCGTGCTCGGCATCGGCGACATCTACACCCACGTCGACAAGAACGTGCCTGGCAACACCGACTACAGGACACGCGAACCGGCCATGCCCGCCGAATTCGCGACCGATCCGGTGAATGCGGTCACCGCCACCAACAAGGTCGGGGCGCTCCAGGGACTGGGCAACATCGGCAGCACCAACGACTACAGCGGGCGCAACAACTCCGCGTATATCGCCGGTCTTGCGTACGACGCGAACACCACCGACATTCGTCCCGACGTCACCGGGGTTGCAAAGACGATCGGCAAGCAGACGGTCCAGACCTACTGGGTCGACGTGCTGGAGCAGTCATTCCAGGCCAACAACCAGTTCTACCTTGCAGCGAAGTTCGGCGGCCTCAAGGTGCCGGGCGACTACGATCCGTATAACTTCGTCGGCAACATTCCCCAGACCTGGTGGTCCACGAGCGGCGAGACGCTCACCGACGTGCGAACGAACACCGTCCAGGCTCGGCCTGACAACTACTTCACTGCAGGACGGCCCGACCAGATGGTCGATGGCCTGACCCGGGCGTTCGCCAGCATCGCGAACGCCATCAAGGCCTACACCACGTCCTTCTCGCTCTCCACTGTCCAGGTGTCGTCCACGGGCGCGGCATCGTATGCCTCGCAATACGATTCGAACGGCTGGAGCGGCGTGCTGACGGCCAGCAACATCACCTTTGCGAGCGACGGCACGCCATCGTCGACCGCAGTATGGAGCAGCGCGACGACCTACGAAGCCCAGTTGGCCGGCACCGGATGGGACACCGGACGCCGCATCGCCACTTGGGACGGCGCGACGAGGCTCGGTGTTCCATTCCGGGCGGGGAGCCTTCCGGCCGGGCTGAAAGCAACATTGAACACGCCGTGGGACACGCCCGCGGCGACCGACGACAGCGCCAACTACCTCAACTACCTGCGCGGCGATCGGAGCAACGAAAAGACTGCGGCCGCCACGTCGCGCCCCTACCGGCAGCGCCTCGCGCTACTCGGCGATATCGTGAATGCGAAGGTCACGCCTGTAGCTCCGCCCTCGATGCGGTACTCCGAATCGATCAATCCTGGGTATGCGACTTTCAAGACAACCTGGGCGACACGCCCGACCATGGTCTATGTGGGCGCGAACGACGGGATGATGCACGCCTTCAACGGTGCCCTGAGCGGCTCGGAAGCGGGCAAGGAACAGTTCGCCTATGTGCCGAGCGCCCTGTTCAGCGGCCCCAGCGATCCGGCAACGCCCACGGTCAACGGATTGGCCCAACTTGGCAACCCCGACTACGAGCATCGCTACTACGTCGACGCGACGCCGCTGGCCTTCGACATCGACTTCAACTATGCGGCCGGCGTCAAGACCACTACGAACGCGACGAACTCCGACTGGCGCACGGTGGTCATCGGCGGCCTGGGCAAGGGCGGCAAGAGCTTCTATGCCATCGATGTGACCAATCCCGCGGGCATGACGACCGAGGCGATCGTGAAGGACAAGGTGCTTTGGGAGTTCACCGACAGCACCATGGGCTACAGCTTCGGTGCACCGCTGGTGATCAAGACGCCGAAGTACGGCTGGGTGGTGGTCTTCACCTCCGGCTACGTCGACGGCAACGCCAGCACCACCGGCTACATCTATTTCGTCGACCCGCGCAACGGCAACTTGCTCGAAAAGGTGGCGACGGCAACGGCCGCGCCGGGCCTGGCACAGGCCACGGCTTACATCAAGGACTTCACCGACGGCACGGCCGATGCGATCTACGCCGGCGACCTGAACGGTCAGATGTGGCGCTTCGATGTCAGGGCGACGACCGGCAGCTACCCGGCGCCGCTGCTGCTGGCGACGGTGGCCGACGCGGCGACGGGCGGGAACGCGCAGCCCATCACGTCGCAGCCGCTGGTCGAAATCGACCCGAAAACGCGCAAGCGCTATGTCATGTTCGGGACCGGACAGCTGCTGGACACGATCGACATCAACACCAGCGGAAGCCAGACCTTCTATGCCTTCATCGACGGCACCGCAACGGCCTTCGGCACTTCGAGCGGGTTGCCTTCGGGCGTGTCCTATCCGCTGACCCGAGCGAACCTGACCGGTATCAGCGTCGATGACCTGATCAGCGCGACAGCTCTCGATTTCGCCAACAAGGTCGGTTGGTACATCGATCTTGGCAGCACCAACAGCGTCGCCTGGCGCGCGGTCTCGAATCCGACGGCCTACAGCGGCATCGTGGCGTTCTCGTCGCTGCTGACGACCGGCAACGCCTGCAGCCCGTCGGGGCAGAGCCGGATCTACGCCGTCAACTTCGGCTCGGGCAAATCAGCGTTGACGCCGGAGGGAACACTGTCCTATGTGAGCAATTCGGCGGCGATCACCGATTTGAAGTTCCTGGGCGTCGATAGCCGAGTGAGGCTGATTTCGGGCGACGTTCAAGGGGAACTTCGCCGGGTCGGGGTGCAGACGGGAGCAGGGACCGCGGTGAGGTTGTTGAACTGGCGGGAAGTGCCGGCGATTGATTGAGATGCGGCAGCGCGACTATTGGGCTTTCGCCTTTGCTTTCAAGGCCTTGCGCGCCGCCTTGCGCAGCACCTTCTGCAGCGCATCGCAGGCGGCATCGATGGCTTGGATGCGGTGCTCGAACTCCGCATTGACGGCTGCCACCAGAGCGCCCAGTTCCGCCGGCGTGGCGCTGAATTCGTCATGCTCGCGCAGGTGAAAGGGGCGGATGAAACGTTCGAGGCAGACACTGGCGCGGTAGACGTCTTTCAGGTCGCCCAAACGGTCGGCGACGTCGATGGCGCGGCTTTGGGCGGGGGTTGCGGGGGAGTGCGCGGGTGCGAGAGGGGGTTTTGCCATGATGGGCTCCAAGCGGTGCGAATTGCTGCGACCGCCGCCCCCAACGCCAATTGGTGGCGGCGACTCGAACAGGTTGGCGTACCGGGCACCGCTTGCGCGAACCGGCGAGCCTTGCGGCTCCCCGTCCGAGCCGCCAGAAAATGGTGGCACGAACGACAAAGCCGCAGACCCTCTGCGGTAAGACTGCGGCTTGTGTCGCAGCGGTGCTTTGGKACGCCAATCCCGATCACGCCTTTTTATGACGTGACGACCGCAGTATAGCGACGAGACTTGGCGGATGAAGCGGGCTCAGGCGCGCACGACGTTGGACGCCCGCTCCAGGTAGACGCCACGCGTATCGACGATCAGCTTGGCGTTCGCCTGAATCATCGGGTAGTCGAACACATCATGATTCGTTGCCACCAGCACCACGTCGTACGAAGCCACGGACTCGGGCGTGAGCTCGACGCTCGAGAGGTCGAAGTGATGCTCGCGCATGGTCGGGAACACGGGCACCCACGGGTCCGCGTAGGCCACGATCGCGCCGCGTGCCTCGAGCAATTCCATGAGCACGACGGCTGGCGATTCACGCATGTCGTCGACGTTCTTCTTGTAGGCGATGCCAAGGACCAGGATGCGGCTGCCCTTCACGGCGCGTTCGCGTTCGTTGAGCGCGTCGCTCACCTTCTGGATCACCCACAGCGGCATGTCGCTGTTGACCTGGCCGGCGAGTTCGATGAAGCGTGTGTTGACGCCGAACTCCCGCGCCTTCCAGCTCAGGTAGAAGGGGTCGATCGGGATGCAATGGCCGCCGAGGCCCGGGCCGGGGTAGTAGGGGACGAAACCGAAGGGTTTGGTTGCCGCTGCACGGATGACTTCGTAGATGTCTATGCCCATGCGATCGGCGATGATCTTCATCTCGTTGACCAAGCCGATGTTGACGGCCCGGTGGATGTTTTCGAGAAGCTTGGTCATTTCCGCGGCTCGCGTGGAGCTGACGGGTACGACCTTGTCGATCACGCGGCCGTAGAGCGCGACGCCGGCAGCGAGGCAGGCCGGCGTGCTGCCACCGATGACCTTGGGGATGGTCTGGGTTCGGAAGTGGGGATTGCCCGGGTCTTCGCGCTCGGGCGAGAAGACGAGAAAAATGTCCTCGCCGACCTTGAAGCCTCGCGATTCGATGCGCGGCCGAAGTTCTTCTTCCGTGGTGCCGGGATACGTCGTGCTTTCGAGCGAGATCAACTGACCGGCCCGAAGATGGGGCACCAGCGCTTCCGTGGTGCCGATCACGAAGCGCATGTCGGGCTCGCGATGCGCATTGAGCGGCGTCGGGACACATATGATCACCGCATCGACTTCGCTCGCGCGAGAGAAGTCGGAAGTCGCTGAGAATCCCAGACTGCACCCATGCTGCACCGCCTCGTCGCCAATGTGCTTGATGTAGCTTCGGCCTTCGCCGATGGCGCGGACCTTCGCTGCGTCGATGTCGAAGCCCAACACCCGGATGCCTGCTTCGGCGAAGCGCAGTGCGAGCGGCAGCCCGACATAGCCCAACCCGATCACGCCTACAGCACGCACATTGGCCTGATTCAAATCAACACTCCTTGGGAATTACCGGTCTGATGAAACACCCTGGCAATGAACCTTTGACAGTGGCGAATCGTACACCGCGGATTCTCCTTGTTACACGCAATCTACCGCCGCTGATCGGCGGCATGGAACGACTCAATTGGCACATTGCGCAAGAGCTTTCGCGCTACGCGCAGGTGCGTGTGCTTGGGCCGAAAGGAAGCGCGTCGCTAGCGCCGGAAGGGGTTGCGATCGACGAGGCCACCAGCGTGAAGATGGGGCCGTTCCTGCTCCAGGCCTTCTTCAGGTGTTTGCGGATCGCGCCGCGCTGGCGCCCCGACATCATCATGGCCGGCAGCGGCCTGACAGCCCCCATCGCCGTGATCGTGGCCAAGCTCAGCGGCGCCAGGGCGGTTGTATATGCACACGGGCTCGACCTGACGGTCGACCATGCGGTCTACAGGCGCGTGTGGCTGCCTCTGATCGCGCGGGCGGACACGGTCATCGTCAACAGTTCGGCGACGCGCGAACTAGCGCTCCGCGCGGGTGTTCGGGGCGACCGGATCCGGATCGTCCATCCCGGCGTGGAGTTGCCCGCCATCTCGGAACCGGACGACCTGCAGGATCTGGCGGAGTTCAGGCGCAAGCACGATCTCGGACCTGGGAAGCTGCTCATCTCCGTGGGCCGACTGACGCCGCGAAAAGGCATTCTGGAATTCGTGCGGGACGTGCTGCCGGGCATCGTCGCGCACGTGCCGCAGTGCACCCTCGTCATCGTCGGCGACGCACCGGTTCACGCCCTGGCCGCGGCAAGCCAGAGCGTCGAAAGCATCCAAGCTGTCGCGCGCGAGGCGCGCGTGGGGGTGAACATCCGCTTCCTCGGCAAGATCACCGACGATGAACTGTCGATGGTCTACAGGATCGCGAACCTGCACGTCTTCCCCGTCCAACTGCGGCCCAACGACCCGGAGGGCTTCGGCATGGTGGCTATCGAGGCGGCTGCACGCGGCGTCGCCACCGTCGCCTACCGGGTGGGCGGCGTGCCGGATGCGGTGGCCGAGGATCGGTCGGGCCGTCTGATTGAACCGGGAGACTCCCCGGCCTTCGCCGCGGCGACCATCGCACTGCTCGATCATCCGCTGTCGTCAGAGGACACCAAGGCCTTTGCGCGCCGCTTTGCGTGGGATCGAATCGGAAGGCAACTGGCTGCTGCCATCGGGCTGGATGTCCCTATCGAAGACCGTGCATCTTCGCCATGGGTGAGCGAAGAAAAGCTCGTGCCCTAGCTGGGGGTCTTGGCAGTGCAAAGATGGTAGACCTGATACTGCCATTCGAGCGGCCAGATCGCGAGGGCGGCCGCTTGCGCGGCGCGAATGGGCACATGGCGCCAACCTCGGGAAGAAATCCATGACCAAGACAGCACGTGCAGGTCGCGCCATCGAAGCTTGACAAGGAGGCCGCAGCGTTCGAAGAGCGCCGCCCAATTGGTCAAGCTGTGCATCACTTCCTTCGCGGCGACCTGATGCGTTCCGCCGTAGAAGCCCAGGCGACGTGTCAGAAAGCCGTCATTGGGAACCAGAATCACGAACCTGGCATTCAGCTTTCCGACGCGGACCATCTCCTTGATCGCGGCTTCCTGGTCGACGAAATGCTCGAGCGACCCCAGACAGGTCACCACGTCGAAGGACGCGTCCTCGAAGGGCAGTTTCTCGGCTGGCTGCGCGAAGAAGGTGCCCTCGGGCATGGCCTGCCTGCAGGCACCGATCGCGCGCTCTGACAGGTCGATGCCCGACGGTGTGGCCCCATGCTTGCTGCAGACAGAGAGCCAAAGACCCAAACCGCACGCGACATCCAGAACACGGTCGTTCGAGGCGATGCCGATACGCGCAGCAAGTCTTTCGTAGTGCGACGACGAGGACTCGTGCCGGTTCACATCCTTGTAGTAGACCGTGTTGTAGAACGTTCGAATGTTCTCGATCTCCGCGTTCTTCTCTTGCATTTCTATTTTCGCCTCTTGGATTGGGGTCAAGCTTTCGCTGATTCGTCTCGAAGCCGTCCCGCCTTTGCATGATGCCCTTGGTTCAAGCATTGTGGTACATCTTGACGTGACGTTCGCAAGGCATTCGCTCAGCGATTTCTCCTGGTGCCCGCGCCGGAAAGGAGTTGGCGGAGACTTGGAGACGCCCAAGAATAGGCTACTTCGACTTCTGCAAATTCAGAATGACACCCCACGTCGGGATCAACAGCACCACCGCCGGACCATGATCAGACCAAATTCATACCGGTGCACTCTACCCGGCGAAGAACCGGTCGCGTGAATTGACCAACGATCAGTCAGGATGCTGTCGCCGAGAGTCGAAGGTGGAAAGTGGGGCGCCCCACGGTCAATTGAACGGTACAAATGATTCTCCTTCTACCCCTCTGCCTCGTACTCACCTATGTCCCGATCTGGAAAGGCAGAACTCGAAAGACCGATGCGAAGCCTTGTTGCTTTCTGCCACCTACATCGGGGCCGCGACGGTTGCCGTCACCAAAGTACTCGGCGCAGTGCACTTGCTCAATTTCGCGTCCGTCGCCTCGGTGCGAGCGATTCTGGCAGTGCTCCTTTCGGTGAAGGTCGGTCGGAGCGAGAGCAGCGCTCGACGCGTTTCGGCGTCTCGAGATCGTCGGCCGCTCCGAAGTGGTGGAACGAATCATGTTGACCCATGTGGCTGGCGTTTTGATCCTGACCGCGGTGCTGGCCGCGCGCGCCACTCAATACGTGGGACTCGATGACCTACCACATGAGTCGGGTCGCTCATTGGGTACAGAACGGCAGCATGGATTTCTACCCGACGGCGATCCAAGCCCAATTACTCAGTGGAGGAGATCGATTCGCGAACTTCGTCCAATGGCTGTGCATGGCTGGAACGCTGGTCGGCGTTTCCACGCGCGCCCGCATGCGCAATCATTCGTATTGATTCGCGGTGACCGGATGAGATCGGTTCACAGAGCCTGTCAACCTCTATGCGTTGCAGCGACTCGCCGCGAAGACGAACAGACGCGCTCCAGGAGAGCTTCCACGACTGTCGCCCGCTCGCTCCAATCGGAGGCTCGCAGAGCTGAGGGCTGCATCGGCACCGACAGCGCCTCTTCCATTCGATCGAAGAGCGAAACCGCTGATCCGGGACGATACAGGGAGGACTGGTTGTTTCGGCAGATGCGCGCCAACTCGCCGACGTCGGCTGCGACAAAGGGAACCTTACAAGCCACGATCTCTTGGAACTTCTGGGGATAGCAATAGCGACCAAAGTCACTGTCCTTGTTGCAGATCACCGCCGCATCGAGCGCACACCAAAACAAAGCTGTATCCGGCGCAGGCAGCACGCCGAGATCCAGGATCCGCTCGTGCGCGGGCAACGAGACCGACGAATCTCTGGGGCCAGCCAGCGCTAGGTACAGGTCTCCATGCCGTTTGGACAGGAGTTCAAACGCTCTAAACAAATCTTCGATGCCACGACTCTTGGCTAAGGCCCCGGCGGTCCCGATGATCCGGGCTCCGGCAGGCAACCCCAAGGACGCTCGAGCCTCCCGTTTGTCCCGCGGAAAAAAGGAAACCGTATCGACCGCATTGCCGACAATCGCCACGGGCCCCGAGAATCGATACCTCTCCACAACCAATTCCTCCAGGGTCGAACTCACGACCGTCAACGCTGCCGCCGCCCTGCATGCACGCGCGAATTTCGCTCGGACGCCGGGCACACGAGTCAGGTTGAAACTCTCATAGTTGTCATACAGATCGATCACCAGCGGCACGCCTCTGGACCGGCACACGAACTCCCCGGCGATGGCATGCCATGCATCCGAGCTCGCCCAGACAACATCGGGCTGCGTCTCATCGACCAACTGACCGAATCGCCTTAGATACCGCAGGGCCCCGTATGGCTCGAATGGAAGGGCGGACAACGCATGCCAAGCAACTTTTCCAGGCTGGTGCAGCCCTGCGCGTTGACTCCTGTAGCTGAGCGCAATACCGGTGACTTGATGGCCCTGGCTTGCCAGGGCCTCCGGGATTTCGTAGAGCCGACCATAACGCTGATCGATCAAATCCTTCCCGGTGTAGTGCCGCTTTGTCGCAACCAGTATCTTCATTGGCTCATCTGGTATTTTTTGAAAATATGCGACCAATTGCATATGCCAGCGCATATCTGCTGACAAATAAAAAGACACCCAGCATGTACAACTGAGGAATTGGATAGTATCGCTTGAAAAGCGAGGAGACATGGCCAATGCTTCGGTGGGATCGAACCGAACGCAGGCTTTCTCGGAACTGCGACCAACTCATCTGGATCGGCTTGAAAGCGCTCGACGTCCGCGTAGTGTCGACGTCGACCATTGCGTGCAGGCCTACGTACAGCCGGACGCCAGCGGCACGTGCGCGCAAATAGAAATCATGGTCCGCGCTGTAGTGTGGGAAAACAACGGAATCAAACAATCCAATCGTCCGGAATATCTCGACGGGAATCAAAACCGCGCGCCCGCCTTGAATCAAATTTGCCGATATCAACCCCTGTTCGAACTGAATCATGTTCGCCGACTTGACTCCCAGCACGGTCGGAAATCCGAGTAAAAAATTACATGATATTGTGAGCGAACCGATCGATTTTGATTGCGAATCCCTTTGTATTGCGGCAATGATTGCCGCCGGATTCTTGCCGGATAGCTTGACCAAGTGGAACAACGTATCGGGTTGAACGTAGCAATCATTGTTCAATAATACGATCCGAGTTGCCCCGGCTTCCAGGGCGAACTGAATTCCAGTATTGATCGCACCAGTCCACCACAATTCACTCGAAGCCTCGACTCTCGTTACGTAAGGAAATTCAGTAGTAATGCCATTGCGCGTTTCCGCTGTGGTGCCGTGATCAACGACTACTATCCGCGTGGCAACCCCAAAGCTACCCCGAAGGGCGTCAAGACACCTACGAGTTTGCGCAAATCCGTCAAAATCCGTGAGAATCACATAGATCTGCTCGGAATTAGATTTCTGCACACCCTCTGCAAATTTATGGTCTGCGTTCATGATCGCCAACAGAAAACAATAGCTGCTCGGCTTCTGCGAATTTTTCACCTTCGAGATTGGTGCTCAAGATAAGAATGTCATAGTACGCAGGAGACCCAGTTCCTAAATCTTCGATGAGAGAGACCCAGCACACCTCGTCGCTGATTTCAACACATTTGAATAATTCTCCAGTGTTCTTGTAGAACAGGGCTTTGCGGTAACCCCACTTCTCAAAATTCTTCCGAATTTCAGCGTGCCGGATTCGGCCATTCGAAGTCAGGTGAATGTCGCATTCATAAAGAATCCAAGGACGAACAGCTTGCAGATAATTTGAAGCTCCGATGAGCACTTCCAAATCATGCCCATCGGTATCGATTTTCAAAAGATTGAACTCGGTTGGCTCCCTGACAGCGGCAACGATATCATCCAACGGCATCAATTTAACGGTGTGATTTCGCGTCGACTCGATTGTTCCGACGCCAAGCCTGGCTGTGCCGCCCACTTGGGCCGCAATAGTGATCTCTTTTCGGGCGGCCGAGCATCCGACCTCCCACACTTCGCAGTTGGGCGACTGGGAAACATTCGAGCGCAGATAGTGGATGAAATCAGGGTGCGGCTCTATTGCGATACACCGCTCACTCGGCATGAGATTACATGAAAGTATGGTATCTCCGATGTTTGCTCCCACGTCTATGAGTCCGACACGAATCGAGTTCGAACGAATAAACTCAGAAAGCCTAGTCAAGCACCTATCGTACCAACTGAATCGAACTCGATATTCCGGCATGCGATGCGAGAGCGGCACCAGCATTTTTTGAGCCACGCCGGCCACTTCAATCAGACAAGGCGGGTCATATTTCAGAAGACGCGCGATTCCCATCAGGTTTTTGGCAATTTTTCGTCTCAAGTCAACAACGACCGAATCGCTTCGATTTTCGGTTGCCCATGTCAATATGCTGCTGAAGAGACCTGAATGCTTTAATCTCAACATCTTTTTAAGTATTTTTTATACTGAACTTGACGACGACCACAGCGCACAGTTATGCGTTAGAGATTTTCGAGGTAGGCATCGACGGTCAATCTTGCTGTATTTTTCCACGAAAATTCGTCAGCCCTTTTCAAGCCTGCCTGCGCCGCGTCCTTCAAGGCCGATCGATCAAATATCAATGCTTCGAGTGCAGCCATTATCGCATCGTGGCCGTTGCCATCGACATAGCGAGGCGCCTCCCCGCCCACTTCCGCCAATGCTCCTCCCCGCGTAGTCACAACTGGACATCCGCACTTCATTGCTTCAAGCAACGGAATTCCGAAGCCTTCATACTTCGAGGAACATACAAAGGCCGTCGCGCCTGCATACATCCTCGCAAGAAGGGCATCGTCGCCGGAAATTCGCACAACATTTCCGGCTCCAAATTTCGGAAGACTGACCAACTGCGCCTGCTCCTCTGGACTGAAAGGTTCGCCACCAAAACATATCAATCGAAAATTGGAGTTTATCGCTTTGCTTTGTCTAAATGCATTCAACAAAGCCGAGAAATTTTTGTACCCGGATCGTTTTCCCACGTAAAGCAAATATGGGCAATCACTATCCGACGGGGCGAAATCTTGAGAATGAGGCACTATGGAGGTTGCAAGAGGCGTGACAACAATCTTCTTCGAATCAATCCCAGCAATATTTATCAGGTCCGCTTTAGTGGATTCTGAATTTGCAAAGATCACGTCCGCCATTTTCACTGCAGAACTTTTTTCCAGCGCTTGGCTCTTGGCATTGGAGACCTCTTCCGGAAATAGCTCAGCGATCATGTCATGCACCATGAACGCGAAGACTTTTCGTTTCTCGCATGGCCGACTTTGCGGATACCAACTTGAATGGAAGACATCGAAATGCTTTTCGATCCCTTGAAACCGACCTAAATTTCTCGCAATCAGACTGACGCCTCTGAATACTGGAAGCCTTCTCCCCCGGATTGAAATGCTATGATTTCGAAGATCGTCCAGATATTTCGACACATAGTACGGAGCATGCACAACCGGATGCATGCGGCCCTCCATGGCTATATGTCGAATGAGCTCGACCAGATAGCGATTGATCCCCCCATATTCGTGGTTTGCAAAAATAAATCCATCAAACAGAACCACCGGCTTGTCCGAAATTGAATATGACATTCAGAATCTATTTAAAAATTGCACGCATGAGCCCCTTGCGAGCCACGAAAATGGGAACGAGCACAAAAGAGAAATACGCAGCACTCGTGATCCAGGGAATTGCGGATACACCAACAGCAGGCGCCAGCACGATCTTCGAGACACAACTCACTGCGGCAAAAACGACCGACAGCACCAATTGGAATCGGACGATGCCGCCCGCATTCAACAAAACGGCAATCGCCCCTCCCAAGCAGTCCAGCACCACCCATACCGCGAACCCGGAATTCAAAATAGCTGATGGATCGATCCGCCCGCGCCCCAGTATCGCGACGATCCATGGAAATGCGATGAACGCAGACGCTGCTAGGCCCGATGCTGCACCCGCAGCTAGAAATATAGAGCGGCGAAACGTACGTTTCGCCCATCTGATCTCCTTGGCGGCCAATGCACGCCTGTATTGCGGCCAGAGCGGTGCCCACAACTGGGCAGCCGCGCTCGGGATGATTCCAAAAACTCTTTGTGACGCCGCATAGATAGCCGCGTCGGCGGCGCCGAGCCTTGATGAAATGATTGCCAAATCGCTGGCGTATGCCAACACCGAAGCAATCTGCAACATGAAGAACGAGCGGCTCAATCGCTGCAGATTTTCGCCGATTTCATGAACCAGGTTTCGATCGTTTTCGCCTACGAGAAGCCAGATCTGTCGGCGCAGCATCTTGCTGCAACTAATCGCCGAGAAGAGCGTCGTCGGCAAAACAGCCGCTGCACAAAGCATCGGGAACGTGGTTGAGCTGCCCTGGCAGACAAGAAAGATCGCGAACAGCGAGACCAGTTGCCCTGCGGTCTGCCACCTGAACGCCGAGGCCGCTTGATCCAGTGCTAGCTGCATTCGAAGGCCCACTGCCAAGGGAATATTGACAATGAACGCGAATGCGATGATGGCGACAGCTTGTCGAGCGGGACCGTCCAGTTCTCGCGGCAATCCGAGAATGGACCACCAAGGCGAGACGAATACGGCCAGGACCACGGGGATCGTCACCGCCACGGCGATTCTGCTCGCACGGATCGCGATCATTCTGAGCAGAAACGAGCATTCGCGATCGGCTTGTCGTCCTCGTGCATCGGAAATCAGATTCAGTGCGGCGTTGCCCAGTCCGAAATCGAGAAGGGGTGTGATCGCGACGAAGGAACACAATGTCGCCCAGGCCCCGAACTGCTCGACGCCATACCGGCCGATGATCATCGGCATCGACAAGAGCAGGCAGATTGCTGCTGCTGCCTTGGCGATGAACGACCAGAACGCCGTCCCGTAAAAGGTCCGCCCACGGCCGCTCAGCGCCAGGATGCGTGGCTTCATGAGGAACCTTTTGTATGGAGCGATCAGAGTCCCGGGCGGTGCGTGTCATTGATCCTCGGCTTCACCCGTGCTTCCGTACATCAATGCGGTGATCTGTTCCGAAATGAGCCCGATCAGGAAAATGATCACGGCGGCGCTGAACAACAGCACGCTCATGTTGGTGAATCTGTGCTGTGTCAGGAAGGTATAGAGGTAGTAGCCGAGCCCGGTACAAAAAAACGTCACCGCAATCGGCGCGAAGAGCTTGACGGGCGAGAAGAGCGTGCCGATCTTGAAGATGATCAACAGGAAGCGTACGCCGTCCCGAACGACCTTGACATGGCTCGAAGTTCCTTTGATCCGCTGCTGCACGTCGATTGGTTCGTATGCCACGGAATAGCCGGCACGGAAGAAGGCCATCGTGCAGGTCGTCGGATAGGAAAAGCCATTGGGTAGCAGGTGCAGGAACTCCTTGAAGTGCTTGCGCCGAACCACCCGGAAGCCCGAGGTGAGATCCTTGACCGGGTGACCGACCATCCATGTCGCCAAGCGGTTGTAAAACGCATTCGCCAGTCCTCTGTGGCGGCTGGCTTGCCCCCCGGCGCTGCGCGCGCCGACCACCATGTCGTAGCCCTCACCCAGCCTCGCAAGCAGTCTTCCGACGTCTTCGGCGCGGTGCTGACCGTCGCCATCCATGAAAACGATCCACTCGCGGGTGGCGGCACGCGCCCCCGCCTTGACCGCCGCCCCATTGCCTGCGCCGTAGGGGCGGCCGACGACGCGCGCGCCATGGGCCAGCGCAACGGCAGCGGTTTCGTCGGTGGAACCATCGTCGGAGACGATGACTTCGGCATCTGGCAGCACGGATCTCAATTCCGGCAGCAATTCGGCCAACCCTCTTGCCTCGTTTCGCGCGGGGATCACCACACTGATCCGGGTACCCTGATCAACATTTTCGCTACCGGACCATAGGAGCCCGGATGACACTGGCGCGATGATGGTGGATTTCGTAGTGATGGGGACGGTTCTCATGGCGGTTTCGATCGTACGCGACACGGCGCTCACGGTGCCACGCCTTTGCGCAACGCTAAGCGCTCTCGCTCGATTCGTGCACTTTGGACGGCCAGCGTATCGAGTGCAACGGCGCGGTCGAGTTGCGAATGCGCGTCCGCGAAGCGCCCCTGAAGCCCAAGAGCCTGCGCGTACATGATGCGCGTCGCGGCAGAGTCACTCGTCAACGCCGCCTCGGCGATGAACTCGATGCCCTTGTCCAAATCGTTCATTCGGTTTATGTAGTACTGAGCCAAAAACTTGTAGACCTCTGCCTTCTTGTCGCGTCGAATGTGGGGGTTTTCCAATGCCGCCTTGAAGAGCTGCACGGCCTCACGATCAGACATATGGCAACGGTCGTCGACCTGACACAGGAGGAACGAGTTAAGAAAACTGATATTGCTGTTGTAGAAAGGTCCGGTGCGCAATTTGCTTTCTAGGATTGAGACGACCTCTTGATCCGGCAATTTTTTTCGATAATAAGATAGGTGGATCAACCCGAAATAGGGTCCAAGTCCAGGAAGATAACTGTGGGCTGCATCACGCAAGGCGTCTTCCGCTAGCGAGCCGAAACGTTGTTCGCCGGTAGTCTCAAGCAGCGCAAGGTAGTTGCGCCCGAGTTCATAGTTTGCACGTCCCGAGCGTGGATGGTTGCTCGCCTCAAGGAGCGCTAAGTCCACATTGTTCGACCATTGCAACGATCGAGTGACAGTTACCCCAGCCAGCAGCAAGAGGTAGCAACCCAAAAGCACATACGCAATGCGCCGCCAACGAGTCTGTATGCGTCTCAACGCCCAGACCAGCGCGACAAAAATTCCGATAGTGGCGAAGTAGTTGCGGTGTTCATGGACGAGTTCGAGCGAAAAAATTGTCGATTCCAGTGCGTGCGAAATCAAGAACCAACCCCAAGCGAACAATAGAATCGGCGCACGCTTGCGCCAGACGACCACAGCTGAGCTGATTGCCACCAGCGCCGTGATGGACAGCGCTGTCGTGAGCGGTTCGAAGAGTCCGGTCGAAATCTCGAAGTCGTCGTGATAGAGCGAGAGCTCCGAGCTACGCGGCAGCGCCACAAGTCGCAAGTAATAGAAGAAAACTCTCGATTCCGTCAGCACCCGCTCCGTCAGCGTGAAATCGCGATTGGCAAATGCGCCAGGAACAACCATGCGCGGCAGAACGAACAACGCGACGCCAAGCGCCACGACGACGACTACAACAGTCGTCAAGGCCTGCAAGGACCACGGCCCCAGTCGCAAAGGCACTCCCCGCAGGCGGAATCCGAACACGAAGTATTCGATCCACAGCAATAGCGGCGCGAACAGCAAGCCTGACTCCTTGCTGAGCATGGACGCGACAAGCAATATCAACACTCCAGCGCAAACGATCAGCGATCGCCACGGACGGACGACTGCACCAGGGCCAGCGTCAGTCGCACGCCAGCGAGAGTAGACGACCAAGGCGAGCAATCCGAACAGCGCCGACAGGCTAGTCATCCGTTGGACGACATAGAGAACGCTCGTAAGGTTCAGGGGATGAAGTCCCCAAAGCGCAGCGATGAGCCACCCCAACCACGCGCTGACATCCTTCGAGTCCCCATCTGGGGCACCGTCGAAGTGGCGGCATAGCGTATGAGCCAACATCCCCACGATCACCGTGTTGCAGAGGTGGATCAGGAGATTGGTCAGCTTGAAGAAAAATGGATCGTTTCCGGTTGCATACAGGTTGAGCGCGAAACTCACCAATGCGATGGGGCGACCCAGCGGGCCGGCATCCCCTGAAAATGCGGCCGCGCGAATTTGGCTGAAACCGAACGAACCAAGGCGCAAGTTCGGGTTCTGCAAAATGTTGACTTCGTCATCGAACACGAAACTGCCACGCAACCCCGGCAAGTAGCAGAGGGCGATGACCACCAAAAGCAGGACCCACAAACCGATAGGACGTCCGAAGGTCGACGGGACGGTGCGCGCAGTGGTCAATCTGGTCCGCTTTGCACGGCCTCAGGTTTGAAAAGAAAAAAAGGCACCGGAGTGCCTTTTTCGAAGCCCAGGAGGGTTCAATTTACGGACGGCATTCCGACGGACGATACTTTGGCTGGACGTCCCCGCCCGTGCACTTCCAGGTAACACTGCCAGCCGTAATGCTCGACGAAGGCGTCATGATGAGCGTCGTGTTGTTCTCGACCTTGTCGTTGAACTTAACGGTGATGGTGCCGCCCGCGCCCACGTCGACGCTGGTCACGGCATTGCCACTGATCGAGGCAGCTTGCGGCAGGCCCGCCGACAAACTGCTCGGCGGGAAATGGCCCTTGGAGGCGTAGAACTCAGCCACAGACGTCTTTGCGCCCGAAGCCAGGCCAATACCTTCCGAAACGCGAGCACGCTTCGTGTAGTCCTGATAAGCCGGCAGAGCCACGGCAGCCAAGATACCGATGATCGCCACAACGATCATCAATTCGATCAGGGTGAAACCCTTTTGCACGTTGCGTGCGATGTTCCGACGGTTCATTCATTCACTCCAGTTAGTTGTAGAGCCCGAGGCGGGCCCCCGGTGCGGACATGTAACCGCAGCATCCGTGCCACCCCCGATTTCGCCCGTGCGCGCCGCTTTTCACGTGCAGTTGTTCACGTTCTAGTTACAACATGTGACGAAAACTGTTGCAGCGCTTCGACGGCGGATGACATTTTTGTCACCCACCTGCCAACCCACGTCATACCCGCGCCCCCCGCCCCGCCCCACTCCCCACCCGCATCCAAGCCCGAGCCCCATCCCAAACCTCCGTCATCCGCCCCAGCAACTCCCCCGGCACCGCCACATGCGCGGCCGCCAGCGCCGCACTCATCGCCTCACAACTGTGCTCGATCACCGCGCCCGGATGATGCACACCACACACATCGCGCCCGAAAGCCTCGAGTTCCGCCCGGTTCGGATAAGTCCGGGCCGGCGACTTGTCGCCGCTGCGCCCTCCCCGCCGCCACTTGAGCGCCAGGGTATGGTCCACGGTCTCAATCCCGCCCGGCCGCTCGTAGGGATAGAGCACCGTGGTCACCTGGTCGTACACCGGGCTGGGCCAGACCCGGTCGTCGTCGTACAGCACGGCGAAATTCTTGAGGTGGGCGTCGCCGTTGCGCAGCAGCACCGTCAGCACCAGCAGCTTGAAGAACTGGTGCAAGGCCGGCGCCGGTTCGCTGCACACCAGGCGCAGGGCGGCGGCCACGTCTTCATAGCTGCCGATGTATTTGCGGCTTGAAAGGCGCTCCCGCACACGCAGCTGCATGACGGCCGCGATGTCCTCGAAGCCGAGGCGGCTGCCGTCGGGCTGGATGTCGAAGCGGTCGAGCACCAGCAGCTTGCCGTCGGCCGAAAGATCGGCGCGCGGAACCGGTAGCCCGGCGTGGCGCGCGGCTTCCAGGCACAGCCACTCGTTGGCGCTCAGGCCGGGGTAGCGCGGCCCCTCGGCCTTGACGATGGCGTTGGGGCCGGGCACCACGGCCTTGTCGGCCACCGGCACCATGATCTTGGGCTGGACGCCGGCCAGGCCCGTGCCCGGGCCCATGAAGGCGTCGACCAGTTCCTCGAACAAGGCGTCGCTGCGCCCGCCGGCGAGCAGGTCGTCGCGCGAGACCAGGCCGGCGGCCCCCACGCCCAGCGGCGCTTCGCCGGGCAGCTGGTAGGCCACGCGGCCGATGGCGCCGGCGCCCATCAGGGCCAGCAGATGCATCTTGGTGACCTGGAACTTGCCGAAACGCGCCAGGATGCGCTCGAACAAATAGCCCTCGGGAAGGTTCATGTCGAGGGCGGCAAAGAGGTCGCCGTCCTGGAACACGCGGTCGGCGATCGGCAGGCCCAGGCCGACCTGGTGCTGCGCCTCCGCTTCATAGACCAGCGAATAAATCGACCGCTTGGCGAGCAAGGCCTGCGGCCGGCCATGAACCGCCAACTGCAGGTCCCGCAGTTTTTCGGGCAATGCCGTCACGTCTCGTCGGGCTCCTGCAGGTGCGCGAAGGCCTTCGCCAGGTCCGCCGCGCGCAGCGGCCCTGGCTCGCGCGGCTCCAGGCTCAGCGCCAGGCCAAGCGGCGCAAGCATGGCGAGCAGCGAGGCCAGGGAGATGTCTTTTCCGGCCTCGAGCCGGTAGACCGGCATGCGCGACAGGCCGGCGCGCTCGCCCAATGCAGTCTGGGAGAGCTTCTTGCGGCGGCGCGCGCTGCGAACGGTGGCGCCGACCTCGGACAGCGAAGAGATCGGCGTGGCGATTTTGCTATCCATGCGTTGCATTATTCCAGTTGAGAGAAAAAATGCAACGCATGAGTAGCAAACTAGGTCTGCAGCACCTCATCCGCTTGCAGCCACCGAATGTCCCACCCCGCGTCGCCGCCGGCGCGCATGCGCGAGCCATGCGCGATGCTGTCGATCTGGTTCATGATCTCTTCGGTCTCGGCCGGCTTGGTGTGCGTGATGTAGATCGGATAGCTGCGCCCCGGCGCGATCTGGGCCAGTTCGTCCGCCAAGGTCGCCGGCGACAGGTGCAGGCTGCGCCGGGCCAATGCCTGTTCACGGTTGCTGAAGGCGGTCTCGATGACCAGCATCGCGACGTCGAGCTGGTTCACGCGGGTCCAGAAGGGCGCGTTGCGTTCGGTGTCGCCACTGAACACCCAGTGCGGCCCGCCCTGCGCGCAGCGCACCGCGAATCCGCAGGCCGGCACCGTATGGACCGCCGGCAGCACCTCGATGTGCTTCAGGGCCCGCGTGCCCAGTTCAAGTTCCTGGCCGATTACCAGGTCATGAAAGGTCACGAATGGCGCCTCGCGGCTCGGAATGCTGGCGAAATCGGGCCAGATGACGTTGTTGAATACATGCGCCCGCAGCGCCTCGATGGTGGCGCGCAGCGCATGCACGCGCAGCGGCCGGGTGCGGCGGCTGGCGATGGCATCGATCATCAAAGGCAGGGCGGCGACATGGTCGAGGTGCGAATGCGTCAGCAACACATCGTCGATCTTCGACATCTCGTCGAGCGTGAGGTCGCCCACGCCCGTGCCGGCGTCGACCAGCAGGTCGCAATCGACCAGGAAGGAGGTCGTGCGGCAGTCCTTGGCGATGGCGCCGGAGCACCCCAACACACGCACCTGCATTTCGCGAGACCTTTTGACTTTCCAGCCCGTAGGCCGCTACTTCGAATCGAACCGGGTTGCGCCGTCCCATTCGGGATCATTGGGCTGCAACGACATCGAGGCTAAACGTTGTGCATACAGCTGGTAAAGGACTTTTTTGGCATCCGCGGCAACGAGGGCCGACAGCATAGCCTGTCCTTGTAACCAATCCTGCAGGCGATAGGCGGAAAGCACTCCATCCCACTGTTGCAGCTCGTTTTGGACGTCGGCGCCAACGCTATCTGACCGCCCGATGGGCGTGAAGATGCGCACCCTCCGCGCCTTGCCCTGGACCCGGACCGTGTCGAGTTCCTGCCAGGCGAAGCCCGGCGCCGCGCGCCGGGTGGCCTCGGTGGCGACGATCTCGACGCCATAGTGCACGCCCAGCCCCTCGATCCGCGATGCCAGGTTGACCGCATCGCCGACCACCGTGTAGCTGCGGCGCACGGCCGAACCCATGTCGCCGACGCTCATCACGCCGGTGTTGATGCCGATGCCGACCTGGACCTCCGGCAGCCCGGACTGGCGCCGGCCGCCGTTCAGCTCCCGCACCGCGGCGACCATCTCGATGGCCGCCTGCACGGCCAGCTCGGCATGATCGGCCGTCTCGACCGGCGCCCCCCAGAAGGCCATCACGCAGTCGCCCATGTACTTGTCGACGGTGCCGCGGCGGGCGCTGATGATCTCGCTCAAGCGGCTGAAGAAGATGTTCAGGAAGGCCTGAAGCTCGGCCGGCGCCATCTGCTCGGCCATCCCGGTGAATCCGCGCATGTCGCAGAACATCACGGTGAGCTCGCGGTTTTCGGCCCGCATGCTGTAGCGGCCCGGATCGGCGCGCATCTCGTCCACCAGCTCCGGCGGCACATAGGTGCCGAAGAGGCGGGCCAGGCCGCGGCTCGAGCGGCCCTCGATGAAGTAGCCCCAGCTCATGTTGAGCACGAAGGACAGCGCGACCATCAGCAGCGACAGCGCCAGGGGCAGCACCAGCCCGGCGCGCAGGAAGAGCCATGAGTTGACGCCGATCAGCACCGCGCAGATCGACAGGGCCACCCCGACCGCACGCGCCGCGGCGCTCAGCGAAAGGCCGAAGGCCAGCGCCAGCCCGGCCGCTAGCAGCATCACGAGCTCGTAGCCCAGCGCGTAGTCTGGAACCGCCGGGATCCTCGAATCCAGGAGCCCAGAGACGATGTTGGCGTGCACTTCGACACCTGGGAAGTCGGCACCGACCGGTGTCGAGCGCAGGTCCTGCAAGCCCGGGGCCGTCGATCCGACGAGCACGATCTTGTCCTTCAGCTCTCCCGCGGCCAAGCCGCCGCGGAGCACCTCGGATGCGGACACATGGCGGAAGGACCCGCCGCGCGGCCCTCCTACGCCGCGAAACGGAACCAGCACGCTGGCGCTGGCGTCGACCGGAACGCGCAGCCGCGTGTCCCCGGTCGACACAATCAGCGCCTCCAGCGGCGGCGGCGCGCTTCCCGGTCCGGCCGGCGCGAACGCCGGCGCCAGGCCGGTGTCGCCAACGGCCAGCCGGTACACCACCAGGGCCAGCGATTCGTAGTACCCGGGCTGGGCGTTCTCGCCGTCGTAGCGCGCGATCAGCGGCACCGCGCGGATCACGCCGTCCACGCTGCCGTCGAGCACCACGTTGAGAAAGCCGCCGGCCGGCGCAGCCTCGGCCAACTGGGGGATGCTGCCGACGAAGCCGTTCCAGCGCGTCGTGTAGTCGCGGCCCTCGGGGAAGGTGCCGGGCGGCAGGACCGGCGCCGGCAGAGCGCCCTTGGTCCGCGGGACCCGGGTCTGGGTGAAGTAGAAGCCGAGCGCCACCCGGCGGCCGGCCAGCGTCTTCGCGAAGGCGGCGTCGCGGTCGAGCGAGGGCGCGAGCTGCTCGATCTCCCGGGCCAGCCCGGCCCGTTCCCGCAGCGGCCCCTGCGCGAGCTGGCGCAGGGCCTCGAGGCCCGAGCTCGCATCGGGCTCGACGAACAGCACGTCGAAGCCCAGCACCCGCGCCTGCTGCCGCTCCATGATCTCGGTCGTCAGCCGGGCGAGCTGGTCACGGCCCCAGGGCCATTGGCCGAGCGCCTGCAGGCTCGGGTCGTCGATGTCGACGATGACGATCCGCGGGTCGAGCGTGCCCGGCAGGGTGGCCCGCAGCCGCACGTCGTAGATGAAGCGGTCGAGCCGGTCGACGAAGGGAAGCTGCCAGCCGCCCAGCACATGCGCCAGGGCCAGCGCCACGGGCAGCAGCGTGATGGCGATGCGCGCGCCGTGCCGGCGCAGCAGGTTCATCCGGCCACCCGCGGTCGAAGACGGCGCGGCTGCTTCAGGGCGCGGTCAGCTGATGACGAACTGCATCCGCGTGCCGCCGAGCTCGAGCACGTCGCCGTCCTGCAGCGCCACGGCCTCGCTGCCGAGCGGCTCGCCGTTGAGCTGGGTCTCGCCGTCGATCGGCGCCACCACGTAGCCGTGCAGCCGACGCGTGACGGCGGCGACGGCCAGGCCGGGTTTGCCGATGGTCGTGACGACTTTCTGCAGCGACAGCTCGCGCCCCGCGGCCGAGCCCGAGAGCACCCGCATGACGGCCGCGCCGGCCGTGCCGCCGCCGAGCGGCGACTGCACGGTGGGCGCTGACGAGAGCGGAATCGGGCCCGAGGGTGGCGGGGGGGCGGGCCGGACCGGCAGCAGGCTCTCGGTCGCCGCGGCGGCGCCGGCCAGAAAGCGGATCTTGTACTTGCCCACCTCGATGACGTCGTTCTGCTCGAGCGCCTGCTTCTTGATGGCGCGGCCGTTGACGTAGGTGCCGTTGGTGCTGTTGAGGTCTTCCAGGTAGACATCGCTGCCGATCATGTGCAGCACGGCATGCTCGCCGCTGATCGCGAGATTGTCGACCACGATGTCGTTGTAGGGCCGGCGCCCCAGCGTGGTCCGGTCCTTGGCGAGCGTGACGTCCTTGATCACGACACCGTCGATCGACACGATCAATTTCGGCATGGCCGACTCCTGGATCTCGTTGTTTTGTTCACAGGGCCCTGGCAGCACAGTTTGAAGACCTTCTCTATCCAGTGGCGCCAGGGGCCTGGGTCCCACCCGCCCGGGCCAGGACAACCGAAATGTTATCCCGGCCGCCATTGTCGTTCGCAGTTGCAACCAAAAGTGTTGCTTTCTCCGGCAAGCCGATATCTTGTAACAAAATCGTGAAAATCTGCGCGCTGGACACCATTTCGGACAGTCCGTCGGAGCACAGAAGGAACAGGTCGCCCGGCATCACACCGTGCTCGTGCATCTCGAGGTCGACGTGGCGCTCGATGCCGAGCGCCCGGGTGACGAGGTTGCGGTGCGGCGACATCACGGCCTGCTCGGGCGTGATGGCCCCGGCGTCGAGTTGCTCCTGGAGCAGCGAATGGTCGCGGGTCAGCAGTTCGAGCTGGTCGCCGCGCAGGCGGTAGCAGCGCGAATCGCCGATGTGCCCGACGATGGCGCGATGCGAGCCGAAGGCCGCCAGCACCAGCGTGGTCCCCATGCCCTGGAGCTGCACGTTCGCGATGCCGGCCTCGAGGATGGCCGCGTTGGCCTCGTCGGTACCGGCCTGCAGGGCGCGCTTGATCGCCTTCGGATGCGCCTGCGGCCCGGCATGCGCGAGCCAGCGGCCGAAACTTGCCTGCAGCAGCGCGATCGCCATGCCGCTGGCCACCTCGCCGCCGTTGTAGCCGCCCATGCCGTCGGCCAGCAGCACCAGCCCCAGCGAGGGTTCGAAGGCGATGGTGTCCTCGTTGTTGGCGCGCACCCGGCCCGGATCGGTCAGCGCGGCGAAATCCCACCTCAGGACGCCGGGGTCGTTGGAAACTGAAGTACCGGGATTCGCCATGGATCAGGAGGTGGATGGACTGCGGCGTGTCAGGCTGCGGCGTGGGATCGCTTCTGCAGCCATTTTCCGACAGCGACGACAAACACCGCGCCGGCCGCAGCTGCCGCGTAATGCAGCCACGGATTGGCCGTAAGCATATCGCGCAGGATGGTGTCGCTCACGATGGTTTCGCCGGCCACCCAGCCGATCAGGGCTGCACCGAGCATGACGATGATCGGGAAGCGCTCCATCAGCTTGATCATCAGGGTGCTGCCGAAGATCACCAGCGGGATGCTGATCGCCAGGCCGAGGATCAGCAGCACCATGCTGCCTTGCGCGGCCGCGGCGACCGCGATCACGTTGTCCAGGCTCATGACCAGGTCGGCCAGCAGGATGGTGCGGACCGCGGCCATCATGCTGCCGTATTCCTTGCCTTCGCCATCGCCCTCCTCTTCGCCGCTGAGCAGCTGCGTGCCGATCCACAGCAGCAGCAGGCCGCCGATGATCTGCAAGTACGGCAAGGCCAGCAGCTTGGCCGCGACCACTGTCAGGATGATCCGCAGCACCACGGCGGCGCCGGAGCCGAACAGGACGGCGGTGCGCTGCTGCTGCGGCGGCAGCGAGCGGGCGGCCATCGCGATCACGACCGCGTTGTCGCCCGAGAGAATGATGTTGATCCAGACGATCTTGAGCAGACCGATCCAGAAGTCCGTGGTTTGAAGGAATTCCATGTCTCTTTATTCCACTGTTATTTGATTGAAAAAGCGCCCGCAACTCGGTTGCGGGCGCTTCTTCTCTGTGTGGGCAGCAAGAACGCGGGGCGACTTACAGGAGTGCCTTGAGGCGCTTGGCGAGCTCCGAGAAATTGCGCGTGACCGTGAATCCGCTCTCTTCCATGATCGCCAGCTTGGCATCCGCCGTGTCGGCGCCGCCGGAAATCAGCGCACCGGCGTGGCCCATGCGCTTGCCGGGAGGCGCCGTGACGCCGGCGATGAAACCGACGATCGGCTTCTTCATGTTGTC
>NZ_JBFTHX010000030.1:0-77589 GCF_056394465.1 Variovorax sp. 10N432
GGCTTACCAGGAGGGCTCGACCTTTGGGCGTCAATCTCGCATGCTTATGGCTGTTCATCCGTCTCTCCTGAGTTGAGTAGCCGTGTCTTGGTAACCACAGCTTCCCAAATCTGGGACGGATGAACAACCTACTGAAACTTCACAGCTAGGTCGCCGGGCTGGCGCTTCCTGATCCATGGATTTCCCAGAAAATACCTAAAATGGCCAAATCGGTTAAAACGGGTATTTCGGAGATCCAACGGAGCTTCTCATGTCCATCACGCGCGATTCGCGTCCAGAGGCCATCGATCGTTTCACGCGCGGCTTGCCAGCCGTCTCGGCCACCCATCTGGTCTCGGGGATGCAGAAGGTCACCAGCGCCGTCATGACGCACGGCGCGGTGGTCGTCACCCGCCACGACGAGCCGGCCATGGTGCTGATGTCGATCGATCGCTATCTCGCGCTCGAACAGGCGGCCGAACCCGATCTGGATGCGCTCACCCGCCAGTTCGACGACATGTTCGCCCGCATGCAGGGCGACGCAGCCGCCGAGGCGATGGAAGACGCATTCGCGATGTCCCCGGCCGAACTGGGCAAGGCGGCCGTCCGCGCGGCAGGCGGCAAGTCCGCCAAGAGGTGATCCCGCGCTGATGGTCGCGCGCATCTTCGTTCTCGCAGGCGTCAACGGCGCCGGCAAGAGCAGCATCGGCGGCGCGGCGCTCCAGGCGCGCAAGGTCCCCTGCTTCAACCCCGACCTCGCGGCGCGCACGCTGCTGGACACCAACCCCTCGCTCACACAGGAAACGGCCAACGCGCAGGCCTGGGAAATGGGCCGCTCCGGTCTCGAACGCGCGCTGGCCGAGGGCCTCAACTTCGCTTTCGAGACCACGCTGGGCGCGCGGACGCTGCCGGACATGCTGCTCGCCGGCGCACGCCAGGGCGCGCAGGTCCATGTCTGGTACGCGGGCCTCGATTCACCCGAGAAGCACATCGCGCGCGTGAACGAACGCGTGATCGCCGGCGGCCACGACATCCCCGAAGACAAGATCCGCGCGCGCTACGTGAGCAGCCGCGCGAACCTCGTCCGCCTGCTGCCGCACCTGGCCAGCCTGCGCGTGTACGACAACAGCATCGACGGCGATCCGAAGGCCGGCATCAAGCCGCAACCCGTGCTCGTGCTGCACATGGAGGGCGGCCAGATCGTCTCGCACATCGCGCTCGACCAGGTGCCGCAATGGGCCAAGCCGGTGGTGGCGGCCGCACTGACCCTCAGGGCATCACCTGCCCGCCGTTGACCTCGATGATCTGGCCGGTGACGTAGCCGCTGGCCTGCGCGTCCGCGAGGAACATGAAGGCGCCGACGCATTCCTCGGCGGTGCCCAGGCGCCCCATGGGGATCGCGCTGGCGAAGTTCTTCAGCACCTCGGGGCTCGAATGGCCGTCGTGGAACGGCGTCTCGATCACGCCCGGCGCCACCGCGTTGACGCGGATGCCGTCCTTCACCAGTTCCTTGGCCATGGTGCGCGTGATCGTGGAGACGAATCCCTTGCAGGCCGCGTAGAGCCCCGCGCCCGGCCCGCCGCCGGTGCGCGCCGCCTGGGTGGTCACGTTGATGATGGCGCCGCCGCCGCCCGCCGACATCAGCGGGATCACCCGCCGGCTCACCGCCACGACCGAGCGCGCGTTGAGACGGAACACCGCGTCGATGTAGTCGTCGTCCGCATCGACGATCGGCGAGCGCTTGACGAAGCCGCCGGCGTTGTTGACCAGGATGTCGATGCGGCCGAAGGCCTCGTGCACCGCCTGCACCATGCGGTCGACCGCGTTCGTGTCCATCACGTCGGCCTGCACCAGCAGCGCCTCGCCGCCGGCCGACCGGATGTCGCGCGCCACGGCCTCGGCCTCCGCCCGGCTGCCGCGGTAGTGCACCGCCACGCGGGCGCCGGCCTTGCCCATGGCGCGTGCCACGGCCGCGCCGATGCCGGTGCTGGCGCCGGTGATGAGGACGGCCTTGTTCTTCAGATCGTTCATGGTGAAGCTCTTTCAGGGGTTGAAGGAAACGCCACCACGGCGGGCATCTTCAGAGCGTCGCGGCGATGGCTTCCAGTTGGGTGAGTCGCCGGGCCATGCGGCCGACGAAGTTCTGCGTGACGTGCGGCAGCACGCGCTGCGTGGGCACCACGATGCCCACCTTCATTCCGTTGAGCGCCTCCAGTTCGAAGGGCCGCCAGAGCAGTTCCCCGCGCTTGAGTTCCTCGATGAAGGCGATCTTGGAGAAGCAGGAAATGCCCTTGCCGCCCATGATCAGGCGCTTGAGCAAGGGCGTTGAATTGCAGGTGGCGGCCGGCTCCATGTCGTCCCAGAAGCTGGCGAACTCGGGGGACGACGCGGCGCTGATCACCGGATGCGAGCTGGAGCGCAGGAAGGGAAACTTCGCGCATTCCTTGAGCGACACGGTATCGAAGCTGGCCAGCGGATGCCCCGGCGGCATCACGATGCCGATCGGCAGGTGCGCCACGTTCATGGCCCGCACGCCGCCCGGCAGCCGTCCCAGGAAGGTCAGCCCGACGTCGGCCTGCCCGGCCATGACCATCTGGGCCACCTCCATGGGCTGGGTGGAGGTGATGGTGTAGGTCACCGCGGGGAAGATCTGGAGGAACTCCTCCACCGCAGAGGGCAGCAGTTCCTCGAAGAAGGAATCCATCGCCGCCACCTTGACGTGGCCGGTGCGCTCGCCCTTGAGCGCATCCAGCTCGGTGCGCATCACCTGGAACTGGTGCAGCGTTTCCTGCGCATGCTTGAGCAGCCGCTCGCCGGCCGGGTTCAGGCGCAGGCCGTTGGGCATGCGGTCGAACAGCTCGACGCCCAGCTCGTCCTCCAGCTTGTGGATCTGCCGGTTCACCGCGCTGGCCGCCACGTAGAGCCGCTCGGACGCCTTGCGCACCGAGCCGCACTGCGCCACCTCGATGAAGTACTTCAGGACGCTGGCATGCATCAGCCGGCCCTCCTGCCCTGCTGCGCACTACGCCATCGCTCCGACGGATGGCAGCGCTCTCGCAATGCCGGGGTGGTCGCAGGCGCTCGCCCGGCCGTCCGCGCCGCCGGGCGAACCCAGGCCGCTGACCGCGTCGCCGAAGTACTCGCGGTTGATGGCCGTGAAATGCGCGAGCTCGGGCGGCAGCCGAGACTCCTCGTAGATGGCCTGCACGGGACAGGCCGACACGCAAACGCCGCAGTCGATGCATTCATCCGGATGAATGTACAGAGTCCGGGCGCCTTCGTAGATGCAATCGACCGGGCAGCAGGGCACGCAGGCGCCGTCCTTGCAGTCGATGCAGGCGGTGGTGATGACATGGGCCATGGTGTCGTCCCTTCGCGTTCGGCCTCAGCGCCCCTGCCAGCGCGGCTTGCGCTTCTGCTGGAAGGCCAGCACGCCTTCGTTGGAGTCTTCCGACTGCAACGCGGCGACCAGTGCGGGCAGGCGCATGCCGTGGGCTTGGGCGGGCGACAACTGGCCGGTCTGGCGCACCACCTGCTTGATGGCGCGCAGCGACAGCGGCGCGCAGGCCAGCAGTTGCTGCACCCAGCGCTCGACCGCGGTGTCGAGCTCGACGCGCGGCACGACTTCGTTGACGAGGCCCATGTCCAGCGCCTGGCGCGCCTTGACTCTCTGGCCGGTCAGCATCATCCCCATCGCCTGGCGATACGGGATCTGGCGCTGCAGCAGCAGCATGCCGCCATCCAGAGGCAGGCGACCGACCAACGGCTCGGGCAGCCCGAAGCTGGCTTCCTCGCAGGCGACGACCAGGTCGCAGCCGAGCACCATCTCGAAGCCGCCGCCGAGCGCGAAGCCGTTGACCCGCGCGATCACCGGCACATCGAGCGTCTCGCGCAGCGCAATGCCGCCGAAGCCGCCGGGGCGGCTGGCCGCCCAGTACTCGACGCCCTTGAGGTTGCTGGTGTTCTTCAGGTCGGCGCCGGCGCTGAAGGAACGCTCGCCCGCGCCGGTCAGCACCACCACGCGCACGTCGTCGCGTCGCTCGATGTCGTCCCAGATGCGGATGAGTTCGGCTTCGGTCGGCAGGTCGACCGCGTTGAGCACGTCGGGCCGGTCGATGGTGACGCGGGCGACGTGCTCCCGCACTTCGTAGACGACGCTCATTGCGCCACCTCGCTCAGTGCGCGTGCTTCGTCCAGCACTTCGTCCGTGTGCTCGCCGAGGCGCGGCGGGGCACGGCGCAGGCCGGTGGTCGCGCCCGACATCTGGATCGGGCTCGCGATGAACCGCAGCGGACGGCCGCCGGGCGCACCACCGTCGAGGATCATCTCGTTGTGAAGGGTCTGCGGATCGACCAGCGCCTCGCGCATGTCGCGCACCGGCGCGGAGAGCAGGTCCTGGGCCTCGAGCCGCGCCAGCCAGTGCTCGCGGGTGTTGCTCGCGAAGCGCTCGCGGAAGATCGCGTGCAGCTCGGCCTTGTGCTTGAACTGGCCCTGCAGCTCGCAGAAGCGCGGGTCGAGCGACAAGTCATCGATCTCCAGCGCCGCGCAGATGTCGCGCAGAGGATTGACCTTGAAGGCCCCCACCAGCACCAGCGCGCCGTTCTGCGCCTGGAAGACGCCCGACAGCGGCATCGCCGCCCAGTTCACTTCGGAGTCCTCCATCATGATCATCGCGGCCTCCTGCATCTGCATGGCGAGCATCGAGTTGTAGAGCGACACCGAGACCTTCTGCCCTTCGCCGGTGCGCTCGCGCTGCAGCAGCGCGAAGAGAATGCCCTGCACCATGTGCATGCCGGCGGTGTAGTCGGCCAGCGCAGTGGGATAGATCGACACCGGCACCGACGCATCGGCACGGCGCGCCATCACACCGGTCAGCGCCTGCGCGAGCACGTCCTGGCCGCCCTTGTGCGCATACGGCCCGCTCTCGCCGAAGCCGGTGCCGACCGCGTAGATGATGCGCGGGTTCAGGCGCTTGCAGTCGTCGTAGCCCAGGCCCAGGCGCTCCATCACGCCGGCGCGGAAGTTGTTGGTGACCACGTCGGCATCGGCGATGAGCGCCTTGACCAGTTCCACCTGCGCCGGGTCGCGCAGGTCGATCTCGCAGCTTCGCTTGTTGCGGTTGAGGCTGCAGAAGATCGGGTTGTCATGCCCCGCCACCGGCGCGAAGGTGGAGCGGCTCAGGTCGCCCGCCCCCTTGCGCTCGATCTTGATCACATCCGCGCCATGGTCCGCCAGCATCTGCGTGCAGACCGGGCCCATCATCACCTGGGTGAAGTCGATCACCCGGATACCGGCCAGCGGCAGCGTCTTCGTCGTGTGTGTCATGCGGCCTCCGCGAAGGAACGGGCGATCTCGGGCACATCGGCATTCGGACCCTTCTGGTCGCCCGGATCGGCGCCCTGCGCGCGCAGCGTGCGCTGCAGCTTGGCGATGTCGACCTTGCGCACCGCCACGCCGGCATCGAGCGCCAATGCGGCGGCGGTGCCGGCGGCTTCGCCCATCGCCATGCAGGGCGGGATTTCGCGCGAGATCTTCTGTGCCGCCGAGGTCGACGAGTAGTGGCGGCCCGCCACCAGCAGGTTCTCGACGCTGCGCGGCACCAGCGAGCGATACGGGTAGTAGTAGTCGCGGCCGCGCGCCACGCTGTCTTCGAAGCGCAGGCGCTGCGTCACGTCGTCCTTGCTCATCACGTACTCGCCTTCGAGCAGGCGGGTCTGGCGCACGCCGGTCTGAGGAGCGAGATCGATCAGGTAGCAGTCGGCGAAGCCCGGCAGCTTCGCGCGGATGAACTCGATCACCTTGTGGATGGTGGCGCGGCCCTGCACTTCGGCGCGCGTCAGGTCGGCCACCTTGAGGCCGTCCAGCCCCGCCATGTGCGGGCAGTTGCACCACACCACGCTCGGCAGCGGGGTCTTGAGCCACCAGCTGTCCCAGGCACCGCCCAGCAGGTGCTTGACCTCGCGGTCGATCGCCTGGAAGGCGGCCGGCTCCTCGTGCTCGAAGCGCTCGGCTTCCTCGGTGTCGACGCCGCCGAGGCGGAACACCGTGGTCACGATGTAGGCGCCGCTGACGTGCGGCGCGCCGGCCGAGGCGGCCACGTCCAGGTCGCCGGTGGCGTCGATCACGACCTTGCCCAGGATCGCCTCGCGCCCGCTCTTGCTTTCGCAGATCACGCCCTTGACCTGGCCGTCCTCCACCAGCGTGCGGGAGAACCAGGAATGCAGGCGCAGGTTCACATTGGCCTGCAGCACCATCTCGAGCGAGGCGCGCTTGAAGGCGTCCGGGTCGAAGGCGGCCGCGAAGCAGATCGGATGCGGCTTCTCCTTGCTGTGGAAGTCGAAGGTGCCCCAGCGCTTCCAGCGGCGGACGGACTCGGGGAGGCTCCCCCAGTCCTTCTGCTTCGGGTATTCGGCCAGGCCGCGCTCGGCCATGCGCTCGATCATCTCCAGGCAGATGCCGCGCACCGAGATCTCCTGCAGATGGCTGTCCCACATGTCGTCCAGCACCAGCACCATGCCGCCGGAAGCGAGGCCGCCGAGGTGGTTGTAGCGCTCCAGCAGGGTCACGCTGGCGCCGTTGCGCGCAGCCGCCAGGGCTGCCGCCTGGCCGGCGGGGCCGCCGCCGACCACCACCACGTCCGATTCGGCTGCGACACGAACATCGTGCGCGCTCTCATGCATCCAATCGCCAATACGGCTCATCACTATCTCCTTGATTGATGGGGGAATGGAGCGGCGCGCAGCGCGCCGTGCTCCTGGGGGTTCAGTGGCTGCCTTCGGGCTGCCAGCGGATGACGAGACGCTCGGCCACGGTCACGAGCAGGAAGAAGAGGCCCGACAAGGTCGCGCTCATCACGATCGCGGCGTAGAGCAGCGGCGAGTCGAAGTTGAAGGTGGCCTGCAGGATCATGGCGCCGATGCCCACGGTGGCGCCGACCCACTCGCCCACCACCGCGCCGATCACGCTCATCGAGGCGGCGATGCGCAAGGCCGAGAAGAGGTACGGCAGCGAATTGAGCAGGCGCAGCCGGAAGAAGATCTCCGTCTTGCTGGCCGACAGCACGCGCATCAGCTCCATGGCCTGCGGGTTCACCGACTCCAGCCCGCGCACCATGTTGACCAGCGTCGGGAAGAAGCACACCAGCGCCGCGATCGTGATCTTGGGCTCCATGCCGTTGCCCATGATCAGCACCAGCACCGGGGCCTTCGCGACCAGCGGGATGGCGTTGAACATCAGCACCACCGGGAAGAAGATGTCCTGCAGCGTCTTGTTGTGCACGAACACCGTCGCGATGGCGATGGCGGCAAGGTTGCCCAGCAGGAAGCCGCCGGCCGCTTCCAGCGCGGTGGGGATCAGGTTGTCGAGCAGCACCGCGCGCTTGGCGTAGAGCGTCTCGAGCACCGCCCAGGGCGAGGGCGCGATGAAGGGCTTGACGTCGAAGACGACGATCACCGCCCACCACAGGGCGATGAGCCCGCCGATGCCCAGCGCAGGGAGGATGCGCCGTCGCCAGAGCTTGCGGCGCCGCGCGGCGGCCCAGGCGGCGTGTTCGGGATCGGCGGCCACGGAAGCGCGCACCGTCACGGGGGTTTCGAGGGAACTGGTGGTCATGTCGGCGGCCTTCAGCAGGTTTCCAGCACGCGGCGCAGATGGCCGGTGAGCTGCACGAATTCGGGTGTCTCGCGGATGTCCAGGGTGCGGTCTTCCGGCAGGTTGACCGGCACGATCTCGCGCACCCGCCCGGGGTTGGCGGCCAGCATCAGCACGCGCTGGCCGAGGAAGGCCGCCTCGTGGATGCTGTGGGTGACGAACAGGATGGTCACGCCGGTCTCCTTCCAGACGCAGCGGATCTCCTCGTTGAGCCGGTCGCGCGTGATCTCGTCGAGCGCACCGAAAGGCTCGTCCATCAGCAGGATCTTCGGATCGCTCGCCAGCGCCCGTGCGATGGAGACGCGCTGGCGCTGACCGCCGGACATCTCGTGCGGCCAGGCGTTGGCGCGGTCCTTGAGGCCGACGAGGTCGAGCAGTTCCTGCGGCGACCGGCGGCCCTTGCGGCCGGCGCCGCCGCCCACCTGCAGCGGCAGCTGCACGTTCTGCAGCGCGGTGCGCCAGGGCAGCAGCGCCGCGTCCTGGAACACGAAGCCGATGTCGCGGCGCTGGCGCGCCTGCTCGGGCGTGGCGCCGAGCACGCTGACGCTGCCGCGGCTGGGCGCCAGCAGGTCGGCCACCACGCGCAGCAGCGTGGACTTGCCGCAGCCCGAGGGCCCGAGCAGCGTCAGGAACTCGCCCTGCGCCACTTCCAGGTCGAGCGACTTGATCGCGGTGACGTCGCGCCGCTCGGTGAAGAAGCGCATGCCGACATCGCGGCACGAGATCGCGGGTGCGTCGTTGAACACGGCAGCCATGGCTCAGGCCTTCACGCGGGCTTCGACCGTGCCCTTGAGCGCGCCGAGCCAGATGACGTCGTCGACCTTGGGCGTGCGGGCCGTGAACTGGCCCAGCTCGGCGTAGGTCGTGATCTGCGACTGCCAGACCGACGGGTCCATCGTGCCCCAGCCCTGGGACTGCGCGGCGCCGCCCAGTGCGTATTCGAGCATCACGTCGATGGCCGCGCGCTCGTCCTCGCGCTTGAGGTTGGGGTATTCCTTCACCAGCAGGTCCACCGCCTGATCGCGGTTGGCCTTGGCATGCTGCCAGCCGCGCGAAGTGGCGCGCACGAAGGCCTCCAGCACTTTGGGCTGGGTCTCGATGGTCTTGGTGGTGGCGTAGTAGGGCAGTGCATAGAGCTGCACGCCCCCGTCCCACAGCGTGAGGTCGACACGGTCCGGACCCAGCGCCTTGAGCGCGGTGGTGCTGGTGAGCCAGCCGGTGACCACGTCGACCTGCCCGGTCAGGAGCGGCGCCATGTCCGAGCCGACGGTGACCACGGTCACGTCCTTCTCCGCGATCTTGTTCTTGGCGAGCAGCGCACGCAGCAGGATGCCGGCGGTGGACGGAATGCCCACCTTCTTGCCCACCAGGTCGGCGGGCTTGCGCACCGGGTTCTTCGCCAGCGAGAAGAAGGTGAAGGGGTGTTTTTGCGCGCCGACCGCGAAGCACTTGATCGGCAGGCCCTGCGACACGGCCAGCATCACCGAGGGGCTCGATGACACCTGGCCGACTTCGTAGCGGCCGGAGGCGACGATCGCCACGCCGTCGATGTTGGGACCGCCGGGCTGGATCGCGAAGTCGATGCCCTCCTGCTCGTAGAAGCCCAGGCGCTTGGCCACCACCTCGCCGACCTGGTTGACGCTGGGAATCCAGCCGAGCTGCATGTTGATGCGCGTCTTGCCCTGGGCCAGCGCGTCGATCGAGAGAAAGCCCCCGGCCGCCAGGCCGCCAGCGGCAAGCGAGGTCTTGAGCAGGCGGCGGCGTGCGGGATCGCAAGAGTGATTCATGACGGAGTTCCTGGTGTGTGGATTCGGGTCGTCTGCCGTGTGGCGTGACCGGAATTTAGGAGCTGCGGGCGATCTCGCAAAGCACCGTTTTTAGAGACGGGCGATCTAAAAATTAGCGCCGGTAGAAACCCTGAATGCAGGGCGCGCGCGCCCCTCTCCGGATGAAGCGAAGGTCTCCAGGGGGGAGGGAGAACCGCGATGGCGGCCCGAGCGGATGCCCCCGGGGCTCAGCCGAGGTTCTGGAGTTCCCTGCGGGCGGCCTGGTAGCTGCTGGAGCTGATCGACAGCGCGGGCTGCAGCGTGAAGAAGAAGGCGGCGCCGTGGTCCTTGCGGCCCTCGGCCCAGATGCGGCCGCCGTGGCGCTCGACGATGCGCTTCGCGGTCGTGAGCCCGATGCCGTGTCCTTCGAACGACGCGGCATTCGAAAGCCGATGGAAGGGCTTGAACAAACTGCGCGCGTCCGCCGGGTCGAAGCCCGGCCCGTTGTCGCGCACGCAGAAGGTGGTTTCGTTCAGCCCTGTGTGGGCCCCGACCGTGACCACGGGGTGCGGACAGTCTCGCGTGAATTTCCAGGCGTTGCCGACGAGGCTGGCCAGCACCACCTGCAGCAATTGGGCATCCGCCGTCGTGTACATCTGCGCCTGGATGCGGAATTCGACCGTGCGCCCCGGATCCGCGGCTTGCTGTGCCCGCGCGACGGCATGGGCCAGCGACGAGAGGTCGAGGTCCTCGCGCTTGATCGGCTTGTCCCGCGCCAGTGCGAGCGCGCGCAGGTCCTTGGCGAGCGCCTCCATCCTGATCGTCGACGCGAGGACATCCCGCCGGGCGTCGGTCGGCGCATCCGTGGCCGCCGTGCCTACGCCGGTCTGCAGCAGGCCCCGCAGATGGCTGAGCGGCTCGCTCACGCTCTGCGAGAGCGCCACGGAAAAACGCTCGATGGTCTGCGCTTCCTCGCGCAGCTCACGCTCCCTGGTGGCGTGGTCCATTGTGATCATGCGCAGCTGCCGGCGTTGCCGGTGCCAGGCCAGCCACGCCCCGCCGCAGAGCAGCGCGAGCAGGCTCAGGCTGGAGGCGGTCCAGACCATGCGTTCGCGCGCGACGTCGCGCCAGGCCGCCAGCACCTGGTCGCGCGGAAATCCCACCAGCATCACCGCATCGAGGTCGTCGAGCTGACGGTAGCTGAGGATCCGCGTGATGCCGTCGATCGGGCTAGCCGCTTCGTAGGTGCCCGTGCCTTCGGAGAACGAACGCCCGCCGGGCAGCTTGAAGCCGACCGCGCGCTCGACGAAGGGATAGCGAAAGATGATCTCTCCGTTGCGCCCGATGATCGAGAGGCTCGCCTCTCGCAGGTTCTCCATCTGCTCGTAGAGCTCGCGCATGTGCGAGAGGTTGATCGCCACCGACACGACGCCGAGCATCTTTCCCTCGGGCGACGCGATGATGCGGGAAATGGGCAGGATCCAGCCGCCGGTCAGCTCGGAGTAGTGGGCCCGGCCGACGCGGACACGGAGTTCCGTCGGGTGCTGGAAGTGATAAGCGATGGTGGGGCGGTCGAGCAGCGAGCGGCCTTCGTGGGTTTCCGGAAAACCGGCGCTCGCCACCACCTTGCCGTCGGCATCGACCACGAACATCGCCTGCGTGCCGACCTCGTCGCCGGCCTCCCGCTGAAGCTCGGCGCGCAGCGCCGCGGCGGGCAGCTGGCGCGGGCCGCCGCGCTCCTGGATCGACTCGGTGATGGCGTTCAGGCTGGAAATCGCGCTGCGGGCGACGGCGGAGAGCTGCTCGGAGAGGCTCAGCGCCTCGAGCTGCGTCTCCCGGTGCGCGCGCTCGATGACCGCGTCGCGCAGGGGCAGCGTGGACCACCAGGCGACCAGGGTCAGCAGCAGGATGGCAGCGATGACGGCCAGACCTGTCAGGAGGCGGAGGACTGCGGAGCGGGACGGCATGGCCGGCGGGTTTCTGGCGGAGCGATCCCGCGATTGTCGACGCCGCCGCCGCCGATCGGCGGGTTGCCGGACGCGAGTTCGCGCGTTGCGGGCGCCCGAACCCCGAAAATGTCACGGAACCGGGCCAGCCGCCGCAGCCGCCTTCAGCCCAGCACGTCGTTCACCTGCTCGTTGAACTCCGCCTGGCTGAGCGCGGTGCCGATCTCCCTCGGCAGTGCGTCGCGCACCGAAAAGACGCCGAGGATCTTGGTGCCCGACACCAGCGGCAGGTGGCGAAAGCCGCGCTCCAGCATCAGCACGACGGCGTCGGACACCAGCGTCTCGGGCGGCACGCAGATCGGGTTGGGCGTCATGACTTCGCGCGCCGTGGTGTGCTCGGGGTCGAGCCCCTTGGCCAGCACGCGCGTCATCAGGTCGCGCTCGGTCAGGATGCCCAGCAGCTTGTCGGGCGGCTCCATGACGAGCACGCTGCCGCAGTTGGCACGCGTCATGATGCAGGCGGCGTCCCGCACGCTGGCCTGCGGGCCCAGGCTGGTCACGTGCTTGCGCGAGATGGACTGGAAAACAGTGCGTTCGGCCATGGTCCGCCCTCCGGAGGAAGCGCTATGGTGCCTGTCGTGCCGGCTCAGCGCAAGGAGTCGTTGAGCCGGTCGAGGGCCTTCGCCCCGGGACAGAGCTGGGCTGCCCCCAGCGCGTTGAGCGGGTGGTCGCTGGTGTTGAGCGCCGTATGCAGGTCGGTCGCCAGCGGGTCGACGTAGAGCAGCCCGGTCACGACCTCGCCCATCTCCTGGTGGCGCTGCATGTGGGCCATGGCGGCATAGCGGTCGCCGGGGTCGTAGCCGGCATGCAGGCTGCGCAGCCGCAGCAGGGTGCCGTCGTGCTGGCGCACGTCGAGCACTTCGCCCGGCGCCATGTCGACCGTGATCTCGTCCCTGGCGCTGATGAAGTCGATGCGGCTGACCGCCTCGTTGTGCTCGCGCACGTAGTCGTAGCTCTTGGTGCTGCCCGGGTGGTTGTTGAAGGCGACGCAAGGGCTGATGACGTCGATGAAGGCCGAGCCGCCATGGCTGATCGCCCCCTTGATCAGCGGCACCAGTTGCGCCTTGTTACCCGAAAAGCCGCGTCCCACGTAGCTGGCGCCGAGCTGCAGCGCCATGCCGACCAGGTCGACCGGGCTGTCGGTGTTGACCACCCCCTTCTTGCTCTTGGAGCCCTGGTCGGCGGTGGCCGAGAACTGGCCCTTGGTGAGGCCGTAGACGCCGTTGTTCTCGACGATGTAGGCCATGCGCACGCCGCGTCGCATGGCGTGCGCGAACTGGCCCAGGCCGATGGAGGCCGAGTCGCCGTCGCCGGAGACGCCCAGGTACAGCAGGTCGCGGTTGGCCAGGTTGGCGCCGGTCAGCACGCTGGGCATGCGGCCGTGCACCGTGTTGAAGCCGTGCGAGGCGCCCAGGAAATAGTCCGGCGTCTTGGAGCTGCAGCCGATGCCCGACAGCTTGGCGACCCGGTGCGGCTCGATGTCGAGCTCCCAGCAGGCCTCGATGATGGCGGCGGAAATCGAGTCGTGGCCGCAGCCGGCGCACAGGGTCGAGATCTTGCCTTCGTAGTCGCGCCGGGTGTAGCCGACCTTGTTGGTGGCCAGCGTCGGATGATGCAGCCGTGGCTTGGCGAGGTAGGTCATGCGGTTTCCTGGGTGTCGGTGGCGCGGGGCGCTGGCGCCCCGACATGGGCGCCGATGGCCTCGACGATGAAGCGTGCCGTGATCGGCGTGCCGTCGAAGTGCAGCACCTTGACCAGGCGCGCCGGATCGATCTCGAGTTCGTTGACCAAGAGGCTGCGCATCTGGGCGTCGCGGTTCTGCTCGACCACGAACACCCGCGTGTGCCGGGCCAGGAACTGCACCACGCTGTCCGGGAACGGAAAGGCGCGCAGCCGCAGGGCGTCGAGGTGGATGCCGCATTCGGTGAGCGCCTCCAGCGCCTCTTCCATGGCCGGGCTGGTCGAGCCGAAATAGATCACGCCGAACTCGGTCGGGCGGGCCGCCGGGCGCAGCACCGGCTGCGGCACCAGGGCGGCGGCGGTCGCGAACTTCTTCAGCAGCCGCTCCACGTTGTAGACGTAGTCGGGGCCGCGCTCCGAATAGCGGGCATAGGCATCGCGGGTCGTGCCGCGGGTGAAGAAGCTGCCCTTGCTCGGGTGCGTGCCGGGCAAGGTGCGCCAGGGGATGCCGTCGCCGTCGACGTCCTTGTAGCGGCCGAAGTCGCGGCCGGCCTCGAGTTCTTCGGCGGTCATGACCTTGCCCCGGTCGTAGTCGTGGCTGTCGTCCCAGGCGAAGGGCGCGCACAGGCGCTGGTTCATGCCGATGTCGAGGTCGGTCATGACGAACACCGGCGTCTGCAGCCGGTCGGCCAGGTCGAGGGCCGCCGCCGCGTGCTCGAAGCACTCGTGCGGGTCCTCGGGGAACAGCAGCACGTGCTTGGTGTCGCCGTGCGAGGCGTAGGCGCACGAGAGGATGTCGGCCTGCTGGGTGCGCGTGGGCATGCCGGTGGACGGCCCGCCGCGCTGCACGTTGATCAGGGTGACGGGGATCTCCGCGAAGTAGGCCAGGCCGATGAACTCGGTCATCAGCGAGACGCCCGGCCCCGAGGTCGCGGTGAAGGCGCGCGCGCCGTTCCAGCCGGCGCCGACCACCATGCCGATGGAGGCGATCTCGTCCTCGGCCTGCACGATCGCGAAGCGGTTCTGCCCGGTCGCCGGATCGACCCGGAACTTGGCGCAGTACTTCTGGAAGGCCTCCGCCACCGAGGACGACGGCGTGATCGGGTACCAGGCCGCCACCGTGGCGCCGCCATACACGCAGCCCAGCGCCGCGGCGCTGTTGCCGTCGACGAAGATCCGGTTGCCCACCCGGTCGGCCCGCCGCACCTGCAGGCCCACCGGCTCGCGCAGGTTCTCGCGCGCGAAGTCGCAGCCCAGGTGCAGCGCCTGCACGTTGGAGGCCAGCAGCTTCTCCTTGCCCTTGTACTGCTCGCCGAACAGCTTCTCGACCACCTCGGGCTCGATCCCCAGCAGGATCGCCAGCGCGCCCACGTAGACGATGTTCTTGAACAGCTGGCGCTGCCGCGGGTCGTGGTAGACCGCGTTGCAGATCTCGGTCAGCGGCATGCCGATGACCCGGATGTCGTCGCGGAACTTCGACGGCGGCAGCGGCCGCGTGCTGTCGTAGAACAGGTAGCCGCCGGGCTCGAGCTCGGCGACGTCGGCGTCCCAGGTCTGCGGGTTCATCGCCACCATCATGTCGGTGCCGCCGCGCCGGCCCAGGTGGCCTTTCTCGGTGACGCGCACCTCGTACCAGGTCGGCAGGCCCTGGATGTTGCTCGGGAAGATGTTGCGCGGGCTCACCGGCACGCCCATGCGCAGGATCGCCTTGGCGAACAGTTCGTTGGCCGAGGCCGAGCCGGAGCCGTTGACGTTGGCGAACTTGATGACGAAATCGTTGACCGCCTCGATTCGTCTCATGCCGCCACCTCCCGTGCGGCGCGTGCCTGCGGGCCGGCCGGCGTCATCTTGAGCAGGAACTTCTGCATGTCCCAGGCCCCCGTGGGGCAGCGCTCGGCGCACAGGCCGCAGTGCAGGCAGACGTCTTCGTCCTTGACCATCACCCGGCCGGTCTTGAGCCCGCCGGACACGTACAGGTCCTGCGCGAGATTGAGCGCGGGCGCCTTGAGCCGGGGCCGCAGTTCGCTCTCCTCGCCGTTGACCGTGAAGCTGATGCAGTCCATCGGGCAGATGTCGACGCAGGCATCGCATTCGATGCAGGCGGACTCGGTGAACACGGTCTGCACATCGCAGTTGAGGCAGCGCTCGGCCTCCTTGAAGGCGGTGGCGGCATCGAAGCCCAGCTCGACCTCGACCCGGATGCTGGCCAGCGCGGCCTCGGCCTTGGCCCAGGGCACCTTGTAGCGCAGGTCGTTGGAGGTGTCGTTGTCGTAGCTCCACTCGTGGATGCCCATCTTCTGCGACACCAGGTTGGTCATCGGCGCCGGTCGGACATACACCGCCTCGCCGTGCAGCAGCCGGTCGATCGACACCGCCGCCTCGTGGCCATGGGCCACGGCGGTGATGATGTTCTTGGGGCCGAAGGCCGCATCGCCGCCGAAGAAGACGTTCGGCACCGACGACTGGAAGGTCTTCTCGTCGAGCTGGGGCAGGCCCCACTTGTCGAAGGCGAGGCCGCAGTCGCGCTCGATCCAGGGGAAGGCGTTTTCCTGGCCCACCGCCACCAGCACCTCGTCGCATTCGATGAAGGCCTCGGGCTCGCCGGTGGGCACCAGCGTGCGGCGGCCCTGGTCGTCGTACTCCGCCCGGACGATCTCGAAGCGCATGCCCAGCAGCTTGCCGCCTTCGTGGACGAAGGCCTTGGGCACGTGGAAGTTGAGGATCGGGATGCCCTCGTGCTGGGCGTCTTCCTTTTCCCAGGGCGAGGCCTTCATTTCGTCGAAGCCGCTGCGCACGATGACCTTGACGTCGGTGCCGCCGAGGCGGCGGGCCGAGCGGCAGCAGTCCATCGCGGTGTTGCCGCCACCGAGCACGATCACGCGCTGGCCGATGCGCGTCACGTGGCCGAACGAGACCGAATTGAGCCAGTCGATGCCGATGTGGATGCTGGCGGCCGCTTCCTGGCGGCCGGGCACCTGCAGGTCGCGCCCGCGCGGCGCACCGCAGCCGACGAAGATCGCGTCCCAGCCCTGCGCCATCAGCGCCTTCATCGACTCGATGCGCTCGCCGGAACGAAACTCGACACCAAGGTCGAGGATGTAGCCGGTTTCTTCGTCGATGACCGATTCCGGCAGCCGGAAGCGCGGAATCTGCGTTCGGATGAAGCCCCCGGCCTTGGCCTCGCCGTCGAACACCGTGACTTCGTAGCCCAGCGGCGCGAGGTCGCGCGCGACGGTGAGCGAGGCCGGCCCGGCGCCGACGCAGGCGATGCGCTTGCCGTTGCGGGGCGCCACCGTCGGCATCCGCGCGCGGACGTCCTCCTTCATGTCGGCCGCCACTCGCTTGAGCCGGCAGATGGCCACCGGCTCGGGTGCCTGGGCGTTGCTCTCCTCGACCCGCCCGCGCCGGCAGGCCGGCTCGCACGGGCGGTCGCAGGTGCGTCCGAGGATGCCCGGGAACACGTTGGAAACCCAGTTGATCATGTAGGCATCGCCATAGCGGCGTTGCGCGATCAAGCGGATGTATTCGGGGACGGGGGTGTGCGCCGGACAGGCGTACTGGCAATCGACGACCTTGTGGAAATAGGTCGGGTTGGCAATGTCGGTTCGCTGCAAGGCGTGTCTCCTGGCTGCCGCCCGCGGCCTGGTGGGGATCGGCGCGGGTCTGCCCCCAGTATGCGCCGCGGCGGACCGGGCCATGCCTTGGTGGAATCCCTCACCAAAGGGCAGAGGCGCTTACCCGAACAGACAGTTCACAAACCCGTCCCGATGGCGCAAGATTTTGCCGGCCGAGATGGCACCCGCCAACCAGGGGCACACCCACCATGAATTCGAACGGCGCCGCCAGCGAACGACTGGCCCGGAGTTTCGAGGAAAACTACAGCGAGGCCACCCGCGGCCTGGCCACGTTCCAGGTGATCGGGATTGCCCTGCTCGCCGCGCACGGGATGGCCGACGACAGCTTCAAGGCGGCGTTCCGCGGTTTCGTGCACGGCTGGCTGCACGCGCGGGGGGTCGACGAAGACGAATTCCAGCGCGCCGTGACCGCGCTGGAAGAACTGCTGGACCACTCCGACATCCCTTCGATCCTGCGGCATTGAGCCGCGGGCCTCAGGAGCTGGCGCGCCGATAGAAGGCCAGCGATCCGGCCAGCGCCAGCAGCGCCGCGCCGCAGGAACGGTCCAGCCAGAGCACCGCGCGCTGGCGCAGCAGCCGCACGGCGCGTGCGCCGACCACCGCATAGCCCAGCATCACGAGGAAGTCGAGGCCGGCGAAGACCAGGGCGATGGCGGCGTACTGGGGCCATTGCGGGGCCGATGCATCGATGAACTGCGGCAGCAGCGCGGAGCAGAACAGGTAGCCCTTGGGGTTGGTCACGGCGACCAGGAACGAGCGCGCGAAGATCCGCCGCGTGCTCATCGGGCCCCGGCGCTCTTCGAGTTGCGACAGGTCCAGGCCGCCCTTGGAGCGCAGCAGCCGAAGGCCGAGCCAGGCGAGGTAGGCGGCACCGACCCACTTGACGACCGAGAACCAGAACTCGGAAGCGGCGAGCAGGGCGCCCAGGCCGAGCGCCACCGCGCCCACCAGCACGAAGTCCGAGACCACGGCACCGAACATGCCGGACAGGGACCGGCGCACGCCGTGGCGCGAGCCGTTGGCGAGGGCCAGCAACACGGTCGGGCCGGGAGTGGCGATGGCCACCAGGGCGACCAGGGCAAAGACGGCGAGGGTGGCGGCGTTCATCGCGGGCAGTGCAGGTTGGGCGGGAAGGCACGATACACCGCTTCGGCCGGGGACACGAGGCCCCGTGCTCAGGCGGCGTCGATCCGCATGCCGGTGGCCGGGTCGAACAAATGCACGGCGCCGGTCTTTGGCCGCAGGTGCAGCACGTCGCCCGGCGCGATGGCCAGGCGTTCGTGGAACAGCGCCACCACCTGGGCCGCACCCAGGCGCAGGCCGAGTTGCGTCTCGGAGCCCAGGGGCTCCACCACCTGCACCTGCGCCGCCACGCCCTGGCCCGGATCGCAGAACTCGAAATGCTCGGGCCGGATGCCGCAGACGGCGTCCCGTCCCGCGTGGGCGGCGAGGGCGTCCGCGGGCAGCGGCAGCAGCGCATCGGCGGCCTCGAAGCCCCTGGGCGTGCAGCGCCCCGGCACGAAGTTCATCGCGGGCGAGCCGATGAAGCCGGCCACGAACTGGTTGGCCGGACGGTCGAACAGTTCGAGCGGCGATCCGACCTGCTCGACCCGGCCGGCGTTGAGCACCACGATGCGGTCCGCCATCGTCATCGCCTCGACCTGGTCGTGCGTGACATAGACCGTGGTGGTCTTGAGCCGCTGGTGCAGGCCCTTGATCTCCCCGCGCATGACGATGCGCAGCTTGGCATCCAGGTTGGACAGGGGCTCGTCGAACAGGAACACCTGCGGATCGCGCACGATCGCGCGCCCCATGGCGACCCGCTGGCGCTGGCCGCCGGAGAGCTGGCGCGGATGGCGATCGAGCAATTGCGCCAGCCCCAGGATGTCGGCCGCCCAGCGCACCCGCTCGGCGATCTCCGCTTTCGGCCGCCCGCGGTGCTCCAGCGAGAAGCCCATGTTGGCGGCCACCGTCATGTGCGGGTAGAGCGCGTAGTTCTGGAACACCATGGCGATGTCCCGGTCCTTCGGATCCAGGTCGGTCACGTCGCGCGCGCCGATGCGGATGCGGCCGTGCGACACGGCCTCCAGCCCGGCGATCATGCGCAGCAAGGTCGACTTGCCGCAGCCCGAGGGCCCCACCAGCGCCACGAACTCGCCATCGTGGATGTGGAGGTCGAGGCCGTGGATCACCGGCACGGCGCCGAAGCGTTTCTGGATTCCGGAAAGTAGGACTTCTGCCATGAATGGGGTCGTGGTGTGGAGGCTCAGCCTTTGAGTCCCGTGTGGGCCAGGCCTTCGACGAACTGCTTCTGTGCCAGCACGAAGACGATCAGCACCGGCAGCGCGGTGAGCGTCGCCGCGGCCAGCTGGATGTTCCACATCGGCCCGCCATAGGCATCGGTGTACTGCGTGAGCGCCTGCGGCAGCGTGAACTTGGACGGCGTCGACAGGAACACGATCGGCTCCAGGTACAGGTTCCAGCTGTGGAGAAAGGTGAAGATCGCCACCGACGCCAGGGCCGGCCGCGCCAGCGGCAGCGCGATGGTGCGGAAGATCCTGAAGCGCCCGAGGCCGTCCACCCGCGCGGCTTCTTCCAGTTCCGCCGGCAGGGCGATGAAGAACTGGCGCATCACGAAGGTCGCGAACACGCTGGGCGCACCGAAGACCGGAATCAGCACCAGCGGCCAGTGGGTGTTGACCCAGCCGAGCTTCAGGAACATCCGGAACAGCGGCACGATGGTCACTTCGGAAGGGATCAGCAGGCCGGTCAGCACGACGATGAACAAGGCGTTGGCGCCCGGGAAGCGGATGCGCGCGAAGGCATAGCCGGCCATCGACGAGATGGCGAGCGTGGCGGCCGTCACGACGGCCGCGATCCAGGCCGAGTTCCAGTACTGCTGCGCGAAAGGCTGGACCGTGAACACCTGTGCGTAGCTGCTCCAGTCCGGGTGGGTCGGAAAAAGCTGTGGCGGAAACACGAAGATGTCGCTGATCGGCTTCAGCGACGAGGTCAGCATCCACCAGGTCGGGAACACGAAGGGAATCAGCAGCACGCACAGCAGTCCGTACAGCGCGACCTTCATGCGGGCGGAGATCTCACCGTTCATGGAAGACGAACCTCTTGCGCAACTGCCACTGGGCCAGCGTCAGCAGCGCGACGATCGCGAACAGCAGGATCGCCAGCGTCGAGCCGTAGCCGAAGCGATGGAACTGGAAGGTCTGCTGGTACAGGTAGTACACCAGCACCGTGGTCGACACGCCGGGCCCGCCTTGCGTCAGCACCGCGATCTGCGCGAACACCTGCAGCGAGCCGACGATGGTGATGATGGAGGTCAGCAGGATGGTGGGGCTGATGAGCGGCAGCGTGATGCGGCGGAACTGCCGCCAGCGCGTCGCGCCATCGATGCGCGCGGCTTCGTACAGCTCGCGCGGCACGCCCTGCAGCGCGGCCAGGAACAGCACCATGTTGAGCCCCACGTTCTTGAACACCTGCACCACGATCACCGAGAGCATCGCGGTGGCGGGGGTGCGCAGCCAGTTCGGCCCTTCGATGCCCAGCAGCCTGAGCGTGCCGTTGATGCCGCCGTTGTGCTGCAGCAGGAAGCCCCAGACGATGGTCCAGGCGACCAGCGACACCACCACCGGCGAGAAGAACAGGGTGCGGAACACCGCGATGCCGGCGAGCTTCTGGTTCAGCAGAACGGCCAGCAGCAGTGCCAGGCTCATGTTCAGGACCACCAGCCCGGCCGAGAACAGTGCCGAGGCCAGCAGCACGCCGGGCAGGCTGGGGTCGCTCGACAGCAGTTCGTAGTTCCGGGCACCGGTGTAGCGGAAGGTGTTGGCCAGCACGTTCCACTCGTGCAGTGAGTACCAGAAGACCAGCACCAGCGGCACCAGTATGAAGACCAGCGTGCCCGCCAGCTGCGGCGCGACGAACAGGAGGCCGGCCGCAGTGTCGCGCCGTGCGATGGTCCAGAACGGCCGGGGCGCGGCCGGGGGCGGCTCGGCAGCGGAAACGGATCGGCGGGCCATGGCGTGGACTGGGCGGCGGGTGCTGGCGGGCTGCGCCCTACTGCGCGAGCAGCGGCGCAATCTGGGCGCAGATCGCGCGCGTCGCGGCCGGGATGTCGGCCTTCGGCTGCCACACGGCATCGAGGCCGGCGCGCACCATCTGCTGCAGCCGCGCGAAGTCGGTGTGCGCCGGCATCACCTTGCCGGTCGCGATGCCCGCGACCACGACCCGGTCGAGCTGCGCCGGCGAGAGCAGGGCGTTGGTCTTGCCGAGCACTTCGGCGTTGAGCAGCGACTTGCGCGCCGAGGGGAAGAACTGCGCCAGCCTGGCCGAGTTCTCCGGGTTGGTCATGTAGGCCACGAACGCGGCCGCCGCGGCCGGGTTCTTGCCCGACTGCAGCACGCCGATGCCGGCCTGGCCGACGATCGCGTAGTCGCCCGTCGGGCCCTTGGGCAGCGGCACCAGGTCCCAGTCGAAGCGCTTGTCCTTGGGCAGCAGCGAGGCGCGGCTGATCTGCGTGATCGTCATCGCGGCGTCGCCGGCGAAGAAGTCGACGTTCTGCCCCGGCCCGGGCATCGCCTTCTTGACGAAGATCGCGTCGTGGATGAAGCCCAGCGCATCGACCATCGGCTTGTCGGCCAGCGTGCAGCGCTTGCCGTCGGCGCTCCAGGGCGCCGCGCCCCAGGCGTTCCAGACCGAAGACAGGTACTGCCAGGCCTGGTAGTTGAAGTCGCGCACCACCAGGCCGCCCTTGCCGGTTTGCGCCACCGCCTGCGCGGTCGCGATCGCCTGCGGCCAGGTCCACTGGCCGGCGGCGATCAGCTCGGCCGGGGTCTTGGCGCCGGCCTTGCGGATCAGGTCGTTGTTGACGAACACCGCGAACGGCGAGGTCGAGAAGGGGTAGGCGTAGAGCACGCCTTCCTTCGACCAGCGCTCGGTGGCCGCCGGGCTGAGCTCGCCGAGGTTGTAGCCCGGCGTGGCGGCCAGCGGCTTGGTCAGCGGCAGCAGTGCGCCGGAGTTGACGAAGTCGAAGGCGGCGGTCTCGAAGATCCAGGCCATGTCGGGTGCGTTGCCGCCGGCGATCTGGGTCGTCAGGGCGGTCGTGTAGTTCTCGAACGGCAGCGATTCGAAGCTGACCGTGACGTCGGGGTTCTCCTTCTTGAAGCCCTCCGCGATGCCGTTGAAGAGCTTCAGGTGCGCCTCGTTGGCGCTCCAGATGGTCATGCGCAGCCGGGTCTCGGCCGCCGCGCCGGCCGCCAGGGCCAGCGACAGGGCGAGGCCGCCGGCGATGGCACGGAAGCTCGCGAAGGTCTTGCAATGGAACATGGTGCTGGGTCTCCTCGGTCTGTTCTGCGAAGCGGTCGAAGTCTCAGTAGGCGCGCACGTCGGGCCAGCGCGTCTCGACGCCGGCGCGCGCCAGCATGGCCTGGAAGGTGGCGAGCCGCGCGTCGTCGGCCTGCACCGCGTGCGGCGTTGTGGCATGGGCCAGGCAATGAGCGGCCAGCATCCCGGCCACCTCGCCGACGTTCCACTCCACCGGGTGCAGCCGCAGGCACCCGTTGGTGATGTGGGTGGAGGCGATGTTCTTGCCGCCGGCCAGCAGGTTGGTGATGCGGCGCGGCAGCAAGGCGCCGAGCGGGATCTCGAAGGGACAGGAGGGCACGTCGATGTAGTTGTCACCGCCGGTCGAGGGGTGCAGGTCGATGCGGTACATGCCGATGCCGACGCTGTCGCGGTAACGCACTGCGCCCTGGTCGCCGCGCACGGCATGCGACAGGTCCTGCTCGACGATTCGCGTGACGCCCAGGATGCGGCGACTCTCCCGGATGTAGGGCGCCATGGCCAGGCCGTGCGAGGTGCCCGTGACGTCGCCGCGCAGCCGCAGCCCGGGGAAGCCGGTGCCGCCGTCGACGCGCGGCGCCTCGGTCTGCAGCCAGTAGAAGACCGACCGCGACAACTCGGCCGCCGACTGCAGGTGGCGCGCCTGCTCGGCCTCGGGCACGTCGATGATCGTGCCCTCCATGTAGTCGATCATGGGCCAGTTCACCAGGCAGATGTCGGAGGCGTAGGCGCCCGGCACGAAGTTGCGCCGCGCCGCGATGCGCCTGAAGGTCCACAGGTTCTGGTCGCCGCCGCTCTTGCGCTGGTCGGCATCGACCTGCAGCGGGTCGTCGTCCGGGTTGGGCGTGAAGGAGCGCTCGCTGATCTCCAGGGTGCGCGGGTTCGGCGCCTTGAAGCCCAGCAGCGGCCCGCCCCAGAAATGCGGCTGGTAGCTGCGCCAGAAATCGTAGTTGCGTGGCTTGTCGATGGTGTGGTCGCCGGCTACGTGGTCGATCGCGAAGCAGATCGACACCGCCTGCACGTTGTGCGGCTGGGCCTCGGGCGGCGCGCTCGGCTCGCCCGTGTCGGCCCGGCTTTCGAAGCCGGTGGTGTAGTCGCAGCCGGCGAGCGGCAGCAGGTCGCCCAGTTCGGTCGCGTCGATCACGAAGGCGGCTTCTACCGTGATCTCGTCGGCGGTGTCGCGATGGCGCAGCGTCACGGCGCGGACCGTGTCGCCCTGGGTGTCGGCCGAGACGGGGCGGTAGGGTTGCAGCACTGTCAGGCGGCCGGCGCCGCGATGGGGCGCCAGCATGGCTTCGAGCACCGCCAGGCCGACGCGCGGCTCGGCGCAGAGGCGGCTGACCCAGCCCGCGCCCGGGTTGAGCTCGTCCCATGCGCGGCTGGCCGCGGTGAGCGGATAGTGGTCGCGGTAGTAGCGCCGGATGCCGTCGCGCAGCGCGCGGTAGCGGCGCGTGACGCCGAACCGCTCGACCCAGCTGTGCTCGTCCGGCGGCACCGCCTGGCTGGTGAGCTGGCCGCCGATCCAGTCGTACGCCTCGCTCATCACCACCGTGCGGCCGGCCTCCAGCGCGCCCAGCGCCGCGGCCACGCCGCCGAGGCCGCCGCCGACCACCAGGATGTCCGTCTTCAGTTCTCGCATGCTGTGTCGTTCCAATGGATGGGTTCAGGACGGCTTCGCGGGGCCGAGGGTGTCGCCGCGGATCGGCTCGCAGGGGAGCAGTACCTGCTGTACTGCCTGCGCCGTGCCGCCCTCGACGCGGCGCACCAGCATTGCGGTAGCCTGGCGGCCCATCTCCTCGCGCGGAATCGCGAACGAGGCGAAGCGCGTGCCGCTGCCTTCGGTGCGGATGTGCGAGCCCAGCGCGACCAGCGAGAGATCCGCCGGCAGCCCCAGCCCGCGTGCCCTGGCGGCGCGCTCGAGGCGCACGGCATCGGCCAGTTCGACGCAGAAGGCCGCGGTGGCGCCACTGGCCAGCAAGGCGTCGAGCGCCTGGCCATCGTCGGCCGGCGGGTCGGGCAATCGCAGCACGAGCTCCATGTCGTCGCCAAGTGCCGCGGTGAAGCCCCGCCAGCGGTCCTGCGGCGATTCGGCCGGGCCGTTCGACCCGAGCCAGGCCAGGCGCCGGTGCCCCAGTTCGCGCGCCTGCCGCACCAGCGCGCCGGTGGCCGTGGCGTAGTCGCCGCCGACGAAGGGCACGGGGCCGCCCGCATCCTCGCGCCGGCCGATGGCCACGAAGGGATAGTCGCCCGCCACCAGCCGCGCGAGTTCCGCCCGATCGAAGGTCTTGCCCAGCACGATGCAGCCGTCGGCGATGCGCAGCCGGCTCTCCTCGGCGAACAGCTTGCGGTTCGGGCCTTGGCCGGTGCCGGTCAGCAGCAGCAGGTCGTAGCCGCGCGCTTGCGCTTCCTCCTCGATGCCGAACAGGAAGGGCAGGAAGAAGTCGGCGTGCGCATTCGGGAAAGCCGGCTCGTAGGTGAACACGCCCAGGATCCGGTTCGACCCCTTGGCCATCCGGCGCGCGATCGGATCGGGCACGTAGCCGGTCTCGCGAATGATCTTCTGCACCCGCTCCCGGGTCTCGGGCGGAATGCGCGCCAGCGCGTTGTCGGCGCCATTGAGGACCAGCGACACGGTCGCCTGGCTCACGCCCGCGAGCTTGGCGATGTCTTGCTGGGTCAGGCGGCGGCTGGCGGGCATGAGATGCTGATGCGTATGACTAGATTGCTAATCCGCATTATCAGCAAAAGATGCGTGGAATTGGGCGCAATCAAGCGCAGGGATTACCCGCCCCTTAGCGCATGCGCTCGACCCACTGGGCGCGCGAGGGGCTCGGCTCGAACGGCGCGCCGAAGGACTGCGTGTCCCGAACCACTTGGCCGCCCTCGAATTCCATGATCATGTGAGCGGCTTGCCGGCGAGCCATGCCTTGCCGCGGGCGTACAGCTTTTCGACTTCGGCTCCCTCCAGTTGTGGCATGTCGAGCTTGACCTGGTAGCCGATCTGCGTCTGGATATAGGCCAGGTGCCGATAGCCGGCCGGAAACTTCGAGATGGCAGCCTGGTCGATTTCGAGCCTGGCGCTCGGGTCGATCGGATCCACACGGTCCTTCTCGTAGATCGGCTGACGAACGACGACGCCCCAGCGGCCGTTGCGCTTCTCGACGAAGTCGTAGAAGCGTCCCGTGCAGACCACGTCGCAGGCGACGCCTTGCACATCGCCGCGCTGCGAGATCGTCATCTTCGTCTGCGCGATGGCGCGATCGCCGGCCAGGTCGATAGAAGTCCCGCCGAGGAAGTGCAGGATGCTGACCCCCTTGGCCCAGCCCTCCTTCGTCACCCGGATGAATTCGGAGGCCGGGCCCTGGAACCAGGTCGCGTTCATGACGCCGTCGTCGTGCCACACGGTGGCGAACCGCTCCCAGTCGCCTGCGTCGCGCCAGACGGCCCAGTTCTCGATGAGATCGCGGATGGCGAGGCGGTCGGTCAGTTCGTTGGTCATTCGATACTCCGGTCGGTCGGACAAGGGTTGCCTCAGCGTGTTGGCGCGAAGCCGGGCTTGTCCGCGAGGCGTGCCCGTCCGCTAAGTGGACAGGACAACCTTTCTAATGACCTCGGCACCCGCTGGCAACACCCAGGTTTTTCCTTTCAATATCACCTCCGAGTCGAAAGGATCCGCGGTGACGGGGTGATGCGGCTTTGCGTCCCTGGCGGCCTCGATGTCTTTGGGATGCTCGTTGTAGATTTTCCCGGACAGCTTGTAGTCGACTCTGAGATCGTGATCCGTAGCGGTGAACTCCATGGGGCGCTCCTTTCGCGTTAAATCGTTGCGAGGATGCACGGCCAAGCAATTCACTTGCCGCACCGGGCGAACATAGGGCTTCTGGTCTTCCTGCGCATCATCCGTTTGTGGTGTTCGGCTGAGGCCGGCGCGGACTCTCAGTTTGACGTTCCAGAACGCTTGGATATTCAGCAAAGGCCCCGCTCGGTCTTCGTAGCCAGCGAAGGCGCGCCGGACCCTCATTCGTCATCCATGCTGCTGCATCCGGACTAAGTCGGATGCCGGATGCGCATGTTGGGCCGGGGAATGGCACGGTAGGGCTTGTGGTCGCCGGCCCCTGCAAAGGCGTCTTCCAGGGCGCAGAGGGCGTCGAGTTGGTCCTGTAGCTCCTTGGCCTGTTCTGGCGTAAGCGGCGTCTCAGACGGCCAGATCCGGTCGCGACGGTCCGGTTTTGAGAGCGGTTTGACCTTCAATGCCTGTTCAATCTGCTCTTCCATCGGCATGGTGTGCCGGTTCAGGCGGATTGCTTCGCCGATACCCATCACGCGGTTCCTCAGCGAAAGCGTCATGCAGCAGAAGCGCACCCAGCGATGCTCCTGCCAGCCGACGCTGTCCGGCGTCTCGAACTTCTCGATGAACGCCTTGGCGGCCGCCTTGCCGTAGCGGTCGCTTAGTCGTGTGATCTTGTCTGACTTCATGCGTATATTGACCCCGCCTTCATCCTTCTCGAGATAGACACGAACCACGCGGTCGCGCACGCCCGGCATGCGCATCATGGTGTTGTCGTTCCATCGCCAGGTGGTCTTCCAGAGGCTGACCAAGAACGCGCCGACCTTTCCAAGTCCGGAGCGGCTCTCGGTGGGCCCGCGGTCCCAGATCTCGCCCCGGCCACTGGTATGAAACTCTGGTAGCCAGACGTTGGATGTGCTGTCTGACTTGCTTTGCTCGTGGCGCTCCTGCAGCGAGATACCGAATGTTGGCCACTTGGGCACGAAGCTGTCGAACAGGTGGATCGGGAAGTTGGAGCACAGCCCCCCATCGGACATCCAGCACGGTTGCATGCTCCGGCGAGCGTGGTCGATGGCATGCAGTGGCACTGCCGAGATCAGCAGCGGAAAGCTCATGGCCAGCCGGACTGCGATCACGACGGGCAATTGCCCGACCGGAAGCTCGAAGTAGCCGGGACCGATCAACTCCTTCGACGGATCGGCCTCGCTTCTCTTTTCGTAGCTCTTCGCAAATGCGCGCATGTACTGGACGATTCCCTTCGGAAAGTACTCCTCCATTTGCTCTGTGCGAAAGAACAGCCTTCCCATGTCTTCGGTCTCCTCCAATGGGAATCGGTAGGGGCGGCTGTGCGCCAGGTTGCTGGCATAGACCTCCAGGTTGATGGAGCGCGCGGCATCCGCGCCATGCACCTTGAAGCCCATGGCCTGCGCCGCCGCGCCGGGCGCGTCCCAGAGGTCTTGGAAGGTCAGTGGCGGATCGTCGATCGGATGGCGGCCTGCCACCTCCTGGATGGCCCCGTGAAGGTATGCGGCCAGGTCCACGGTGGTGATGTTCGAATCGGGGCTCCAGCCTCGGCATAGCCCGAACCCGTTGGGCACGAGCCCGTGGGCGAGATCCCAAGCGATGCCAGCCAGCAGCGCGCCAACGATGCCGACCAGCGCCGCCAACAGAAGTGCCATGGCCCAAGACCCAAAGCCGAACAGGCAGGACGGAACTGCTTGACCCCAGGCGCAGGTGGCCAGAGTCGATGCGGGCCCTGCCAATGTCAGCACCAGCAGAAGGAAGGTGGTCCAAAACACCGGTCGGCGGTACTGCGAAAGCGCGGCACCAAGGCCGTGAAACAGCAACGAAGCAACGCTCGACCGCTCCAGCGACGCGTGGAAGATGCTGAACAGCCGGCGGGTCTTGTTGCTCGGCACGAACAAACGTTCCAGCAGTGTCTTTCCATCGTCTGTCTCCGCAAGCTTCTGTGGCAGCTCCCCGAAGCGCGCGAAGCCCTCGCCGGAACCGTTGCGGCGCCGGAATTCCGCCGCGGCTGCCAGCGCGGCGGCAAATGCGCCGATCGAACTGCCGCCGATGTTGCGGATACGGTAGTGTCGACCCAGTTCGACTGCGGCGGAGGCATAGATGACGCCGCTTGTGATGCCGCCTTCCATTACGACGTCGCAGAAGCGGTCCGCCGGCACATCCATGAAGTCGGGATCGACAGGGTCTGCCGCTGTGGCCGCCGATGGACCCGCGGTATGCGCGGCCATCGCGGCCGCCCCAGGGGGCACTTTCGCGGCAGCAGACTGGCGCTGGGCCGGTGCAGACACCTTTGCCTGTTCCTGTGCATGTGCCTGCGGTTCGACGGTGTCCTGGCTCCATCCGGACATTGCGCGCAGCGCCTGCTGGCTCGGGAACATGGCATACAGCGTCCCCCGTGTCTGCACGAATGGCTGGAATCCCTTCAACTCGATAGGATCGCGATCCGGCAGGGGAATGATGTACGCAGCGTCCGGCTCGTCGTGCTGCCCTGCCAGCGGATCCTTCGAACGGCCACGATTGGGCGGCCCCATGGGATTCTTCTCGATCCATTCCGAGATGAGACGCTCGAACTGATCTTCGATGCGCGCGCAGAAGAACACCCCCAACAACCCGCGATCGACTTCGCTGTTCTGGAGTCTCTCGTTCTCCAGATCGACGGGCCTTCCATAGGGAACGCCACGGCGGAATAGGGTATGGATGCTCAGATCCTTCGGCACGATCGCATCGGTGCGCGGATTGGCGCGGCGGATGTGAGCACCAAATGGACAACCCAGTCCTTCGGGATCGTTCTTGAAGTTGATGGCCTGCAGCTGCGACTCATCCTGAATCGGCGACGGGCTCTGACCGAGTGGAACGACGGGTTGGCCGTCGGGCCAGCGACCGCACATTTTCGCTTTCAGGTAGTCCGGCGCGATCCAGGGATGCTCGTCTTTGAGATCGCGAGCCCGTTCTCTGAGAAAGGTGTCCAACGCGAGCTCCAACTGTCGGATCTGCCGCAACACTCCGAAGCTGCCGTGGCGCAGGAATTCGGACAACTCGGCGCTGGTTTCTTGCGGCGACGTCCAGAGGTCGACCTTGTCGTTGTTCAAGTACCCCATCAGGAGTTCGCCGGGCCTCGGACTGTGCTTCTGTCCGTCGATGCGAGGCTTGGTGATGCCGTCGCGAAAGCCGAAGTGGACCTTCTTGACTTTCTTGAGCCCTTGCATCTCCACGATGTGCTCACCGCGAAGACCGGGATCATCCCAGCCCTCCAGCCCCGCCGAGGAGGGAATCGAGCGCATCGCGGCCACGGTTTCGTCGATCCGTTCAGCCGTAGGACCGTGGATGGAGATCCATGTGTGCGCCCGATCAGTCTGAAAGACGGGATTCCATCGGTCCGGCGCACTTGCTCCCGTGTCTCCCAGGCGCTGACTGGCGCGCCGGACCGCACCTTCGCAGAAGGCGGGCGACTTGTCCTTCAGGTGTGCGAGCAGGGCGGTCGGTGCGCCGAGCGCCACGAATCCCTCGTGGCTGAAGCCGAGGTTGACCTTGCATGCCGCGACCTCGCCGGGCCGGTCCCTCTCGCCGAAAGCGACCAGATTTCCGTTCACAAGTTCGCCAATGAAGCTGCGAGCCTGACCCGGATCCCGCACCTGCAGAAGGAGGTGCCGCACGCACATGTCGTCGAACCCAGTCAGGGCGAGGCTCTGCACCTCGCCCTTCAGTTCCGGCGAAAGTACATCGGCGCTCATGACTGCGCCAGTCCTTCGTTGTGGATGTCGGCGACGCTGGAGCGCGGGTAGGCGCTGTAGAAGTAGCCGGCCAAGGGCTTCCGGTTGTACTTGCGAATGGTGTCGACGAACTCCTTCGGAAACTTCTGAATCGGCGTCGGCGGCGCATCCTCGAGAAATTCGAACTGCTTGTCGAACAGAGGGACTTTGAGCGCGAAGTGCTCGACATAGGCATCGAAATCGCCGTCATAGACCGTGAAGAAGGCCAGGTGCGTGCTGTTCTCGATCAGCATGAACCAAGCGAAGTGCACGTTGCTGGCATCCTGCAGTGCGCGCTCCACGACGGCGGCACCGGCGCGCGTGAGTCGCATGAGCTTCTGAGCGTTTTCGGCCACCGGCTCCTTGATCTTCAGCACGAAAAGCAAGGGCTGCTGGTTGAGCCGCCGGTCGCGTTGGAATTGGAGCGGAAAGCTCTCCCAGATCGCACCCCATCGCCTGACCGGTGGCATGACCTCGCGAGTGTCCGGATCGAGGCGACGGGTCAGTCCCGGCAGCAGGAGCACCTCACGCACCACCCGCTCGACAAGCGGCCAGGCCAGGTGGCGTCCGACGCAGCTGTGCGGATACTCCTTGTCCTGCAGGTTGCCACCGAACATGAGGTCGAGATCGATGGGGGTTTCTGCGCCCATCGCGAGCAACAGTTCAGCACCGGCCGGCACCTGCACCGTGGCACCGCCTTCGCCGAATGCCATCGGTTCGAGCGTCGTGCGAGCCAGGAACGGCGCGGCCGGCTGCAGACGGAGGGCTTCGCGGATCAAGTCGTTGAGCTGCCTCGTGCCATCCTTGCGCCGTGCCAGCGCAGAGGCTTCGTCGACCAGGAAGCTGCCATCGGCCTGTGCGCGAAAGAAGTGGTCGAAGACGTTGGCAATGGCCGACGTGATGTTTCCGACAGTGCCCGCCATGAGACCCTTGACCACCACGCGCGCCATCTCTGGGTCGTCCCGATAGAGTTGGCCAAGTTGCACCGCTGCCGGTGCAGCCCGGAGAAGTTTGTGATCCCACCACTCCGGCACGGCAGTCCCTTCGACGGCCTCTTTCAGGTCTGCTTCCAGCTTGTCGCGAAGCTCGACGGCCAGCTTCGATTCCGAAGGGGGCAGTCCGTCGTCGGACACGAAATGGCGGCCGATGATCTGGAAGGTGAGGCGGATGTAGCCGGCACGCATGGCCCGTTCGAGCAGGACATGCGACTTGGCCCTCAGCCCGAACAGGATGGCAATGTATCGCACGGCTGCCTGCTCGGCCACGTCGGTCACGAGGTCGAACTCGCGGTTCTTGGTGGGCAGTACCATCGCGCGGACGACCGCCTCGCAGGCGCACTTGTCGAGGACATGCGCATCGAAATCGAGTGCCTCCAATCCGTTCTGCCTCTGGCGCATGTGAGGGCACCGGTCGTCCAACCCCAGCATGAAGCGTCCACCGCTGTCCAGTTCCGAGTACGGCTTGACGCTGCCATGCTGGAGGGCCTTCGACACGTCCTTGGCCGAAGTCAGCAGAAAGGCTGGCACGTCTGGCCAGCTTGAGCTGCCCCCTCCGTGGCGGATCACGCTTTTGAACGCAAGGGGTCGAAAACGGTCCTGTCTTAGTTCTTCATAAAGCGCCTCTCGTGCCGTGTCGTCGCGCAGCGCATCGAATAGCAAGCGGTTCTGCCTTAGCGCATTGCCTTCGCTTCGGATCCCGAGGAGTTGGTTCGCAGTCATGTTTCCCTCCCATACCGGCCATCCGGCCGTGCGTCTTCTCTGTTCCCTCAGTGCAAGGCATGCAGTCTCTCGAGACAGGCTCCCGCATCGACCAGATCGCGTGTTCCTTCGCCCCCTTGAATCCAGCGCCTTGCGCCGTCGAGCAGGTCGATGGCCTGCTTTCTTTTTCGACCCTGCGATTGCCACAGCCGTGCCAAGTCGGTGGCTGCCCGCAGGTGAAGTGATGCCAGCTCGCGCTGGCGTGCGCACGCCAGGGCCTGCATCAGCCAAGCCTCGGCCTCCGCTGCCGGGTCCGCCCCATGAAGTCCTGGGCGTTGCGCGGCCAACCGGCCCAAGAGGCGACGGATCTCCGCTTCGTAATAGCGCTCGCCCGTGCGCGTCACAACAGCCAATGCCTGCTCGAGCAGAGCCCAGGCTTCATCCAGGCGCCGGCACAGCATCTCCCCCTCCGCGCGCAGCGTCAGGTAGAAGGGAGTGGTGACGACCGCGCCAGAGTTGGCCCAGAGTGCGTAGCCTTGCCGCATCTCTTCAACGCCGGCCTCGGGCTCACCCAGATCGGCAAGAATTCGGCCGCGCATCACTCGTGCGTGGGCGAGCCATACCGTGAAGCCGCCATCCTCGCAGACCTGAACTGCGCGATCGGCAGACACCAGCGCAGCCTTGTTCTCACCCCGGAAGTGCTGAACAGCGGCTCTGAAGCCGAACGCCTCGCCCATGCTGAACCGATGCTCGAGCCGCTCCGCGTGAGCTGTGACCGTCGTCGCCCGGGCCAAAGCCTCGTCCGGAAAGCCCAGTTCCCAAAGGGACCACGCCGAATAGCACATGCACATGACGCCTGGGTCCTGCACGGCCTCGGACCGATGCTCGAGCCGCTCATACGCGGCGCGGCAGTCATCCATCTCGCGCACCGCCTGAGCCATCTCACCCTGGTGCATCCGGATGTTTGCGAGGGCCCATTGCGTCTGAATTCGCTGAATAGCCCCGCCCGTGCGGTTTGCTCGCTCGGCGGCATCAAGTGCGTACGAGCGCGCCCTTTCGAAGTCCGCGCGCATGAAGTGATAGCTCTCCAGCCCGAGCAGGACTCGCATGACAGCGACCTCGTCCCGCAGCAGCCTGGCAAGCTCCATGGCCCTGACATAGGCACGTTCCACTCGCTCGGCGCCGTAGCCCCGGGTGGCGATAAGGCGGGCCGCAAGCACCAGTTGCATGCGCAGTTCCTGCCGCGAGCGCTCTTCGCCCACCGGCATGCGCGCCAGCACCGAGAGCGCGCTGCCAACGTACGCGATGGCCTCGACATGCGCCGACCGCGAGGCCGATTTCCGGACCGCCGCGTCCCAATAGCGCAGTGCCTCCGCATCCATGCCCGCCTCGGTGTAGTGGAAGGCGAGCAACTCGGGTTGGCGCTGCACCATCTCGTCGAAACCATCGACGATGACGGTCGCGATCACCTGGTGCAGCGCCTGGCGGTCGCGCTCCAGCAGGGAGCCGTAGGCAGCATCGCGCATCAACGCATGCCTGAAGGCGAAACGCGTACCTTCGCCGTCCTTGGCGACCAGCATGCCAGCGCGCACCAACTCGGCCAGCGGCTTCTCGAACTCGCGCATCTCGATGGGCGATTCCGGATGCTGCATCACGGCCTGAAGCAGCGGCAGCGGGAACTCGCGCCCGATGGTGCCGCCTATCTGGGCCACCAGCCTGGCGCCGCCCAGCCTGTCCAGCCTTGTGGTGAGCAGGTCCAGCACGGTGGCGGGAACCGGCAGGGCGCGCGGATCGAGGTCGTCGGTGCCGTCGCCGAGGTCGACCATCATGCGAGTGGATTCTTCGATGAATAGCGGGACGCCGTCGGCCCGAGCTGTGATCAGCTGAACGATCTCGCCGGGCAATCGCCGCTCGCCGCTCGCGCGGTTGACCATGGTGCGGGACTGCTCGGGCGACAGGCCCTTCAGCTCAGCTTCGTGGACTGCGAGACGGGGCTGCCAGCGCAATTCGACGTCGGAGCGCGCGGTCACGAGGATGAGCAGCGGCAGGTCGCGCGTGGCCATCGCCAGACGATCCAGGAATTCCGCGGTGGAGGGGTCGAGCCAATGAATGTCCTCTACGAGCCAACAGCCGGGCGCCAGGCTGATACGTTGACGCGCCAAGGCGACCAGCAGGTCAACAGTGAGTTGGCGGCGACGTTCCGCGCTTTGCTCAAGCACCGGATGTCGCATGGGCAGCGGTAGTGCGAGCAGGTCGGCCAGCAGCGCGGTCGCGGCTTCGTCGAGTGGACGGCTGTTCGACATCATTTCGCGCAGGCGCTGCAGGAGTGCATCGCCGGACGCGTCGCTGCCGACGCCGATCTCATGGCGCAACGATTCGACCAGCGGATGGAAGGCACTGTTCGCATGCTCCTGCGAGCAGCGACTCTCGAAGACCTCGTGGCCCGAATCCGTGAGCAACTGCTTGAATTCGCGCACCAGGCGGGACTTGCCGATGCCTGCCTCGCCGAGGATTCGCACCAGTCTCTGCGAACCTGCTCTCACCGCCACCCAGTGCTCCTGCAGCATTTGGAGTTCTTCGCCGCGTCCGACCATCGGCGTCAAGGCGGGGCCGGTGATGCCCGACGATGACCCGGGTCCACCTACTGCGGCGGGCCCTATCAGGCGGTGAAACACTTGCTCGTGGTCGAAGCCCTTGAGTAACCCGATTTGCTCCAGCGGCTGAAACTGGAAGCGGTCCTTGACGATACGCCGTGTCGACTCGCTGACCGCCACGGTGCCCGGTGCAGCCACGGCCTGGAGTCTGGCGGCCAAGTGGACCGCCGAGCCGATAGGCTGCCCATTGCGCACCACCACTTCGCCGGTGCACACCCCGACGCGGATACCCAACCCCAGGTCCCGCACGGCATCGACGAGTTGGAGGGCGGCGCGCAGTGATTGCGCGGCCGCGTCCTCGCTGGCGACTGGCACGCCGAAGTAGCACATGGCGCCGTCGTCACCCTGGAAGTCGTCCGGCACGCCGCCGAAGGAACGAAGGATCTCCGTGCAGCGCTCGTGGTAATGGCTGAGCAGCTCGCTGTACTTTTCCGCGCCGAGCAGCGACAGCAGGCGCGTGGATTCAACCAAGTCGATCGACATGATTGTCACTTGGCGCAGCGTGTCGTCGGCGGGCGTGCGGCGCTCCTTGAGCACGGCGCCGCCGTCGCCATAGAGTTCGGGCCGCAGCTTCGCCAATGCCACACCGCCATCGGTAGCCAGGAGCCGGGCGCGCGCCGAGCGCACAGCCTCGGCGAGCGCCGCGCCCCGCTGCAGCCCACCGTAAAGCTCTTCCATGAAGGCTTGGCCATAGGCCGTGTCCGCCGACTCGCAGGACAGCAGGTTCAGTCCGAGCGCGCTGGCGGCTTGCGCCAGTGCCAGGCCAGGACTGAGGTCCTGAGCAGACGTATCGCCTTGCGAAACAATCAATCGCGGCGGCGTCTGCAGCGACGCGATGCTGCCCAGGTCGAGTGCGTGCGGTTCGCATGGCCAGCTGACTGCGCCTTCGACGGATGGGCGTGTGGACAGGGTTCCCATGCAGTGCACGACATCGTTGGCTCCGATCAGCCTCAGCAGCTCGTCGCGCCCCATGTCGCTGGAATGGACCGTGCTCACGGTCAGGCTCGCCATGCTGCGCAAGCGCGTGTTGAGCCAGGGCATGGTCGTCGTCCGGGTCTTGTTACGTCTGCAGTCCGCGACGATCAGCACTCTAAGTCCGCCGCTCTGGGGTGTGCGTCGTTGCGGCGTGCCGAGCGGGCCCGCAGTCGAGACGATGCGTCTGCAAAGCCGGAAGCGCTCACCCAGGAATTTCTCGCCGTCCCAGCCCAGTTCCCATGGCACCCAAAGCAGCGAGGCGTCGACCTGGATCGTGAGCTGGCACATTGGCGCCTCGCGCAGGAATGCGGCGATGCTGGCAGGCAGCAGGGTCGACAGCAGGCGCTGGCCGAATTCTCGCAGGCCGGGCTCATCGCGATCAGGCTGGCCGCTCGCCGCGTGAAGCTGCGTCACCTGGCACTGAAGGTGTGCCAGCACATCGCCGTGCACCCCGACGGTATCCAGCCTGACAACGAGATGGAGATCCGTGAGTGACACCGCCAGACCGTTACTGGCTGGCAGCACGGCGAGATAGAGCGACGCGGCTTCGGAGGTCGTAGACATGACGTCCTTTCCTCACGGCGAGGCGGTGTGACATTATTCGGCCAACCTGCGCATGGTCGGCAGGCGGATAGTTGCTGTCAACCTAAAAACGTAGGTTGACACTCGGCCGAATGGCCGACTCGTTTTTGTGACGGCCCGGCGCATGAATGGCGCCGCGACGACTCAGGATTCGTTCAGAAGACGGCGGAGCAAGCGCGCACGCAGGAATGCCGTGAACACCCAGATCAGGATCGCGTTCGCGAACAGACCCAGCGAGACGACCAGTGCCGCACGATCTGCGAATCCATGGCTCAGGTCGAGGAGCAGAAGGGCCAGCGACCAGGGGAGGGCGCACAGGATCGCGACCGCCAGAAGGACGCTTTGCTCGCTCGGATGAAGCGCAGCAGCCGCCAAGGTCACCGCGAGAGCAGAGCACGCGCCCGGCAGCCACCAGGCGTGGCGATAGAGCGGCGGCAGGCGATGGCTGGACATGTCGAAATTGTGCGGTGCGCGCGGCAGTGGCGCGCGAGCAATTTCACACGCAATGCAAAAGCCTTGGCATCTTGTCGCGCGCCGCCCACACGATGGCGGCGGCCATTCGGCTGGACCCCGGCGGAGCTCGACCTGTCTCAGCGGTCGTCGAACGGCGCAAAAACTTCCGCCACCCAGTCGACGAACAGCCGGGTCTTGGCACTCAGATGCCGGTTGCTCGGATAGAGCACGTGAAGCGGTTGCCGCGGACGGCGCCAGTCGTCGAGCACGGTGCGAAGCCTTCCGCTCTGGAGGTGCGGCGAGACCATGAACTTGAACGCCTGCCCCAGGCCGACGCCCGCGAGCAACGCGCTCAGGTGAGCCGTGCTCTCGTTGACCGCGACGACGACCTGCCCTTGCACCAGGATCTGCTCGTCGCCCTTGCGGAACTCGAGCGGGAAGGCCCGGCCGGTCAGTGACGAGAAGTAGCCGGCGATGGCGTGTCCCCGCTCGCGGGGCAGCAGCTCCGAAGGATGCTTCGGGACGCCACGCGCGCCGAGGTAGAGAGGGCTCGCGCAGGTGACCCAATCGAGGTCGGCAATGCGTCGCGCGACCAGAGACGTGTCGGCCAGTTCGCCGCCGCGAATCACGCAGTCGACCCCTTCGCCGATCAGGTCGATCGGCCGATCGCTGACACCCAGGTCGATGTGCAGCTCCGGATGGCGCGCACGAAAGCCCGGCAGCGCCGGGATCAGGATCATGTTGGCCAGCACCGAGCCGACGTCGACGCGGATGCGGCCGCGCGGCTGAGCCCGTGCGCGGCCGGCGCTTTCGTCCATCTCGTCGAGGTCGCCGATGAGGCGCGTGGCGCGCTCGTAGTAGGCCGCGCCCTCCGGCGTCACGCTGACCCGCCGCGTCGTCCGATGCAGCAGCTTCGTGGCGAGGTGGCGCTCGAGGTCCTGCACGAGCTTGGTCACCGTCGGGCGCGGAATGTTCATCGAATCCGCAGCCTTCGAGAACGTGCCCGACTCGGCGATCCGCACGAAGACGCGCAAGGCAAGCAGTTGGTCCATGGTGCGGCTGATTATTCAGATATGTGAATTAAGAAGTCAAGATTGTCATATTTATTCATTCGTGTGAACTTAATAAGCTTGGCTCACCTCAACACATCGGAGCCAGACATGGGCAACAAACTCTCTGAAAAGGTCGCAGTCATCACAGGCGGCACCACCGGCATCGGCCTGGCCGCCGCCAAGGCCTTCGCGTCGGAAGGCGCATTCGTCTACATCACAGGCCGCCGCCAGGCCGAGCTCGACGCTGCCGTGGCCGCCATCGGCGCCAGGGCGATCGGTGTGCAGGCCGACTCGACCCGGCTCGACGACCTGGATCGCCTGTACGAGATGGTCGGGTCGCAGCATGGCCGCATCGACGTGCTGTACGCCAACGCAGGCGGCGGCGAGATGCTGCCGCTGGGGGCGATCACCGAGGCGCACTTCGACCAGACCTTCGATCGCAATGTCAAAGGTGTGGTGTTCACGGTGCAGAAGGCGTTGCCGCTGCTCGACAAGGCGGCCAACGGTGCGTCCGTCATCCTGGCCGGCTCGACGACAGGCATCTCGGGCACCGCGAACTTCAGCATCTACAGCGCCACCAAGGCAGCGGTCCGGAACCTCGCCCGCAGCTGGGTGCTGGACCTCAAAGGCCGTGCGATCCGCGTCAACACGCTGTCGCCAGGGCCGATCCACACGCCGGGCCTGGTCGACCTTGCCGGGCCGGACGCCACGCAGCAGCAAGGGCTGCTCGACTACCTGACCTCGCAAATTCCCGTCGGGCGCATCGGGCAACCCGACGATGTGGCCAAGGCAGCGGTCTTCCTCGCCTCGGACGACTCGTCCTTCATCAACGGCATCGAGCTCTTCGCCGATGGCGGCATGGCCCAAGTCTGAGGCAGCCATCATGAAGACCGCGCTCGAATTGCTTGAAGCCTATCAAGCCAGCATCCGCACCCCGGCCGCAGCCGCAGCCCTCTTTGCGGAGGACGGCGTACTCGAACTTCCAACGGTCAAGGCGCACGCCCAGGGGCATGCGGCCATCGAGAAGCTGATCTCCGGGCTGCTGGCGAAAATACCGGACTTCCGATTCAAGGACTTCAAGTTGTGGATCGATACGCCCGACAGGGTGTTCGGCGAATACGCCGTCGAGGCACACGTGATCGACACCGGCAAGCTCTATAGCCAAACCTATGCCGGCCTGCTGATTGCCGAGGGAGGAAAAATCAAGCTGCTTCGCGAAGCACTGGACACGGCGGAGGCAGCGCGGGCATTCAGCAAGGACTGAACGCGCGGGGCACGGCCTTCTTCACTCTGCAGCCGTTCCCGACACTTGCCGGTAGACGTTGGCGCCCAGTGCGGTGCCATGCACCGCCAGATGCGCGCCCAACTGGATGGCTTGCAGCAATTCGGCGGCTGCCAGGCCTTGCGACAGGGCCGTGGGCACGATCCGCCGGATCGCATCCGGGTCAAAGGCCGTGAAGCACGCATGCAACGCCAGCTGCACCAGGCTGCGCTCCGCCAGGCTCAGCCCGGCGCCGGGGCCGCCCTGCTCGACGAAGTCGAGCAGCACCTCGGCATAGCCGGGGTCGAGCCGTGCCACGCCGCGCAGGGCGAGGGCGTGCGGGGCACCGAGCCTGTCGATCCGGACCTGGAGCTTTTCATCGATGGCCGGCACCCCGCCGAGGTCGATGAACTCGCCCAGGATGTCGGCGGCCTGGCCCACGCGGGCGATGCCCTGCACGGCCACCAGGTGCAGCACGTCGAAGATGTCGGCCCGGCTCGCGCCGACCTCGAGCGCCCGCTTCATGTGGGTCTGCAGGCCGGCCTCGAACAAATGCGACGACGACGTGTCGAGCGCCACGTAGATCAACTCCACCATGCGTTCGCTCAGCGGCCCCGAGCGCGCGGGATGGCCGGCGTAGCGCGCGTAATGCTGCACGAAGCCGGGGCAGGCGTCGAGCATGGTCTCGGTCCAGGGGCGCCAATAGCCGCGCTCGGCCATGAAGTACGCCTTGATCCGCGCGCGTTCGGGATCGCTCATCGCGGCGTCCCCGGCGCGGCCACGCTGCAGACCAGCGTTTGACCGGTCAGGTACTGCGCGGCCGATCCGCAGACGAAGCGCAGCAGCGGATGCAGCGTCTGCGGATCGACGCCGCTCGGCACTTCCAGCGCATTGATGCGCAGGGCGCGGCTGCCCCACTCGCAGGCGAGGGTCGAGACCATCATTCGAGCCGCGGCCCCGTCGCCTGCATCCTGCCAGCGGCGCGGCTGTGCCGAGGGCAGCAGCAGGGTGAGGCTGGCCTGCTGCGTGTAGCGCGCGGCGAAACGTGCAGCGGCTGCATGCACGGCCTGCAGCACGCCGGCCGATGCGCAGTGCAGCGGCGACAGATCGAGGCAGGCCGCATAGTGCGGCTGTTCGGCCGCCGTCGGCGCCACCCCTTGCCAGGCTTCGCCCTCACCGCCGCAGACCTCCAGTTGCAAGGGCGTGTCCAGCGGCAGCGGCGGCAGTGTCGCAGGCGGCAAGGGCTGGCTGCCGCCATGGACCGACGAGCCGCCATTGACGGCAAGGATCTGGCCGCGCAGCGGCGCAGCACCGGAACTGGCCAGGAAGTACAGCGCCTGCGCCATCTCTTCGGGCGCGGCCATGCGGCCGAGCGGGATCTTGCCCAGGGCGCCCTCGGGCTTGAGGCGGCCGGCCTGGATCAGTCCGTCCACCAGTTCGGTGCGGACGAATCCCGGCGCCAGCACCGTCACGCACAGGTCGGGCCGCGCTTGCGCCAGCGCCAGGCTCTGGGCGATGAGTCCCGCCTTGCTCGGGCTGTAGGCGCCGCGCCAGGGAATGGCATGCAGGCCGGCGCCCGATGCGACGTTCACGATGCGCGCGCCCGGCTTCAGCAGCGGTCCGCAGGCATCGACCACCGCCGCCGGCGCTGCCAGGTTGAGCGCCAGCAGGCGTGCCATCTGCGCCGCGTCCTGCTCGGCCAGGGGCGTGTTGGAGGCATCCGACATGCCGGCGTTGTTGAGGATCGCATCCAGCCGGGGCGTGTCATCGCCGAGGGATGCGATCTGCACCGGGTCGGTCAGGTCGGCGGCGCGCAGCTGATGCGGGGCGGAGGCCGGCGCTGGCAGGCTGCGACCCAGCTGCTGCAAGGCCGGTGCGTTGTGGTCGACGAGCACGCATTGCCAGCCCGCGCCGGCGAACAGCCGTGCGGTGTCTCGTCCGATGCCGGAAGCCGCACCGGTGATCAGGACGGTCTGCATCCGCGACACCGCCCGCGTCTCAGATGTTGGTCAGCGTGATGCCGCCATCCACCACCAGCGCCTGGGCCGTGATGAAGGCCGCATCGTCGCTGGCCAGGAAGCAGATGCTGCGGGCGATGTCCTCCACCGTGCCCAGGCGGCCCATCGGCGTGCGGGCGATGCGGTTGGCGTCGCGCTCGGCATTGCGGTTGCGCTGCGTGCCTTCGGTCGGAACGGCCGACGGGCAGACGGCGTTGACGCGGATGTTGCGCGCGCCCAGCTCGGCGGCCGCGGCGCGGGTGATGCCCAGGATGCCCGCCTTGATGCCGGAATAGACCACCGAGTTGGCGGCCGAGCGCAGGGCCGCGACCGACGCCACGTTCACGATCGCGCCGCCGCGTTCGGGGTCCATCAGGGCCACCGCCTCCTGCAGGCTCCAGATGACGGACTTGAAGCCCACGTCCAGCATGCGCTCCACCGTCTCGGACATGATCTCGGGGATGGCCTGGTAGCGCACCCAGGCGGCGTTGTTCACCAGGATGTCGAAGCGTCCGCCGCCTTGCGCATGCGCGCGCTGGATGGCCTCGCGGATGCCTTCGCGGCTGGCGATGTTCTGCACCACCGCATGGGCCTGGCCGCCGCGCGAGCGGATCTCGTCGACCACCGGCATGACCAGTTCTTCCTTGAGGTCGTTGACGCAGACGATGGCACCGCGGGCGGCCATCTGCAGCGCGGTTTCGCGGCCGATGCCGGCGCCGGCGCCGGTGATGAGGGCCACGCGGCCGAGCAGATCCTGGTTCATTCGCATTCCTTGGTTCACACTGACTGGATGAAGTCGCGGCCGACCTGGCTGGCCAGCGCGCCCGAGCCGAAGGCGGCATCGAATTTGCGCACTTCGCGCAGGGCGTAGTGCAGCGGCACCTCCCAGGTGAAGCCCATGCCGCCGTGCAGGTGGATGGATTTCTCCAGCACGAAGGCCGCACTCGCCAGGGCATTGGCCAGCACCGGCCGCGTCGCGCGCACGCGGCCGTATTCGTCGGTGTCGAGCACGCGCTGGATGCCGGCGCTGGAGGCCTCCTGCTGCAGCCGCATGCGCGCCAGCAGGTGGCGCACGGCCTGCTTCGCCGACAGCGGGCGTCCGAACTGCACACGGGTCGACATGTAGCCGGCCGTGGTGGCGAGGGCCGACTCGGCCGCCCCGTTGACGAAGCCGGCGATCAGGATGTGGCTGTCGCGCTGCAGGGCGGCGAAGGCCGCGGCATCCAGCTGCGCCAGCACTTCGGCACCGTCCAGCGCCAGCCACGATTGGGGATGCTCCGGGTCCAGCGCCTCGTCCTCCTGGATCTCGATGCTTCGCAAGTCCAGCAGGGCGCCGCCGCCCCGGCCATCCGCGACCAGCACCCAGTCGCAGTCCCTGGCGCCACGCGCCTGGCCGGCCAGCCCGTCCTGCAGGCTGCCCTGCAGCGCCCAGGTGGCCACGCGTTCGCCGCTGGCCAGCTGGGCCGCCAGGGGCGAGTCGCCCAGCGCCTTGGCGACCAGGAGGTTTTCGAGCAGCGGCCAGTGCAGCCGCAGCTTGCCCGCCTCGGTCGCGATGGGCAGCGCGAACGCGATGCCCAGCGCCAGTCCGCCGGCGTCCTCCTGCGCGCAGATGCCGCACAGGCCCGCCGCGGCCAGCACCCGGGCGGCGTCACGGAAGCCGCGGGTCTGCGCATCCTTGATCGCCTCGGCCGCGGCCTGGGCGAAGTCTTCGGGCTTGAGATCGTTGTCCGACGTGGTCATCTCAGAGGTCCTTCGGAAGATTCATGATGCGCTGGGCGATGATGTCCAGCTGCACTTCGGTGGTGCCGGCGTAGATGGTCTCGGCACGCGAATAGAAGTAGGCCGTGGTGAAGTGCTTGCGCGCGCGCTGCGCCAGCGCACTGGAGCGCGGGTTCACGTGCGACACGAGCGCGAGCGCCAGCCCTGCGAAGGCCTGGTGGCACTCGGACCAATACAGCTTGGTGAGCGAACCCCGGGCACCGATCTTGTCGCCGGCCATCATCCGGTTCACGGTCTGCTCGACCAGGCCCTTCAGCGCATCGATCTCGCCCACCACGTCGCCGATGCGGCGCTGGTAGCTGCCGTCGTCCAGCAGCCTCGACAACTGCGGATCGGACTTGCAGGCGGCGACCAGCTGGCGCAGCTCGCAGTCGAAGCGCCATGCACGGTACATGCGGTTGGTCGCGCGCTCGATGGACAGCACGCGGATGGCCGCGTTCCAGCCCTCGTCCGGTGCGCCCAGGCGCGCACTGTCCGGCACCACGACGTTGTCGAAGAAGACCTCGGCAAAGGACACCTTGCCATCGATCGACTTGATCGGCACCACCCGGATCCCGGGCGTGTCCATGGGCACGGCGAACATCAGCAGGCCGCGGTGCTTGTCGGCCACCGTGCCGGTGCGGGTCAGCAGCAGGCAGTAGCGCGCCTTGGCGGCGCCGCTGGTCCAGATCTTCTGGCCGTTGATGCGCCAGGCCTCGCCTTCCGGCACGGCCTTGGTACGTAGGCGCGCCAGGTCCGAGCCCGCGTCGGGCTCGGAGAAGCCCTGGCACCAGTAGTCGCGCATGGCGAGGATGCGCGGCAGGAACAGCTGCTTTTGTTCTTCGGTGCCGACGGTCTGGATGATCGGGCCCGCCAGCTCCTTGCCGATCGAGCTCACGCTCTCCGGCATGGCCAGCGCGCCGACCTCCTTGTTGACGACCAGGTGCTCCCGCAAGCTCAGGCCGAGGCCGCCATAGGCCTTGGGCCAGGTCATGCCCGCGAGGCCGGCGTCGTACATCGACGCCTCCCAGGCCCGGCACTCGTCCAGCGTGGGGGTGCGGTAGTCGACGCTGTCGGCGCGCATGTGCGCGGGCAGGTGGGCGCCCAGCCACTGGCGGGCGTACTGCCGGTAGACGGCCGGACCCGCTGCAGCGTCCGGGATGGCCGGGTTCTTTTCCATGTGCATGAGAGGCCTCAGGGGGCAGGGCGGTTGCGGGAGGTGGGAACCATCAGGGCGTCCAGGACCAGGACGCCTTCGCCTTGCGGCTTGACCAGGATGGGGTTCATGTCGATCTCGGCCACGTCGGCGGCATGGCGGCAGGCGAACGCCGACAGCCGGGCCACGGTGCGCGCCGCGGCGGCCACGTCGGCCTTGGGCTGGCCGCGGGCGCCGTCCAGCAGCGGGAACATCTTCAGGCTGCGGATCATCCGCAGGGCTTCTTCCTCGGAGACCGGCGCCACCTGCACCGCGACATCCTTCAGGATCTCGGCATAGATGCCGCCCAGCCCGACCATGACCACCGGGCCGAAGACGGGGTCGCGCGAAACGCCGGCGATGAGCTCCACGCCGCCGCGGACCATCGGCGCCACCAGCACACCGTCCAGGCGTGCCTCGGGCGCGTGCTGCCGGGCGTTGGCCAGGAGGCGGTCATAGGCCTGGCGCACGGCGTCGTCGTCCTGCAGGCCCAGTGCCACGCCGCCGATCTCGGTCTTGTGGGCGATGTCTTCCGATGCGATCTTGAGGACCACCGGGTAGCCGGTGGCACGGGCGCTGCGCACGGCCTCGTCGGCCGAGGCCACGATCTCCTCGCGCGGCACGCTGATGCCCGCCGCCGCCAGCGCCTTCTTGGCATGGAACTCGTTGCGGAACACGGCCGCATCCACGCTGTCGACCGGACCGTCGTAGGCGGCGGCCGCGGGCAGGGTGCCGAGCTGGCCGAGCCGGACCAGGCCCGCCAGGCCGATGGCGGCCGCCGGAATGCTCGGGAACACCGGGATGCCCAGCGCATTGATCTCGGCCACCGCATCGGGAGGGCCCTGGCTGATGATGACCAGCAGGCGATCGGGATGGCTGGCCCGGACCTTGGACAGCGCCTCCAGGTACACGCCGCGCAGCCGCGGGTTGTACAGCGACAGGGCCAGCAGCAGCACCAGCGTGCTGCCATTGGCGTCGTCCTGCAGCGCGCTCAGCATCTTCAGCAGGATGTCGGGCCGGGCCGACATCTGCGCCGACGCGTCCACCGGGTTGTTCGTGCCGGCGGTGGGCACGGCCTCGCGGATCCGGGCCCGGGTGCTCTCGGCGAGCTGCGGCAAGGTCATCCCGGCCTGCACCATCGCGTCGGCCATCATGATGCCGAAGCCGCCGGAGGCCGCCACCAGCGTCACGGCGTCGGTGGCGGGCAGGCGCTGCCGGCCCAGCAGGGCGGCGGCATGGCCGACATCGAGCAGTTCCTCGAACGAGCGCACGCGCAGCACGCCGTGACGGCGGAAGACGGCGTCGAACACGGCGTCGGAGCCCATCAGCGCGCCGGTGTGCGAGGCGGCGGCCGCCTGGCCCTGCTCGGTGGCGCCGATCTTGAGCACGATCACCGGCTTGTGCTGCCGGCGCGCCAGGTCGAGCGCCTCGAACAGCCGGCCGGCGTCGCGGCAGGTTTCCATGGCGCACAGGATGATGCGGGTGTCGTCGTCCAGCGCCAGCGCCGCGATGCCGTCGGCCACGTCGACGTCGGCTTCGTTGCCGGTCGCGATGAAGCGGCTCACGCCCAGGCCGCGATCGGCCATGTTGCGCATGGTGAAGCTGCCGATGTTGCCCGACTGCGAGACGATGCCCACTTGCCCGGCCGGCGGCAGGCTCTGTTCCAGCGCGATCGAGAACGAGCCCACCAGCCGGTCGACCACGTTGACGGTGCCCAGGCAGTTCGGGCCAAGGAGCCGCATGCCATGGTTGCGCGCGACCCATACCAGCTCGGCCTGCAGCGCCGCGCCTTCGGGACCGGCCTCTGCGAAGCCCGCGGTGAGCACGATCACGCCGCGCACGCCGCGGCTGCCGCAGTCGCGCACCGCCTGCAGCGTGGCTTCCACCGGCACCGCCAGGATCGCCAGTTCCGGCGCCGTGGGCGTGTCCAGGATCGAGGCGTAGGCCTGCAGGCCCTGGAGGGTGCCGCCCTTGGGATTGATCGGATAGATCGGCCCGGCGTAGCCGTACTTGCGCAGCAGCTGCACCGGTCGGCCGCCGATCTTGGTGATGTCGTCGGAGGCGCCGATGACGGCCACGCCGTCGGCCTTGAAGAAGGCGTCGAGCCCGGTGCCCGGGGCGGCTTGAACCTGGGTCAGCATGGTTTCAGCGTCCCTTGAAGACGGGCGCGCGCTTCTCGAGGAAGGCCATGCGCGCTTCGCGGGCGTCCTCGGTCTTCGACAGGGCCATGGTGAACTCCTGCTCGAAGCGATAGGCGTCGCGCTGGGGCATCACATCCACCATGTTGGCCGCGCGCTTGGCGTAGGCGATGGCCAGCGGGGCCTTGGATGCGATCTCGCGCGCCAGTGCCATCGTGAAGGGCAGCAGGTCCTTCTCGGACAGCACGTCGTCGACCACGTTGCGCTTCAGCAGGTCGTGCGCGCTCAGGCGCTGGCCGGTGAAGAACATGCGGCGCAGGGTCGAGCGGCCGAACAGGGTCTTGAGCATGGAGGCGCCGCCGGCCAGGCCGACATTGATCTCGGGCATGCCCACGGTCGCGTTTTCGGAGGCATACAGGATGTCGCAGGCGGCCGCCAGGCCGAAGCCGGCGCCCAGCGCCGCGCCATTGATGGCGGCGATCACGGGCTTGGCGCACTCGCGGATCGCGTTGCCGGTTTCGCGGGTGATGCGGTTGTGTGCGAGGAAGTCGCCGGCGACCTCGGCGTCGGGGCGGTCTTTCAGGTCGGCGCCGGCACAGAACACGCTGCCCGCGCCGGTCAGGACGGCGCACCGGATGTCCGTGCGCTCGGAGATGGCGTCGAAGGTGGCCACCAGCGCGTGGCGCATCTCGCGGCTCAGCGCGTTGACCGGCTTGCGGTCCATGGTGACCAGTCCCACGCCGCCTTCGACTTCCAGACGAACCCATTCATCACTCATACGCCACCTCTTCGATAAAAAGACGTTTGTCCCGGTTTTAATACGCTCGATCGATTATAGAAATCGCATTGAATTTGATTTCTCGTTTTTCCGGGAGAGTGTTCTGCAAAAAATGAAGGATTCGCTGTTGGGTAGGCCGGCAGAGGGTCGCTAACATGGGCTTCATCCTGTTCATGGATCGCCATTCTTATTTGTGCAATTGAATTGATTTGGCCGATCCAATTCAATTAACGAGTGAAAAATGAATATCCAGCGCCTCGGAGATCTGAAAACCGCATTGGGCGAATGCCCGGTGTGGCATGGACAGCAGCTCTGGCTGCTGGACTGCCGCGCCGGCATGGTGCTGGCGCTGGACCCCGACACCGGGGCGGTGACGGCGCGCCACCAGGCGCCCGCGCCCCTGGGCGCGTTCGCCTTCAACGGCCACGACCGCATCGTGCTGGCCCTGAAGGAGGAGATCGCGGCGCTGGACCTGCGCAGCGGGCAGTTGCGCCCGCTGGCGCGCATCGAGCACAGCCACCCCCACCTGCGGCTGAACGATGGCATCGCGCTGGCCGACGGCAGCTTCGTGGTCGGCACCATGCATGTGTTCCGCGAGGCCGACGAGCCGCCCCTGGGCGGCCTGTACCGGCTCGATACCCGGCTGCAATTGCACAAGCTCGACGACGGCCTGGGCATCACCAACGGCCCCTGCGTGAACCCGGTCAACGGCCGCCTGCACGTGGCCGACAGCGCCGCACGGGTCGTCTATTCGTATGCGATCGCAGCCGATGGCAGCCTGGCCGACAAGCAGGTGTTCGTGCGCACCGACGCCCAGGACTCCGGACCGGACGGCTGCTGCTTCGACAGCGAAGGGGGCCTGTGGACGGCGCTGGTGCGCGTGGGGGCGCTGGCTCGCTTCGATCTGCAGGGCCGGCTCACCCACCAGGTCGCGCTGCCGGTGGCCCACCCGAGCGCACTGTGCTTCGGCGGGCCGGCGATGGACGATCTGTTCGTCACGACCATCAGCGACAGCGGCCGCCTGAGCGCCTCCGGGCCCCTGGACGGCGCCGTGCTCAAGCTGACCGGCCTGGGCTTCAGCGGCGCGGCCCGCCCCGAGTGCCGGATGCCGCTGTAGGCCGCGCGGCGCTCAGGCCGCGGGCGGGGCGTCGAGCCCGGCGGGCTTGCTGTGGGCGGAGAAGCGCAGCTCCGGCCCCGCCACGTGCTCGGCCACGAAATCCAGGAACAGGCGGATCTTGGCCGGGATGATGGGGGTGTCGAGGATGGTGGCGTACATGCCCTCGTCGAAGCCCTTGTTGCTGATGCGATGGTCGTCCAGCACCCGGACCAGCCGGCCCTGGCGCAGGTCGTTGTGCACGGTGTAGTCGTCGAGCAGCGCCAGGCCTTCGCCCAGGCGCGCGAGCTCGAGCAAGGCGATGCCGTTGTTGCTGACATGCCGCGGCTTGAACGCGATGGCGCTGGTCTGCGCCGGCTGCTTGAACAGCCAGGTGTATTCGTCGCCGGGCAGCTGGTAGGCCAGGCACTCGTGCGCCAGGATGTCTTCGGGCGCCTGCAGGGCGGGCTTGCCGGCCAGGTAGGCGGGCGCCGCCACCAGGTAGCGATCGCTCTGGAACAGCATGCGGCGCTTGACGCCGGCCTCCACCGGGGGCGAGATCCGGAAGTCGATGTCGATCTGGCTGCGCCGCAGGTCGGCCGCGGTCTCGCCCAGCGTGAGCTCGATGTGGATCTCCGGGTAGAGCTTGCGGAACGATGCGATCAGGTGCGGCAGCACGCCCAGGCCGAACATCATGCGCGAATGCACGCGCAGCAGGCCCTGCGGCGCGCTGCTGATGGCGGTGATGTTGGCCTGCAGCTCGTTGATGCGCCACAGGATGCCCTCCAGCTGGCGCGCGTATTCCTGTCCCGACTCGGTCAGCGCGACCTGGCGCGTGGAGCGCAGCAGGAGCTTGACCTTCAGCTCGTCCTCGATGTCGGTGATCATGCGCGACACGCCAGTGGCGGAGATCCCGAAGCGGCGCGCGGTCTCGGAAAAGTTACGGGTCTGGGAGATGGACAGGAACAGCTCCATGGCGCGCAATCTATCCATCAGTCCTCCAGTCTCCGCAGTTCAGATCTGCAATTTCATCCATTATCAATTCAGCTGGTCTGCCCGAGAATTTGCTGACCCCTCGCGGGCCCGATTTTTCGCGGAGACAGCACACATGGATTTCGGAATATTCATTCTCGCCCAGCAACGGGGCTATCACCAGACTTCGCAGCAGGTCATCAACAACTCCATCGAGCAGACTGTCGCTGCGGAGCAGGCCGGCTTTTGCAATGCCTGGTATGCGGAGCATCATTTCAACAATTATTCGCTCTCGCCGTCGCCGTTGATGATGGTCGCCCACATGGCCGCCAAGACGACGCGCATCCGCCTGGGTACGGCGGTCTGCATTCTTCCACTCTACCAGCCGGCCCGTTTCCTGGCGGAGGTCGGTTTCGTGGACACGGTGTCCAACGGCCGCCTGGACCTGGGCGTGGGCTCGGGCTACCAGGAGTTCGAGTTCGAGCGTTTCGGCGTCCGGATCGCCGACGCCAGCGCGATCTACAACGAGTTCCTGGACATCCTGCCGAAGGGCCTGACCCAGAAGATCTTCGAGTACGAAGGCCGCTTCCTGAAGGTGCCTCCCAGCTCGATCGCGGTGCGCTGCGTCCAGGACCCGATGCCGCCGGTTTGGATCACTTCGGGCAATCCGGTCGCGCTGGGCCGCGGCGTGCGCGAGAACCACAACCTGTTCGTGACCGCGCTGCTCAACGGCAACGAGGCCATCCAGGGACTGCGCCAACGCCTCGACAAGGTGGCCGACGACAACGGCAAGGACCTGGACCGCGACGTCAAGTTCGGCTTCCTGCGCTGCGCTTATGCCTCCGACAACCAGGCCGAGATCGACGCCTACCTGGATTGCGCGCGCTTCCAGCGCCGCATTTCCGAGAGCCTGAAGTTCCGCCGCTCGCAGTCCGACGACGGCTACATGATCAAGGAAGTGCCGTCCGAGACCGACCCCACGATGGAGCAGCTGCGCAAGAACCTGCCGGTGGGCTCGGTCAACCAGGTCATCGACAAGATGCTGGAGGAGATCAGCATCCTGCGTCCCAAGCACATCGCACTGCAGACCCAGCTGGGCGATTTCGACCAGAAGACCATGCTCAGGCAGATCGACCTGTGGGGTGAAAAAATCATCCCCGCCATCCAGAAGGAGTTGGGACGCCAGCAGCCGGCGATCGACGCACTGGCTGCCTGACCCGAATTCAATCGGCGCGCCTCTGGCCCGGGGCGCCTGCACCGGGTCGCGCACGGCGACCCCCATCCCCCAACGCTTCGCGCAGTCGAATCAGGAGACAACCATGAACAACACACTCATCCAGCGCCGCACGGTCTTGCTCGGCGGCATGCTGCTCGGCGCCGGCGTCAAGGCCATGGCCGCCCCGGAGCCGTGGCCTTCGCGACCGATCCGCCTGGTGGTGGCCGGCTCGGCCGGCGCGGGTGGCGACATCTTCGCCCGCCTGATCGCCGATCCCTTGGGCAAGACGCTGAAGCAGCCGGTGGTGGTCGACGCCAAGCCGGGCGCCAACGGCCTGATCGCGTGCGACACGGTGGCCAAGGCGCCGGGCGACGGCTACACGCTGCTGTTCGCGCCGTCGTCGTCCATCCTCATCAATCCCGTGATTCACCCGAAGCTGCCCTACAACGCGGAAACGGACCTGGTGCCGGTCGCGCAGGTCGGCGCGGCGGGCATCCTGCTGATGACGAATCCGAGCACCGGCTTCAAGAATCTGGCCGACATGGTCGCCTACGCCAAGGCGCATCCCGGCAAGCTCGCCTACGGCTCGTGGGGCACGGGCTCGTCCGGCCACCTGGCCATGGAAGGCATCAAGGCGCACTACGGACTGGACATGCCCCACGTGCCGTACAAGACGATCGTCACCGAAGTCACCGACCTGATCGCCAACAACATCAGCGTCGCCTTCACCGACATCGCATCGCCCATTCCGCACATGCGCAATGGGCGGCTGGTGGCGCTGGGCCAGACGGGCTCGCAGCGCTGGCCGGCCACGCGCGACGTGCCGACGCTGGCCGAACAGGGCTACAAGTTCGAGGCCGACGGCTGGTACGGCGTGTTCGCCCCGGCCGGAACCCCGACGGCCATCATCGACCGGCTCAACGAGGAGATCAACCGCCTGCAGAAGACCGACGAGGTGCGCCAGAAGATCGAAGGCCAGAACATGATCGTGCCGCCGAGCCGCTCGGCCAAGCAGTTCGCCGCCTCGGTCAAGAAGGACGCCGCCATCTGGCAGGGCCTCGCGAAGGTGACCGACCTGAGCGAAAAATAAGCAGCGCGCAAGCGACGATAAACGGGGCCTCTGGGCCCCGTTTTTTTTGCCTCCGGCGGTCGATCCTGCGCTTTTTTGCAGGACTGAATCGCGCGCCGGCCGTATTCCCGAACGACAGGTGCGACCGGAGAATTCCTGCATCGCACATCACTCTTCGGAAGCGGGGCAAGACATGGAATTCGGCGTATTCATCCTGGCGCAGCAGCGCGGCTATCACCAGACTTCGCAGCAGGTGATCCAGAACTCGATCGAGCAGAGCGTGGTCGCAGAGCAGGCCGGCTTCGACACCGCCTGGTATGCGGAGCACCACTTCAACAACTACTCGCTGTCGCCCTCGCCGCTGATGATGATCGCGCACATGGCGGCCAAGACCCGGCGCATCCGCCTGGGATCGGCCGTGTGCATTCTCCCGCTGTACCACCCCGCGCGCTTCCTGGCCGAGGTGGGCTTCGTGGACACGGTGTCCAACGGCCGCCTGGAGCTCGGCATCGGATCGGGCTACCAGGAGTTCGAGTTCGAGCGCTTCGGCGTGAAGATCGAGGAGTCGGGCGCGATCTACAACGAGTTCCTGGACATCCTGCCCAAGGGCCTGACCCAGAAGGTCGTCGAATACGACGGCCAGTACCTGAAGCTGCCGCCGAGCTCGATCGCCGTGCGTCCGGTGCAAGACCCGATGCCGCCGCTGTGGATCACCTCGGGCAACCCCGTCACGCTGGGCCGCGGCGTGCGCGAAGGCCACAACCTGTTCGTGACCGCGCTGCTCAACGGCACCGACGCGATCGTGGCGCTGCGCCAGCGGCTCGACAAGGTCGCGGCGGACAACGGCGCCGACCTCGACGAGGACGTGAAGTTCGGCTTCCTGCGCTGCGCCTTCGCCTCCGACAAGGCCTCCGAGATCGACGCCTACCTGGACAACGCGCGCTTCCAGCGCCGCATCTCGGAGAGCCTCAAGTTCCGCCGCGCCCAATCGGACGACGGCTACATGGTCAAGGAAGTGCCGTCGCCCACCGACCCGAGCTTCGAGCAGCTCCGCAAGAACCTGCCGGTGGGTTCGGTGAACCAGGTGATCGACAAGATGCTGGAAGAAATCGCCATCCTGCGGCCCAAGCACATCGCGCTGCAGACCCAGCTGGGCGACTGCGACCAGAAGACCATGCTGCGCCAGATCGAGCTGTGGGGCGAGAAGATCATTCCGGCGATCCGCAAGGAAGTCGCATCGATGCATGCCGTCGCTGCCTGAGGCACCGTCACCGATGCGCGCTCCCCTCGCTTTCGACAACGCTGCCCTGCAGGGCCGGGTGGCCGTGGTCACCGGCGCCTCCGGCGGCCTGGGCCTGGCCATCTGCCAGCAGCTGCGCGCGATCGGCGCGCAGGTGGTGCAGGCCGACATCAGCCATGCGGCCACGCCGACCGAGGCCGATGGCCTGCTGTCGGTGCACTGCGACATCGCCGAGCCGGCCTCCGTCGCCGCGATGGCGGCGCTGACGCGTTCGCGCTTCGGCCGCTGCGACGTGCTGGTCAACAACGCGGCCATCAGCGGGGCGCCGGTGGGCCTGGAGGACCTCCCGATCGACCTCTGGGACCGCATCTTCCGGGTCAACCTGCGCGGTGCCCTGCTGTGCGCGCAGGCCCTGGTGCCGATGATGTTCGAGCGCGAGGCGGGCAGCATCGTCAACGTGGCGTCGATCGCCGCGCAGGTGCCCACGCGGGTCGGTGCCTATGGGCCGACCAAGGCGGCGCTGCAGGCGCTGACCCGCCAGATGGCCGTGGAATGGGGCCCGCGCGGCATCCGTGCCAACGCGGTCAGTCCCGGCATGATCCGCACGCCCCTGTCGGAGCCGCACTACCGCGACGAAGGCGCGCTGGCGGCCCGCACCGCCAGGATTCCCGCCCGCCGACTCGGCCTGCCGGCGGATATCGCGGATGCCGTGTGCTTCCTCGCCAGCGATGCGTCCGCGTACGTCAACGGGCAGGACATCGTGGTCGACGGCGGCTTCCTGAAGGCATCGCTGAACAATCTCTACGGAAGCTCGCAATGAACCCCGCCATCGAATCGCCCAAGCGGCTGCAGAACGTTTTCGTGGTGGCCGAACGGCCCGCCGAGCTCCATGCCTTCTACGAATCGGCGCTCGGGCTCCAGCTCAAGTTCCGCGACCAGGACCGCTGGATCCAGTACGGGGTGGGCAACACCAGCGTTGCGCTGGCCTGCCGTGAAGAAGCCGTGCCGGCAACCTCCGGCGTCGTCATGGTGTTCGAGGTCGACGACTTCGCCGCCACCTCGCAACGGGTCGCCGCCTCGGGCGGCGAGGTGCTCGGCGTGCGCGACATGGGAGCGCATGGCGCGGTGCTGTCGCTGCGCGACCCCGAGGGCAACATCGTCCAACTCTTCAAGCGCCAGGGGAGCAAGCAATGAACCAGCCGACGCCGCACGCAGAGCCCATCGATCCCAAGCTGTTCCGCCAGCTGCTGGGCTGCTTCCCCACCGGGGTGGCCGTCATCACGACCCGCACGCCGGACGGCACGCCCGTGGGGCTGACCTGCAACTCCTTCAGTTCGGTCTCGCTTGAGCCGCCGCTGGTGCTGTTCAGCCTGCGCAAGGCGAGCAGCCTGCTGGGCACCTTCGTCGAGGCCGACAGCTTCGCCATCAACATCCTGTCGCAGAGCCAGGACCAGCTGTCCGGGCGTTTCGCATCGAGCAGGATCGCCGACAAGTTCGAGGGCGTGGCCTGGCGTCCCGGCCCGCTGGGGACGCCGCTGGTCGACGACTGCCTGGCGAGCTTCGAGTGCCGGGTCCATGCCCGCCACGAGGCCGGCGACCACGAGATCTTCATCGGCGAGGTCAAGCACATGCGCAGCGGCTGCGCCGACCATGCGCTGGTGTTCTACAAGGGCGCCTACATGATGCTGGCCGAGTCGCTGCGCCAGCGGGTGCTCGAAGGGCAGCTGGGTACGGTCGACATCGACGAGGCCTACCGCGCGCTCTACGGCAAGCTGCTGCGGCTGGCCTGCGAGCGGGCCACTCCCGAGGAGGTGGACGCGATCGAGGCCGCCGTGGAAGAGATCGAGCAGCACCAGGGCGCGGACGCGCTGCCGCGGCGCATCGAGGCGACGGCACGCTTCTTCTCATCGATCAGCCTGGCCGGACACAACGAAGCGCTGCGGCTCATGGCCCAGACGATGACCACCGTGCTGCGCGAGCGCATGACGCACGTGATCCCGGTGCGGCCCAGGCCGGACGTGTTTCCGCTGCGGCGCAAGGTGGTCCAGTGCCTGCGGGCGCGGGACGCCGAGGGTGCCGTGGCCGCGCTGGACGAACTGATCACGATGCTGCGCAGGGACGGCGCTGCGCAGGCAGAGGAAGCCGCCGAGACGGCGCCGGTCGAACGCTGACCGCCGCGGCGCGGCGGCGGGACAGGCGCGCGTCAGAGCAGCTTGCGATAGACCACGAAGCCGGATTTCTCAGCCACCTTGTCGTAGAGCTTCATCGCCGTGGTGTTGGTCTCGTGGGTCTGCCAGTACACCCGTGGCGAGTCGGCCGCCGCTGCACGTTCGCATACCGCTTCGATCAAGGCGCGCGCGACGCCCCGGCCCCTGGCCGCCTCGACCGTGAACAGGTCCTGCAGGTAGCAGCTCATGCGGATCTGGGTGGTGCTGCGGTGGTAGAGGAAATGCGCCAGGCCGAGCAGGCCGTGGGCACCCTCCGCGACCAGCGCGTGCACCGGTTCGGCGGGGTCCAGGAAGCGCGACCACGTGGTGGCCGTGAATTCGGCCGGCAGCGCGGTCGGACCGCTGCGGCCATAGAAGGCGTTGTAGCCGTCCCAGAGAGGCTTCCAGGCCGCGAAGTCGGGCTCCGAGACGGGGCGGATGCGAAACGAAGTGTCCATATCGAGGGGCTATGCCCAACGCACCGTCAGGATGCACGCGGCCTGGATGCCGAAGGCGCGGTGATGGATGCCGGGGCCCCAGATCACGAAGTCGCCGTGGCGGCGCAGGGTGTGCGCGAGGCTGTCCGCGGGCGCGAAGTCGGCGCGGGTCGAGAACTCGATGCGGAACTCGCCTTCTGCATCGACCAGCATCGACAGGGTCCGGCCTTCGCTGAGCGGCTTGGGGTCGCCGTTCGGATGGCCCGCCGGATGCCGGAAGTACTTGATGCACGGTCCGCTCGACGTCGTGCCGTCGGCCACATGGCGCAGGGCCGTCGCCGGGCCGTGGGTCCATTCGCCGAAGCCGACGAACCAGCCGGTGCCGTGGGTGTCCAGGTCGCCGGCGTTGCCGAATTCGACGCTTTGCAGCAGGCTCATGCGCGGGCCGTTCTCAGCAGCTTCCCGGTCGACGAGGCGCGCACCAGCAGGACACCGCTCTCGGAGAAGAGATCGGCCTCGAGGAAGACGACGCTGCGGCCCCAGCGCAGCACCCGCGCCTCGACCTCGTAGGCGGCGACCCCGACCCGCTCGAGGAACGACACCTTGAGCTCCAGGCTCGCCAGGCTGGCATCGGGATCGCGCGCTATGACGGCGAAGGCCATCGCGCTGTCGAGCCAGGCCGTGATCAGGCCGCCCTGCACCACGGTGCCCTTCGTGTGGGCGAACTCGGGACGCGCGGTGTAGCGAACGCGGGCGATGCCGGCTTCGTGGTCGACGCGAAGCACTTCGGTGAATCCGATGGCGTGCATCAGGTCCTTGGGGAATTTGCTGAGGTCCATGGTGGCGCGTGTGGCGGTTGTCTCGACAGCGCATATTGTCCGTCCAGACGCGGCGCCGGCGGACTCGGACCTCAGGGCGGGGGCGGCACGAAGCTGTAGCGCAGCCGGCGCCCTTCGAGTCGCAATCGCAGGCCGTGGTGCCTGAACAGGTAGCGCAGGCCGATCGCCAGGGAGCCGAAGCCCGCGGCGGCCGCCACGCCCATGGCCCAGCGCGGGCCGAAGGTATCGGCCACCCAGCCCACCATCGGCGCCCCGATGGGCGTGCTGCCCAGGAGGATCGCCAGCAGGATGGCGATGACGCGGCCGCGCAGGGCCGGGTCGGTGGACATCTGCACCATGCCGTTGGTCGAGGTGGTGAGCGTCTGCGCCGCCGCGCCGGTCACGACCAGGGCGATGCCGAAGCCGACCACGTTGGGCATCAGCGCCGCCGCCAGGCAGCCGAAGCCGAACACCGCCGATCCCACCAGCAGCAGGCCGAAACGCGGCTGGGCGCGGCGCGCCGCCAGCAGCGCGCCGGTGACCGAGCCGATGGCCATCGTCGAAGAGAGCAGGCCGTACTGGCCGGGGCCGCCGTGGAAGGCGCCGACCGACATGGTGGAAATGAAGATGGGGAAGTTCAGGCCGAAGGTGGCCACCAGGAACAGCATGGCCAGCAGGGCGCGCAGGTCGGGGCGGCGCCAGACATGGCGGAAGCCCTCCATCAGGCTGCCCTTGTTGCGCCCCGCCGTGCCGTGACGCGGATAGAGCTCGCCCTGGCGCAGGCAGGCCAGCGAGGTCAGCACCGCCACGAAGGACAGCGCATTGAGCAGGAAGGCCTCGCCCGGCCCGGTGGCCGCGATCACCAGCCCGGCCACCGCCGGCCCCACCATGCGCGCGGCATTGAAGGAGGTGGAGTTGAGGGCCACCGCGTTGGACAGCTCGGTCTCCGACACCAGCTCGGCCACGAAGGTCTGCCGGGCCGGCGCATCGAAGGCCGCCACGCAGCCCAGCAGCAGCGCGAACACGTAGACATGCCACAGCTGCGCCAAGCCGCTCACCGTCAGCAGGCCCAGCCCGAGCGCCAGCAGGCCCATGGCGGCCTGGGTCGCCATCAGCAGCTTGCGCCGGTTCAAGCGATCGGCCGCCAGGCCGGTGAAAGGCAGCAGCACCAGCTGCGGGCCGAACTGCAGCGCCATCACGGTGCCGACGGCGGTGGCGTTGTGGTTCGTCAGGTGCGTCAGCACCAGCCAGTCCTGGGCGGTGCGCTGCATCCAGGTGCCGACGTTGGACACCAGCGCGCCGGCCGCCCACAACCGGTAGTTGCGGTTGCGCAGTGAACGGAAGGTGTTGCTCATCAGGCCTCCAGCAGGCGCTGGAGCAGCCGCACCGCGCCGGCCAGCTGCCGCTGCTCGGCCGGCGAGTAGCGCGCCGAGATCGTGCGCTGCAGCCAGTCTTCACGCGCGGCCCGGACCTGGCGGAAGACCTTGCGCGCCTGCGGGGTGAGCGACAGCAGCGTGCGGCGCCCGTCCGCCGGGTCTGGCGCGCCCCTGACATAGCCGGCTTCGATCAGCGAGGCCACGGTGGCGCCCATGGACTGGGAACGGACGCCTTCGGCCAGCGCCAGTTCGGTCACGGTGGCGGCCTCCTGCCGCTCCAGCCTCAACAGCACAGCGCGCTGGGATTCGGTCCAGTCGGCGGCGGAGGCCTCCTGGCGCAGCCGGCGGCGCAGCTGCGAGGCCAGCATCCGCAGCTCCACCGCCAGCGCGTGGGGCGTGTCGGTTTCGGGGTCGGCGAGTTGGGAGGGCATTGCGCTCGGTTGGACAGGTTAACTACGAAGTTTAGCTTCTTATCCAGACTCCGGGGGTGACCTGGACATGGAGGAAGCACCTGGATTACGAGAAACCGTGCCGTTGACACTTCGAGGACCTCAATGAGAGCTTCAACCGTCAACGCACTTCGCGAGGAAATCGCTGCGTGGCAGGCCATTGCATCCACCGATTTGGTAAACACGATGTCGGATGCTTGACATCGACTGACCACGAACACGGCGCGCGCGTTTGTGACGCTGGCAATGGCCAACATTTAGCTGGCGGGGCGAGTACTGTTGCCACAAATGTGTGCATAGCGAGTGGGTCCGAGCCGAGAGACTTCAAACGGCGAGCGTTGGCTTGAGCTTGACGGCCCCTTCCAGCACGGTGACCTTCCGCTCGGGGCAACTGCCGCGCAGCAGCACATTGCCGCCTTCCATCCACATCTCGAAGCGAAGGCCGTCGTTCGGGAACACCGGCGCGGTGAAGCGTGCGTCGAAAGCCTCCAATCGTCTCGGATCCCAATCGCAGAAGGATTTCATCACGCTGCGGCATGCGAAGCCGTAGGTGCACAACCCATGCAGCACGGGCCGTGGAAAGCCGCCGGCGAGTGCCGCGGCAAGGCTCGCGTGGTGAGGGTTGCGGTCACCCGACAACCGGTACAGCAACGCCTGGTTGCCGAACGTGCGGGCGTCGTCGACAACGTCGGGCGCACGTCGGGGGAGATGCGTCCGCGGCGCGCGGCTTGGCGGGGAGGACGAGAAGCCGCCTTCGCCGCGAACGAAAAAGCCGGTGGTTGTCGTGCAGAGCCAGGCGTCGGAGCGGGCGTCCGCGATACGGGTCTCGACGCGAACCAAGGCGCCCGAGCCCTTGTCCAGGACCTCGCTAACGCGCGTGCTGGAGACGATGTCGCCGGCCGGTGGCAAGGGCGACATCATCTGGATCCGTTGCTCGCCATGGACCACCTTGGGCCATGGAATGCCGCTGGCCTGCACCCAACTGCGGTCCCACGCCACAGTGGTCGCCTGCGTCGGCACGGCCATCAGGCGGTCTTCGTAGACGAAGCGCAGTTCCGCGCTGTCGAGCGGATCCGAGCCGAAGCCAACGCCCAGGGCGTAGAGCATGGTGTCGCGTTCGGTATAGCTGAAACGGCGTGACTCGATCGGCAGTTTCAGCAGCTGGTCGGGAGCGATCATCGGTGGGCAGGACTGCGACGCATCACTTGGGCATCACCTCACCGAGTATGTGGTTCCACTTGGCGTATTCGGCCTTGTACATGGCGCCGAACTCCTGCGGGGTAGTCGGGGTGGGTTCGACGCCTACCTTGTCGAGTTGCGCGCGCACGTCGGGCCGGTGCAGGACCTCCTGCAGTGCGGTGCTGATGGTTGCCACCACATCGGCGGGCATCTTGGCCGGGCCCCAAAGGGCGAACCAGGTCTTGTAGTCGAGCTCGGGCAGTCCGGCTTCCGCGGCGGTCGGCACATCGGGCAGCGACGGGATTCGTTGGTTCTGCATCACGGCCAGCGCGCGCAGGCGGCCGGCCTTGACCATTGGCATGACCTGTGAGGCGGTGCCGGTGACGAACTGTACCTCGCCGCCTACCGCGCCGACCGTGGCGGGGCCGCCTCCCTTGTAGGGAACGTGCACAGTGTTGATCCCGGCGACTTGAGACAACAATTCGCCGGCCAGATGGTCGGCTCCACCCACTCCCGAGGAGCCGTAGTTGAGCTTGCCCGGATTGGCCTTGGCGAGCGCGATGAACTCCTTGAGGTTTTTCGCCGGCAGGTCGGGGTTGACCGCCAGCAAGTTCGACGCGCTGCTGAGCTGCCCGATGGGCGTGAAGCTGGTGAGCGGGTCATAGGACAGGGGCTTGATCACGTAGGCCGACGAAATCATGCCGATGTGCCAGACGAGCAGGGTGTAGCCGTCGGGTTCGGCGCGGGCTACGCTGGCGGCCCCGATGGTGCCGCCAGCCCCCGGCGTGTTGATGACCACCACGGGCTGGCCCAGTTTCTGGCCGAGCTTGTCGGCGACGACGCGCGCAACGATGTCGGTGCCCCCGCCCGCGGCGAAAGGCACGACGATCCTGATAGGGCGGTCGGGATAGCTCGAGGCGCCAAACACCCCGCTGCAGGCCGCGGCGAGCGCGGCGGCGACCAGGGTGCGACGCCCAAAAAACTTGTTCATTTGTCTCCTTGTAACGTGTTGACTCAACAAGTCTATTGTCCTACGCTATGAGTTGAAATGTCAACACATGCATTAGTAGTGCATTCACTTTGAAGTAATCCAAATGAAAATGAACGATCTCCCAACCAACGAAGACATCCAGTGCGAGGTGTCGGAGGGCATTGCAACGGTGCGCATCTCGCGTCCCGAACGGCGCAATGCCTTCACCAACGCGATGTACCGCAGCCTGTCGGACCTGATCCTGGCGTTGGACCGGCTGCCCGAAGCCCGCTGTATCGTGGTCCGCGGCACGGCCGGGATCTTTTCGTCCGGCTCCGACATCGCGCATTTCCTCGACCTGGGAGCGGCCGAGCGCGAAGCGCATTTCCAACTGGTCGCCGATTTGCTCACTGCCCCGGCCCGCATCGCCAAACCGGTGATCGCTGCGGTGCAGGGCCTCGCGCTAGGCGGCGGCACCGGCCTCGCGGCTGCCTGCGACCTGGCGATCGCCGAGGAGGGTGCCAGCTTCGGCCTGCCGGAAATCGAGGTGGGCCTGTGGCCCTGCACGCTGTTGCCCGCGTTGACGCGTGCCATCGGCGGGCGCAAGGCTTACGAACTGGCATTGCTGGGGCAGCGCATCAATGCTGACGAGGCCCTCGAACTGGGCCTGGTGAACCGCGTGGTGCCGGCGGGGCGCTTCGAGGCGGAATTGGCCGACGTCGCCGGGAGGATTGTCGCGTCGAGCCCGGTGGTGGTCCAGATGGGAAAGCGCGCTTTCCAGCAGGCGCTGGATACCGAATTTCACACGGCCACCCGCTTCATGGGCCAGGTGATGGCCCTCAACAGCGCAACCGAGGATGCGAAGCGTGGCATCTCCGCCTTCATGGAACGGGCACGACCCGAATGGGTCGGCCGATAGCCGCTCAGGCGTGCTCCCAGCGCGGCGGCCGCTTCTCGAAGAAGGCAGCGTAGCCCTCGCGCGCTGCAGGCAACTGGTAGGCCTGGACGAAGCATTCGGCCTCGTACTGCAGATGAGCACGAAAGCTGGCGCGGAATTCCCGGTCGACCAGCCGTGCCATGGTCTGGATCGAACTGCGAGGCTGCTGCGCGATGCCGGCCGCCAACGCCTGCGCGCGGGCGTCAAGTGCGTCATCATCGACCACCTCGTCGATCAGCCCCATCTTGCAGGCGGTCGCCGCATCGAGAGTCTCGCCGGTATAGAGAAGGCGTTTTGCCAGCGACGGGCGCACCAGCCGCGCCAGCAGCACGCAGCCACCGGTACCGGGCCAGGCCCCGCGGTTCACCTCGGGTAGCGCAAAGGTGGCGCTTCGCGACGCGATGCGCAAACCGCAGCCCATGGCGAGTTCCAGCCCGCCTCCCATGCATGGCCCGCGAATGGAGGCAATGGTCGGGGTGTCCAGGTCGACCAGCGCGAGGATCATCCGGTGCGCGTTCTCGACATGCGCGCGGGCCACCGCGGCGTCGAATCGCAGCGCATATTCGCGCAGGTCGGCGCCCGCGCAAAAGCTGCGTTCGCCGCTCTCGAAAACGATGCAGCGCACGCTGGCGTCGTCCTGAGCTTCTAGGAAGAAGCTGCCAAGTTCGCGACGTACCGTCTGGTTCAGCACGCCGAGCGGCGGGTTGTGGATTGAAACGTGAGCGAGTGCATGCACTTCGTCGTGCCAAACGCGCAATGAGCTCCGGCCTGCTTGCTCGCTCATGCGGCCGACACCGAGCGGGTCACGGTGTCGAGCATCCGCTGCTTACCCGCGAGGATGTGGTTCTCGAACAGTTCCGCAGCCTCAGTCACCCGGCCATTGCGCAGCGCGTCGACGAGCCGGCTGTGTTCGCTGTGGGAGAGCTGCATTTGCGCCATGGTGTAGACACCCTTGCGCAGGTAGAGGCTGAGTTCCGCCTCGATCGTGTTGTTGAGGTCGATCAGCCGGGGATTCTTGCTGATGGCCATGAGCAGGTTGTGAAACTCCGTGTTGAGCTTATGGTACGTGCTGCCGTCCCGGGCCTTCAGGGCGGTTTCCATCTCATCCATCAAGGCCTGCACGCGATTCTCCTCCTCGGCCTCGAGGCGCGCGGCGGCGAGCCTGCCGGCCGTGCGCGCAATGCCGGCACGCACATCGTACAGATCGAGTGCCGCCTCCAGCGACACCTTGCGCACCTCCGCGCCGCGGTTGGGCACGATGCGCACCAGGCCGCTGCGCTCGAGCGAGCGCAGGGCCTCGCGCGCCGAATTGCGGCCGACCCCCAACTGGAGCGCGAGCGCCTGCTCATTCACTCTCTCGCCCGGCTGCAGGCTGCCGTCCGCAATCATGGCGCGCACCTTGTCCTGGATCTCATCAAGGCGGCTGGCAATGACGTCTGCATCTCTCATAACAACTCTGCTCATGCGGGTATCCAAAAGTTTGGCGCTAGTTTACAGCGCATTCCAAAACGTTCAATTAATGCATGCACTAAGTCTTTAAGTGTTGACACATTGGGGTGGGTGTGTAGAATCGCTCACATGGAACTGCAAGATCTTTACGCCACCCACGGACAATTCATCGATGGCGCATGGCGCTCCGGCAGCGAGGAGGCTTGCGAGATGATCAATCCGGCCACCGAAGTCCCGCTGGGCGCCATCAAGCCGGCCGGCGCTGCTCAGGTCACCGAAGCCATCGCTGCCGCGTACGCGGCCCGTGCGTCGATGCGTGCAATCACCGCCTGGAATCGCTCCGCCTTGTTGCGCCGCGCTGCCGCACTCATCGACGAGCGCGCCGAAGCCCTGGGCCGCCTGGTGGCACTGGAAACCGGCAAGCCGGTGCGGCAGGCCGTGGGCGAGGCCAAGGCATCGGCCGAATCGGTCGACTGGTTCGCCGACGAGGCGCGCCGGGTGTTCGGCCTGAGCTACGAAAGCCGCGTCAAGGGCGACCGCTACCTCGTGCACATGGAGCCGCTGGGGGTCGTGGCCGCGTTCGTGCCATGGAACTTCCCGCTGCTGCTGCTGGCTCGCAAGATGGCGCCGGCCCTGGCGGCCGGCAATACGTTGGTGATTCGTCCGTCGAGCGAGGCGGCCGGCACTACCATGGCGCTCATCAAGTGCTTCGAGGATGCCGGATTCCCCAAGGGGAGCATCAACCTGGTGATCGGCCGCCCGGCGGAGATCACGCCGACTCTGATGAACGACCCGCGCGTCGCCAAGGTCAGCTTCACGGGCTCGGTGCCAATCGGCCGCCAGATTGTCGAGCAGTCGGCCGCCACGCTAAAGCGCGTCAGCATGGAGCTCGGCGGCCACGCGCCAGTGATCGTGCATGCGGACGCCGACATCGACGCCTTCGCCGCGCTCGCCGCGCCGGGCAAATTCCGCAACGCTGGCCAAGTGTGCGCGTCGCCCACGCGCTTCTACGTGCACGAATCCATCGCCGATGAAGTCGGCGCAAAGCTGGTCGCAGCGACCCGCGCCCTGCGCGTCGGATCCCCGCTCGACGATGCCACGGACCTCGGCCCCCTTACCACACGCCGCCGCCGCGACGCCATCGAGAAGATGGTCGATGACGCCGTCTCGGGGGGCGCCCGCGTGCTGTCGGGCGGCGCCCGCCCGCGCGCGACGGAACGCGGCTACTTCTTCGAGCCCACCTGGCTCACGGACCTGCGGTCCGATGCCGCGGTGCTGAACGACGAGCCCTTCGGTCCGCTCGGCACCCTGGCCACCTTCTCGACTCTCGACGAGGTGGTCGCCGAGGCCAACCGGCTGCCGTTCGCGTTGGCCGCCTACGTGTTCACCCGCTCGCTGGCCAAGACCCATGCGACGGTGGACCGCCTCGAGGCCGGCGTGATCGGCGTCAACACCTTCGTCGCCTCCACCGCCGAGACGCCGTTCGGCGGCTCGAAGGACAGCGGCTTTGGGCGCGAAGGCGGCCCGCACGCCATTCGCGACTACCTCGACACCAAATTCGTCAACGTGGCCATGCCGGCCGACGCCGACTGACCGCCGCCCCCCGCACAGACAAAAGGACCTCCCATGAAAGTCATCGCCAACCACGCGAAGCAACGAATCCTGAAAGGCGAACTGGCGCTCGGCATGGGCCTGCGCCAAGCCCGCACCGTTGACATCGCGCAGATTGCCAAGACCTGCGACTTCGACTGGCTGTTCATCGATATGGAGCACAACTCGATGAGCGTCGACACCGCGGCGCAACTGTGCCAGGCGGCGCTCGGCGTCGGCATCACGCCGATGATTCGCGTGCCGGCCCACGAGGCCTTCCACAGTACCCGCCTGCTCGACACCGGCGCCCAAGGCATCGTGATTCCGCACGTAAGCACGGTGGAGCAGGCGCGCGCCGTGGTGGATTTCTGCCGCTTCACGCCGCTCGGCCGGCGCTCGATTCCGGGCAGCCTTCCGCAGACCCGCTTCATGCCGCTGCCCGTGACCGAAACGGTCGCCTTGATCAACAGCGAGACACTGGTCGTGGCGATGATCGAGACGGTGGAAGGACGCGACAACGTCGATGCCATCGCCGCCGTGCCCGGCATCGACGTACTGCTGGTCGGCTGCACCGACATGGCGGCCGAACTCGGCGTGCCCGGCCAGCTGGGCCATGCCAGCGTGAAGTCTGCCCTCGACACCGTATTCGCGGCGTGCCGCCGCCATGGCAAGGCCGCCGGCGTGGGCGGCGTCTACGACGAGGCCTTGATGGCCGAATACATCGGCAAGGGTGCTCGGCTGATCCTGAGCGGCTCCGACCTCGCCTTCCTGATGACGGGCGCGCGCAGCCGTTCGACGATGCTGCGCAGCATTCCGCTGGACGAGAAGCTCGCCGCCGTGGCCTGAGGCACCGATACCATGAATCCCGCCTACACCCTGGCCATGCTCGATCGCGCCGACCTGCGCCCCTACCTGAATGACGAGCAGTTCGAATTCCGCCGCAGCGTGCAGCGCGTGCTCGCCAAGCACGCCAGCCCCGAATACATCGGTATGTGCGACGAGGAAAAGCGCTTTCCCAAGGAGCTGATCGACGTCGGCGTGGAACAAGGCTGGTTCGCCCTAACGCTGCCCGAGGCCTACGGCGGCATCGGCGACTACATGGATATGACGGCCTTCCTGGAAGTCGCTGCCTATTACAGCGTTGCGCTGAGCCGCTTCTGGAACGCCAACATCAACATGGTGGGGGGCGCGGTGTCGCGCTTCGCCAGCGAGGAGATCAAGAAAGAGGTGCTTCCGGCGCTGGCCGAAGGCCGCGGCTGGCTGGCCTTCGCGCTGAGCGAGAACGGCTCCGGCTCGGACGCTGCCTCGCTCACCACCCGCGGCGTGGCCGACGGCGACGACTTCATCATCGACGGCACCAAGATGTGGATCACCGGCGCGATGCAAGCCAAGTACATCCTGACCGCCGTGCGCACCGACCGGGAAGCCACCAAGCACAACGGCATCAGCCTGTTCCTGGTGCCGACCGACGCGCCGGGCCTGGAGATCCGCCCGATCGACCTGCTCGGCGGCAGCGCCATCCGCACCTGCGAAGTGAACTACGTCGGCGTCCGGGTGCCCCGGCGGCTGATGGTCGGCGAGCTGCACATGGGCTGGAAGCGGCTGACGGCGGTGCTGGCCAAGGAGCGCGTCGCCCTGTCGGCGATGTGCGCCGGCGCGGCGCAGGCCGCGGTCGACCTGGCGCGCTGGTATGCGCTGGACCGCAAGCAGTTCGGCCAGCCGGTGTTCGACTTCCAGGCCGTCTCGCACATGCTGGTGGACATGCAGACGCAGGTCGATGCGGCGCGCATGATGTCCTACCGTGCGGCCAAGCTGCTGGTGGACGGCCAGCCCTGCGATGCCGAGTCGTCGCAGGCCAAGTACTTCGCGTCGGACGTCTACGTGAAGGTAGCCACCGACGGCCTGCAGATCATGGGTGCCAACGGTTACGCCATGGAATACCCGATGCAGCGCCACTACCGCGAGTCGAAGCTGTTCCAGATCTTCGGCGGCACCAACCAGATCCAGCGCAACATCATCGCGCGATCCCTCAAGGCCTGAGCAAGCGAATCATGAGCAAGAGCATCGTTGAACAACTCCGCGGCCTCGGACTCAAGGTCGAAGAACTCGCCACCGACGTGGTGGTGGTGGGCGGCGGCGGCGCGGCATCGCGGGCGGCGCTGTCGGCGCGGCTGGCCGGTGCCGAGGTGCTGATGCTGGCCAAGGCCCCGCTCGGCACCGGCGGCAGCACGGTCCACGGCGCCAGCGAGATCATGAGCATGGGCGCATCGGGCTACGGCGCGGCGGCCGACAGCCCCGAGGTCCACTATCGCGACACGATGGCAGCCGCCAGCGGCTTCATCGATCGCGACCTGGTGCGCGTGCTCGCCGAAGACGCGCCGCGCCGCATCGCCGACCTCATCTCCTACGGCGTGGCCTTCGATCGCGCCGCGCCGGACAAGGTCGCGGCGGGCCACGCCACCGACTACAAGCTGATCCAGAGCGACTTCGGCAGCTATGCCCGGGCGCTCGGTGTCTCCGGCAAGACCGGCAAGGCCTTCGTCGCCGCCCTCAACGAACAGGCTCTGGCGCGCGGCGTGAAGGTGCGCGCTCCGGCAGCGCTGGTCGACCTGCTGCTCGACGCCGAAGGCCATGCCGCCGGCGTGCTGGCGCTCGACGTCCGGACGCAAACCTGGCTGGTAGTACGTGCGCAATCGGTGGTGCTGGGCACCGGCGGTGCGCACGGCCTCTTCTCGCAGCAGGTGTCGACGGCAGAGATGACCGGCGACGGCCAGGCGGTGCTGTACCGCGCAGGCGCCGAGCTTGTGAACATGGAGTTCCACCAGTTCGGGCCGGCGCTGGTCCATCCATACGTCCAGCTGTTCTCCAAGTCGTGCTTCGTCCTGCATCCGCGGATGACCAATTCGGAGGGCCGCGAGTTCCTGTCCGACTACCTGCCCGCGGGCGTCAGCGTCGAGGAGGTGATGGACGAGAAGGTGTTTCCGTTCACGGTGAGCAACGTCTCACGCTACATCGACATCTCGATCGCCTCGGAAATCGCCGCGGGTCGCGGCAATGAGCGGGGAACCATCAACTTCTCGCTGGCGCATGTGCCCGCCCCGAAGCTGGAAGCGGTCATCCCGAACACGATGCGCTGGATGAAGGCCAACGGCGTCGATCCACAGAAGGATTCGATGGACGTCGGCATCGCCTTCCAGTGCCTGAACGGCGGCGTTCGCATGGTCGACGCCGATGCACGCTCGACCATTCCCGGCGTGCACGTGATCGGCGAGCTGGCCGGTGGCGTCCGGGGCCCCGACCGTCCGGGCGGCAATTCGCTGGCCGAGGGGCAGGTGTTCGGCCACCGCGCGGGCGATGCCGCCGGGCGCGATGCGCGCGACGGCGCCTCATGGAAGGCCGTAGCCGGCGATGCAGTGGTCGAGCGGCTGCGCCGTGCACTGGCGGCCAACGCGGCCTTCGACGCGGCCGGCAGCGCCCGGCGCCTGCAGGCCGCAATGCAGCGACATGCCCTGGTCGAGAAGAGCGAGGCCGGACTGAACCAGGCGTTGGAGGTGGCGCGCGACATCGAGGTCTCGCTCGCGCAGGGCGGCGGCGCGACGCCGGCAACGCTGCACGAGGTGCTGACGGTGCAAAACATGTCGACCACCGCGTCGATCATCCTGGAAGCCTGCCTGGCCCGGCGCGAGACGCGCAGCGGCCACCTGCGCACAGATTTCCTCCAACGCGATGACGAGGCCTACGGCCACGCCTTCGTGCAAACCCGCGCGCAGGACGGCCGCAGCCGCTTCACGGCGCTCGCCTACCCGGCGGCCGATTGAAACTGCCGACCAGCGCGTCGATGCATCCAGACAAGGAAGAGACAACACCATGAGCGAACAAGCCAAACCCACGCCGCTGAGCGGCTACACCATTCTCGACCTGAGCGTGATGACCGCCGGTCCGGTCGGCACCATGCTGCTGGGCGACATGGGCGCCGACGTCATCAAGGTCGAGGAGCCGGCGCGAGGCGATCTGGCCCGCGACCTCGGCAACCAGTTCGTGAACGGTGAAAGCGTGCAGTTCATGTCGCAGAACCGGAACAAGCGCAGCCTGCGCCTGGACCTGAAGACGCCCGCCGGCAAAGCAGTGTTCCTGCGCATGGCCAAGACCGCCGACGTGATTGTCGAGAACTTCCGCCCCGGCACGGTGGACCGCCTGGGCATCGGCTACGAGGCGGTTCGCGCCATCAATCCTAAGATCATCTATGCGAGCGCCTCGGCCTTCGGGCAGAGCGGTCCGTATGCTGCGTGGCCGGCGAACGACCCGATCGTTCAGGCGGTCGCCGGGCTGATGGACATGACCGGCGAAGCCGGCGGCCTGCCGGTGCGGCTGGGCGCGCCGCTGCCGGACTTCGGCGCCGCAGCGATGATGGCGCTGGGCATCACCAGCGCGCTGCTGCACCGCGAACGCACCGGTGTCGGCCAGCGCATCGACACCTCGCTGCTGGGTGCGGCGCTGTTCAGCACCATTCCGCGCGACGGCGAAACCATGCGCAGCGGCAAGGCGCCGTCGCGCCTTGGCAGCGGACATCCAACCATGGTTCCCTATCGCAACTATGAGGGCGCCGACGGCAAGTACTTCTTCGCCGCCTGCTTCACCGAGAAGTTCTGGATCAACCTGTGCCGCGTGCTGGGCCGCACCGACCTGCTGGACGACGAACGCTTCGTGAACAACACCCAGCGCACGGTCAACCGCCACCTGCTCGACGCGATCCTGGAGGACGCCTTCGTCAAGCAGCCTGCCGCCTACTGGGTCAAGACCCTGTCCGAAGCCGACGTGCCTTGCGCCGCGGTGCAGGACTATCACACCGCGCTCACGACCGATCCTCAGATCAAGCACACCGGCGCGGTGCTGCACCTGGACCATCCGGTCGCCGGCCCGATGACCAACCTGGCCAATCCGCTCAACCTGCACGGCACGCCGGTGACGATCCGCCGGCCGCCGCCGGTGCTCGGCCAGCACAGCGAAGAAGTGCTGCACGAGCACGGCTTCTCGGCCGGCGAGATCGACGAGTTGATGAACAAGGGCGTCGTCAAGGGATCGCGCCTGCACGACGTCCCCGCAGCCAAGGCGGCACGGTGACACCATGAGCGAACCCCTTGAAGAGATCGTTGCCGACTACGTGATCGTGGGCGCGGGCACCGCAGGCTGCGTGCTCGCCAACCGGCTGTCGGCCGACGGCAAGCACAAGGTGGTACTCATCGAGGCGGGCGGGCGCGACCGCCATCCGATGATCCACATCCCCGCCGGCTTCCTGCGCCTGCTCGACCATCCGAGCATCACCTGGAAATACAAGACGGCACCTGAGGCGCAGGCGAGCGACCGAGAGATCCTGTTTCCGCGCGGACGCGGACTCGGCGGATCGAGCTCGATCAACGGCCTGCTCTACGTGCGTCCCTTCGCGGCCGACATCGACGCATGGGAGGTGAGCGGTGCCGCCGGCTGGAACTTCGACAACTGCCTGCCCTACTACAACCGCTCCGAAACCTGGCAGGACGCCAAGGATCCGCGCCGTGGCAGCGACGGTCCGATCCAGGTGACGCGCGTGTCGTCGCCGCCGGCGGTGTGCGCCAAGGTGATGGCGGCCGGCGAGGAGTTGGGCCTGGAGCGGCTCGACGACCCGAATATCGCCACCCGGGGCCCGTCAATCTGGTACTACCAGCAAACCCGCCACGGCCGGGTTCGCTCGAGCGCGGCGCGCGGCTACTTGTGGCCCGTGGCGACCCGCACCAACCTGAGCGTGCTGACCGACCTGCACGTGACGCGGGTGCTCATGGCAGGCGAGGGCGCCGGGCGCGCGGCCACCGGCGTCCAAGGTCAGCGCGAGAACGGCCAGGTGGTGTGCGTCACGGCGCGCCGGGAAGTGATCGTCAGCGCGGGCGTGATCGGCACGCCGCGCCTGTTGGAACTGAGCGGCATCGGCGATCCGGACGTGCTCGACAACGCGGGCATCCGCACGCAGGTGGCCCTGCGCGGCGTCGGCACCAACCTGCAGGACCACTACGTGACGCGCCTGTGCTTTCGCGTCAAGGGCATCGAGACGGCCAATGAACGCTCGCACGGTGCCGCGCTGGCCAAGGAAGTCGCGAAATATCTGGTCTCCGGTGCCGGCATCCTGACCTACAGCGCCGCGGTCATCGGCGCGTTTGCATCGACCGGCCTCGCGCAGCGGCCCGACGTGCAGTTCGTCGTCGCACCAGGGAGCTTCAAGGAAGGGCGCATCGGCGAACTGGAAGACGAGCCCGGCCTGTCCTTCGGCGTCTGGCAGATGCGGCCGGAAAGCCGCGGTGAAGTCCATATCGTCTCGAGCGACGGCAGCAAGGCGCCGACTATCGCGCCGCGCTACCTGAGCGAGCCGCTCGACCGCAAGACGGTGGTCGCCGGCCTGCGCATCGGCCGCGAACTGGCGCGCCAGCCGTCGCTCGCGCCCCACATCGTCGGCGAGACCGTGCCGGGCCCGCTGGCGGACAGCGACGACGCGCTGCTGCAGTACGCCCGCGACAACGGGTCGACCGTCTACCACGGCGTGGGCACCTGCCGCATGGGCGCCGACCCGGCGAGCGGCGCGGTGGTCGATGCCGGCCTGTGCGTGCACGGCGTGAGGCGACTGCGGGTGATCGATGGCTCCGTCATGCCGACCATGACGTCGACCAACACCAACGCCACGGTGCTGATGATCGCCGAGCGCGCGGCCGCCATGCTGCTCGGCGAGCAGGCAGTCGACCGGGGCCTGCGCGAGCCCAACGCGAACGCCGCATGAGAGGCGAGGTGTGGCTGGGCGTCTATGTCCAGGTCGCGACGCTGCTGCTGCCAGTCGTGTGTTGCGCAGGTGTCGGTGCGGTCTGGGGAGTGCGCAAGCACACCTACCCGGCGGAGTTCGTCGCCATGCTGGCGACGGTGGTGAGCACGCCGGCGCTCGTGTTTCACACGCTGATGACGACGCGGCTCGACAACTCGCAGTTGTTCGAAGTCGGGTCTGCGACCCTGCTCGGGCTGGGCGTTGCCGCGGCGCTCAGCGCCATCGCCCTGCGCAGCCTGAAGATGCCAGCGCAGGCGCTGGGGCCCTCGGCGACCTTTCCGAACGCGGGCAACCTGGGGCTTCCCATCGCCCAACTGGCATTCGGCGACACCGGGATGGCAGTGGCTATCGCGTTCTTCGCGGTCACCTCGGTGGCGCAGCACACGTTGGGCGTATGGGTCACCAGCCGAGGCGGCAACCGCTCGCAGCCGTGGCCGAAGGGCGTCGTGATCGCATGCCTCCTGGCGGTGGCCTTGCGCTTCGCCGGGGTGGCCGCGCCGGCACCGGTCCTGGAAAGCGCCCGCCTGGTCGGTTCGCTGGCCGTGCCGCTGATGTTGTTGAGCCTGGGCTACGCGCTCGTCACAGTGTCGCGCGCGGGCATCCGGCAGGGTGCGGTGCTAGGCGCGATGCGGCTGGTGGTCGGCCTCGCGGCGGGCGCGCTGGTGATCCACCTGCTGCATCTGCCGCCGCTGATCGCGGGCGTTCTAACGCTGCAGTTCGCGATGCCGGTCGCGGTGGTGAGCAGCATCTACGTGCAGCGTTTCAGCACCTACGGCGATGTGGCGGCCGGCGCCGTGCTGGTGTCGACCGCAGCCTTCATCCTGCTGTGTCCGCTGCTGATCTGGCTGGCCGACGGCGGCCGATTCTGATTCCGCGGCTGGCACTCGCAGGCCGCTTCACCTGCACCCGAAATGACCAAGATCTCATCCACCGAGTCCCCCTCCATGGCCCGCCGCAAACTGCTCGTCACGGGCGTGCCGCCACAGGCGGTAATCGACCGGGCGAAACCCGCCTTCGACGTTTCGATCTGGCGCGAGGCCGCGCCCATCGGCGCGCGCTTGGCGCAGCAGGCGCAGGGCCAGGACGCCCTGATCGTGATGCCCGGCGACAAGCTTGACAGCAGCGCCATCGCCGCGCTGCCGCCGAGCGTGCAGGTGCTTGGCACCTACTCGGTCGGCTACGACCACATCGACCTGGCCGCCGCGACCGCGCGGCGCCTCCCGGTGTTCAACACGCCCGACGTGCTGACGGACTCGGTGGCCGATCTGGCGCTGTTCCTCATCCTCGCCGCCGCGCGCGACACGACCGCGGCCGAACGGACATTGCGCGACGGGCGCTGGGGCCCCTGGGCGCCCATGTCGATGCTCGGCCGCTCGCTGCAAGGCATGCGGCTCGGCATCTTCGGGATGGGCCGCATCGGCCAGGCCGTCGCCGAGCGGGCGCGGGCGTTCGGCATGCACCCGCACTATCACAACCGCTCGCGCGTCTCCCCTGACTGCGAACGTGGCGCCGTGTTTCATGCCGAGTTGGAAGGCCTTCTTGCCGAGAGCGACGTGCTATGCATTTGCGCGCCCTCGACGCCGGAGTTGCGCAACGCGATCGACGCCAAGCGACTGGCCTGCCTGCCGCGCGGGGCAATAGTGGTGAACGTGGCGCGCGGCGACTTGGTCGACGAACTGGCCATGTTCGCGGCAGTGCACGAGGGACAAGTGCGTGGCATTGGCTTCGACGTATACCGCAACGAACCGCGCATCGACGAGCGCTGGCTCCGACTGCCGAATGCCACGCTGCTGCCGCACATCGGCAGCGCCACCGACGAGGTTCGCACGGCGATGGGAATGCTTGCTCTCGATGGCATCCAGTCCCACTTCGAAGGTCGGCCGGCAGCGAATCTGCTCAATCCGGCAGCCTACGACTAGCCATTGCCGAGTTGAAAACCCAATGTGCTGACATTGGATCAAAATGTGTTTTATGTTGACTTCAATGTGTCAACACTTAAACTAGAAGTGCCAACAGTATAGCCATAAACGAAAGGGACAAGCCATGAAACACACCCTCCGCCGCCGCTCTTTCATCCACGCGTTCGGTGCCGTGCCCCTGATCGGCAGCGGACTGACGCTGGCGGCGCCAGCTTTCGCGCAAGGCGCCAAAGTCACGCTCAAATACGCCAACAACTTGCCGCTCAGCCATCCGATGAACATCCGCGCCAAGGAAGCGTCCTATGCCATCAAGCAGGAGACGCAGGGCGCCGTGGATCTGCAGATCTTCCCGAGCGGCCAAATGGGCAGCGACACCGACATGCTGTCGCAGGTGCGTGCCGGCGCCATCGACTTCATGACGCTGGGCGGCGACGTGCTGTCCACGCTGGTTCCCGTCGCTTCCATCTGCAGCGTCGGTTTTGTCTTCAAAAACTATGACGAGGTGTGGGCCGCGATGGATGGCGACCTGGGTGCCCACATCCGCGAAGCGATCGGCAAGGCCGGTCTGTTCGCAATGGAAAAGAGCTGGGACAACGGCTTCCGCCAGATCACGACCTCTGGGAAGCCGGTGAACACGCCGGCCGACCTGAAAGGCATGAAGATTCGCGTGCCGGTGAGCCCGCTCTGGACCTCATTGTTCAAGGCATTCGACGCTTCCCCGACCAGCATCAACTTCAGCGAGGTGTACTCGGCGCTGCAGACCAAGGTGGTGGAAGGCCAGGAAAATCCGCTGGCGTTGATCGACGCCATCCGACTCTACGAAGTGCAGAAGTTCTGTTCGCTGACCGGACACATCTGGAGCAACTACTGGTTCCTGGCCAACGCTCGCGGCTGGAACAAGCTGCCGAAGGACATCCAGACCGTGATGGCAAAGCACCTCAACGCTGCCGGCGTCAACGAGCGCGCCGACTTGGTGGCGCTCAACACGAAACTCGAGGGCCAACTCGCCGCCAAGGGGCTGGTCTTCAACAAGGTCGACACCGCAGCGTTCCGTACCGCACTGCAGAAGTCCGGCTTCTACGCCGACTGGAGCAAAAAGTACGGCAAAGACGCCTGGGCCGTGCTCGAGAAATATGCCGGCGCCCTCGCCTGAGCGCCTGAGGGCGGCATCCGACGGAGCGTCGCCCGCGCTGCCGACCCTGCATTTCCGCGACACCCTGGAAGAGCCCATGAACACGACACTGAAAGACGCGGGGCCGGCCGCCGACAAAGAGCCGATCCGTTCCAACGCCTTCGCCCGCATCGGCCAGCGCTGCGAGTCCGCCATCCAATGGGGTACCGAGATCCTCGCCGTGTGCCTGGTGGTGGTGGAGGTGTTCCTCTTGCTCACCAACGTCTTCTTCCGCTACGCGATGCACGCGCCGTTGGTGTGGGGCGACGAACTGGCCTCGCTACTGTTCATCTGGCTGGCCATGATCGGTGCGGTGATCGCTCTGCAGCGCGCCGAGCACATGCGGCTCACCACCTTCGTCGCGCGCATGAGCCCGGACGCGCGAGCACTGTGCAACACACTGTCCAACGTGATCATCGCGGCCTTCGTGTTGCTGCTGATAGGCCCGGCCTGGGAGTACGCCCAGGAAGAGTGGGCCATCACCACGCCGGCGCTGGAGCTTCCCAACACCTTCCGCGTGATGTCGATCGTGGTCGGCGCGGTGCTCATGCTAGCGATTGCTGTCTTGCGGCTGATGGAGCGCGCGGCGCCGCGCGACCTGCTCAAGTCGCTCGCGATCGTGGGCGGCCTTGCGGTCGTGCTGTATGTCGCCCGGCCCTTGCTGGCCACCCTCGGCACGATCAATCTGATCTTGTTCCTGGTGATCGGCGTGGCGACGCTGGTGGCCATCGGGGTGCCGATCATGGTGGCCTTCGGCCTGTCGACGCTGGCTTACCTGGGCAGTGCCACGGATGCGCCGCTGCTCATCGTCGTGAGCCGGATGGACGAAGGCATGTCGGGCATCATCCTGCTGGCCGTGCCGCTGTTCGTCCTGCTCGGCGCACTGATCGAGGCGATGGGCATGGCGCGCGCGATGATTCGCTTCCTAGCATCGCTGATCGGTCATGTTCGCGGCGGTCTTTCCTATGTGCTGGTCGGCGCGATTTACCTGGTGTCGGGCATCTCCGGCTCCAAGGTGGCCGACATGGCGGCAGTGGCGCCGGCGCTGTTTCCCGAGATGAAGAAGCGCGGCGAAGACGAAGGCGAACTGGTGTCGATGCTGGCCGCCTCCGGCGCGATGTCCGAGACGATTCCACCGAGCCTCGTGCTCATCACGATCGGCTCGGTCACTGGCGTGTCGATCGCCGCGCTGTTCACCGGCGGCTTCATGCCAGCGGTGGTCGGTGCGCTCGCGATGGCCGCAGTGATTTTCCTGAAGTCGCGTCGGCAGAGCTTGGACGGCGTGCGCCGCGCCACCGCCGCCGAAATCGTCAAGGCATTCGCGTTTGCCCTGCCGGCTGTCATCCTTCCTTTCGTCATCCGCGCAGCGGTGGTGGAAGGGGTTGCGACGGCCACCGAGGTCTCCGCGATCGGCGTCGCCTACACCTTCGTGGTCGGCACGCTGGTATACCGCGAGTTCGACTGGAAGCGCCTGTACCCGATCCTGGTCGAGACCGCATCCTTGTCGGGTGCCATCCTGATCATCATCGGCTGCGCGACCGCCATGGCCTGGGCGTTGACCCAGTCGGGGTTTTCGGCGCACGTGGCCCACCTGATGACGGCGCTGGGTGGTGGCAAGACCGGGTTTCTGATCGTCTCGGCCATCGCGTTCATCCTGCTCGGCAGCTTCCTCGAGGGCATACCGGCCATCGTGCTGTTCGGTCCGCTGCTGTTCCCGGTGGCACGTGCCATGGGCGTGCACGAGGTGCACTACGCGATGGTGGTGATCTTCTCGATGGGCCTGGGCTTGTTCGCACCGCCAATCGGCGTCGGCTACTACGCGGCCTGCGCGATCGGAAAGGTCGACCCCGACCGCGCCATGAAGCGCATCTGGCCCTACCTCGCAGCGCTGGTGGCGGCACTGGCCGTAATCGCCGCGTTTCCTTGGTTGTCGATTGGCTTTCTGTGACACCGGCAGGGGATTGCGCTAGGGACGGAGGTTGCCCTGATGCTGTCAATGGCGACGCGACCCACCGCGCGATCCTCACAACGAAGCCCGAGGAAAACCCAGGCGTCATGCCATCCAGCCGCTGTGGCTACCCAGGCATGAGCGCCTCAAGGCGCGCGACAGCAACACCATCCATGTGGGCAAGACAGGGATCGCTGAAAGTGTTCCTGCGGATCCGCTTTTCTATGGACCACCATGAGCGCTAAGACTTCGCGAGTGGTGACCGATTTTCTCGGCTCCAAGCAGATTCCCTGCGAAGCCTATTGAGGCGTTCACACGGCCAGGGCTGTGGAGAATTTCCCAATTACTGGTCAGACTGTGGCCCAAATGCCAGAGCTAGTTCGCGCGCTTGCACACGTGAAGAAAGCGGCTGCCGCGGCGAACGTGCGGCTGGGCATCATCGATGCCTCGACGGCCGCGGCGATCGACGAGCCTGCAATGACCTCATTGCCGGCAAGTTGCACGAACATTTTGTCGTGGACGTCATCCAGGGCGGCGCAGGCACATCGACGAACATGAATGCTAACGAGGTGATTGCCAACCGCGCCCTCGAGCATATCGGCGCGGCGCTCGGCTCCTATGAAGTGATTCATCCGAATGATCACGTGAACGCCTCGCAGAGCACGAGTGATGTCTATCCGACCGCGCTCCATCTTGCGGCCTGGAACGGCATTGAATCGCTGCTCACCGCGATGGCCGACTTGCGTCAGGCGTTTGAGGCCAAGGCGGAGGAGTTTCGAGCGGTCCTGAAGATCGGGAGGACCCACCTGCAGGATGCTGTGCCAATGACGCTGGGTCAGGAATTCTTGACCTTCGCCATCATGATCGGCGAGGACGAAGCGCGGCTGCGAGAAGCGCGAGAACTGATTGCCGAAGTCAATCTCGGAGCGACCGCGATCGGCACGAGCATCAATGCGCCAGCGGGCTACTGCGAGACCGTCATTCCACTGCTTGCCGAAGCAAGTGGGATTCCCGTCGTGCGTGCGGCGATCTCGTCGAAGCTACTCAGGATACCGGCGCATTCGGGCAGGTCTCAGGGGTGCTCAAACGGGTCGCATGCAAGTTGTCGAAGGTTTCCAACGACCTGCGTCTGCTCTCGCCCGGACCGCAGGCTGGCTTCGGAGACATCCTCTTGCCGGCGCGTCAAGCTGGCTCTTCGATCATGCCTGGAAAGGTCGATCCGGTCATCCCAGAGGTGATGCACCAGGTCGCTTACGAAGTGATCGGCAACGACCTGATGATCACGATGGCATCGGAGGCGGGGCAGCTGCAGCTCAACGCCTTTGAGCCGATCATAGGCTGGGCGTTGTACAACAGCGCCAAGCATCTGACCAACGCCTGCAAGACTCTTCAGGTCAATTGTGTCGAAGGCATCAGGGCCAACCACCAGGTGCTATCCAAGCGCGTGAGGAATCAGTGACCCTGGACACGGCGTTGAACCCAATCATTGGCTACGAGAACGCCGCCAAGATCGCCAAGACCGCCCTCGCGACGGGTAAGGCGATCGCTGAGACTGCAGAAGAGTTGGGGATCATGAGTGCGCTGGAGATGACCGCGCTTCTAATCCCCGAGAATCTCACCCAGCTCATTCGTCTGGTTGCGCGCAGCACGGCACGGCCCTCTCCCTGAGCGACGTCCAGAGTCAGCGTGCATCCGTTCCAGGAGAAGCCTGATGACGCTGAATCTGAAGAGAGAGGAGCTCGCGCGATCGTGCGTGTTATGGTCCTGCCCACCCCGCAGTACGCATGGCCTCTGCTGCGCGAACGCCTGGGCTTCCGAGTCCATGGCCTGCCCAATGGCATCCATCAGCAGTCGGGGATAGGGCTTTTGCAGAAGGCCCACCGCGCTTCGTTCAATTTGTCGCTTCGCCAGTCGCGAATGCGATGGATGCCGCGAGATCGATAGTCCGTTCCGCGAGCGGCGAAAGGCTACTGCCGCGCAGCCAGATCGCGTGAATCTCGGCGCGTGAGGAGGTTGAACAGCTGGTTGCGTATTCAGCCACCTGGAAGGAGCCCTCCAAGGACTTCGGAGGCTTGGTATGTCCATTTAAGTCCGCCCGAGAGATGGCATACCGGAAGTCTCTTGCAGAGGCGTACCTGAAGCCACTGGGGGAGGCCTTGACCCACGCGAGTTTGTCCCCTGGCGAGGCTCGCGCTCTTGCAGACATAAAGAAGGATGCCCGAGAGAAGCAGCGTGTTGCAGGAAGTAAGGGTGATAGGCGTAGCGCCGCTGGATTGTTAGCGAATGCCGCGTTTGTGCTTGCGCCGAAGACGGGGCCGCCCCCTCTGACTGAAGGGCAGCCGTGATTTGATCGTAGGCGGAAGGCGGGCCTGGAACAAGGGCCAACTTTGCCTAGGGAGATGCTTATATGGGCGCCTCCCGGATCGCAAGAACTCGTGTGTGTGACGCTTTAGGAGGCAGGGCTGCAGTCTTATATCCGGCCTGATGTGCAAGCTGATATGCCTGCCGGCCCTGATGGTTTTCGCTGACGAGGTTCC
>NZ_JBFTHX010000031.1:0-74265 GCF_056394465.1 Variovorax sp. 10N432
CTTCGTCAACCTCGAGAGGCTTTTTCTCTCCCGCCAGTCACTTCGATCAACTCGCAAACCTCGAGAGGCTTTTTCTCTCCCGCCAGTCACTTCGATCAACTCGCAACCCTTAAAGCTGCTTCGTCGCCGTCGTTTTCAGCGGAGCCTTCGATTATGACACAGTTTTTAGAACCAGATCAAGACCGAAGGGCCTTTTTTCTCTACCGATCGTTTCGGGGTGGTGATGCTTCCCGAGGGAGGCTCAACCACCGAGTCGCCTCAGCAGAGCCATCGATTATGGCACGGTTTCGAGGGTTTCCCCTTGCCTCCCCAAACTTTTCGCAGACCTACTGCCGGGCCGTCCGTATGTTGGCAGGCAGCGCCTGCGGCCAGCTGGTGCGGAAGGGATTGATGTCCAGGCCGCCGCGCCGCGTGTAGCGCGCATAGACAGCCAGCTGGGTGGGCTGGCAGCGCTTCCAGATGTCCGTGAAGATGCGCTCGGCGCAGGGCTCGTGGAATTCGTTGTGGTTGCGGAAGCTCACTATATAAGCGAGCAGTCCGGCCTGGTCGATGGGCGGGCCGTTGTAGCGGATCTGCACGCTGCCCCAATCCGGCTGGCCGGTCACCAGGCAGTTGCTCTTGAGCAGCCGGCTGGTCAGGGTCTCGGTCACAGGGGGCTGGGTCAGGTCGGCGGACAGCAGTTCGGGCGCCGGCTGGTAGTGCGAGCACTCGATGTCCAGGCGGTCGAGGTCGAGGCCGTCGAGTTCATGCACCGGCTCCAGGTCGAAGGCATCGGGCGCCAGCAGCCTGACGCCGATGCCCGCCGTGCGATCGCTGCCGCGCCACACGGCTTCGCCGAGGTCGGTCCGCAGGCGATCCCGCACCGCCTGGGCATCCGCGAACACGGTACTGTTGAAGCTGTTCAGGTAGAGCTTGAAGGACTTGCTCTCGATGATGTTGGGCGTTTCGCAGGGAATCGTGAAATGCGCGATCGCCAGCTGCGGCTTGCCGCGCGGGTTGAGCCAGCTCAGTTCGAAGGCGGTCCAGAGGTCGGCGCCGAAGAAGGGCAGCTTGTCGCTGGCGATGCCCATCGCGTCGCGCTGGGCCGCCCGCGGGATCGGAAACAGCAGGCTGGCGTCGTACTGGTCGACGTAGGCGGATGCGCGGCCGAGCTGCGACTGCTCCGGGGTGTTGTCCAGGCTCATGAGCGGCTCTCGGCGTTGTCCAGAAAAGGAAGAATGTGATGCATGAGAAGTTCGACCACCGGCGGCGGCAGGTCGTGCCCCATGCCCGGGATCGAGACGAAGCGGGCACCGGGTATGCGCTGCGCCGAATCCCGCCCACAGGCGATCGGCACCAGGGTGTCGGCCTCGCCGTGCAGCACCAGCGCCGGACTGGCGATGCGCGGCAGCAATTCGGCGCGGTCGCGGTCGGCGACGATCGCGAGCATCTGCCGCACCACGCCGGCTGGCCGGTAGGCGCGGTGCATGTAGCGCCGGATGCGCTCGGCGACCACCTGGTCGTCCTGCGGGTAGGCCGGGCTCTGGATAAGCCGCACCATCCCCATGCTGCGTGCCACCAGCGCCGCCTCGGTGCGGCTCGGCGGACGCCGCAGCAGGGCGGCAGCGACGTCGGGACGCGGGCCCGGCAGCTGGCGGGCGCCGCTCGAACTCATGATGCTGACCAGGCTCGCGGTGCGCTGCGGCGCGCTGGCCGCCAGGCGCTGGGCGATCATGCCGCCCATCGAGGCGCCGACCACGTGGGCGCGTGCTATGCCCAGTGCATCAAGCACGCCCAGCGAATCATCGGCCATGTCCTGCAGGCTGTAGGCCGAGCGCACCGGCAACCCGATGCGGCGGCGCACGCTCTGCCATAGCAGGTTGCCGGCACCGGCTTCGTCGAAACCCTGGCTCAGGCCGATGTCGCGGTTGTCGTGGCGCACGACCCGGTAACCGGCGTCGACCAGCGCCTGCACGAAATCGTCGGGCCAGCCGATCAGCTGCATGCCGAGCCCCATGACCAGCAGCGCCACCGGCCGCCCCTCCCCGCCGCTGTCCTCGACCTCGATCTCGATCCCGTTGGCTTTGATCTTCATGGTGCCTGCGTCAGATGAATTCGCGTTCGCGCAGCCACTTGGTCGCGACCCACTTTTCGCCGGACAGCACGGGCGCACCGCCGTGCAGGGTCCGGGTCGAGGGGTCGGGCTTGTCGTAGCTGAAGAAGACGCCGGTGCCGCGCTTGGGCGCGACCTCGAGGCCGACGTCGGGGAAGGTCGTGCCGCCGCCCTGTCCGGGTTCCTGCAAGTACATCACCAGGGTGGCCACGCGCTGCCCGCCGCGGCGCAGGATGGTCGGCGTGCCGGGCTCGCCCGGATCGAAATAGTCGTAGTGCGGGCGGTACTGGGCGCCCGGCGCGTAGCGCAGGATCTGCAGCCCCTCGCCGAACTCGATCGGCCAATTCAGCAGCGCCGCGATGCGCTGCTCGAGCCGGGCGACGATGGCGTTCTCGCCGCGCTCGAAGAACATGCCGTCGCTGGTTCGATCGACGTTGAGGGCTTCACCGCCGGTCTGCGTCTCGACCGTGAGCGAGCGCGCGAGGCGCAGGCGGGCGGCGGCGATCAGGCCCTCGCATTCCTCGTCGGACAGCAGGTCCCCGAACACGATGACGCGCGGAAGGCGCATGGTCTGGAGCACCTGCACGCGGCGGTCGCCGGCGTCGATGTACAGCGGAGAACTCGACAGGTCCGGGCCCGGCAGGCCGGCGGTCGATGCCTCGGCCGGCAAGGGCTCGGCGACCGGGACGACCGCGGCCTGCCTCTCGATGCCCTGCAGGGCGAGATCGATCGCGGCGTCCTGCCAGCCGGAGGTCCGCATCGCAGCACGCAGGCTGGGCACCGAATGGCCGGCCGCGAGCTGCGCCACGATCCATTCGCGGAGTTCGGGGCTGATCGCCTGGCCCGTGCTCATGCCGGCCTCCGGCGGAACACCATCCGATCCGGCCTCGACGCGGTGGCGTCGAAGGCATAGCCCTCGAGGTCGAATCGCTCCAGCGCCTGGGGCGTGGCCGCCTTGTGCAGCACCGCCCAGCGCGCCATCAGGCCGCGTGCCCGCTTGGCGAAGAAGCTGATGATCTTGTAGCGCCCCGGATCGGCCTTGGCGCCGGTGCCGGCCTTCCATTCCTCGAAGATGCACTCGACCACGCGGGCCTTGAGCACGCGCCGGTCGACCGACTTGAAGTACTCCTGGGAGGCCAGGTTGATCACCACCGGCGTGCGATCGGCCACCAGCCGCTCGTTGAGATGCTCCGCGATGCGCGGACCCCAGAAGGCATAGAGATCCTTGCCATGGCGGTTGGCGAGCTGGGTGCCCATTTCCAGCCGGTAGGGCTGCAGCAGGTCGAGCGGGCGCAGCACGCCGTAGAGTCCGCTCAGGATGCAGACGTGGTCCTGGGCCCAGGCCAGCTGCCTGGCGTCGAGGGACTTGGCGTCGAGCCCGCCGTAGACGTCGCCGTCGAAGGCCAGCGCGGCCTGCTTGGCGTTCTTCGCGCTGCCCCTGGACGCCCAGGCCGCGTAGCGCGCCACGTTGAGCGCCGACAGCTTGTCCGACAGGTGCATGAGCTCGGCGATCTGCTGCGGGGATTTCTCGCGCAGGATCCGGATCAGCTCGGCCGCGGGGCTCCTCGGGCCCTCGAAACGCGCCTGCGTGGCGGGAACGGCGTCCGGGACCGGGGTGTCGTAGTCGAGCGATTTGGCAGGGGAAAGCAGAAACAGCATGGCCGAATTATCGATCGCCGGGCCAACCGGCGCGACCCGGTATAGAGTGCGCCTGCAATCCCCACCCCATTCAGCTGGAGACCCGAGATGAAGCTTGCCCGCCTCTTTCGTACCGGTGCGTTCGTGCTGGTCGCCGCCTGCGCCGGTACCGCGCTCTGGCATCCGCCCGCTGCCCACGCCACGGCGCCGCTCGCCAAGGAGCAGGCGCCGGGCTTCTACCGGCTGATGGTGGGCGATTTCCAGGTCACGGCCCTGTCGGACGGGACGGTCGCGCTGCCGGTCGATCAGTTGCTGACCCGCACCACGCCCGCCCAGGTGAAGAAGATCCTGGCCCGCTCCCACCTGGAGAGCCCGCTGGAGACCTCGGTCAATGGCTACCTGATCAATACCGGCAGCAAGCTGGTGCTGGTGGACACTGGCGCCGCGGCCCTCTTCGGCCCCACGCTGGGCAAGCTGGTAGCGAACCTCAAGGCCGCCGGCTACCAGCCCGAGCAGGTCGACGAGGTCTATATCACCCACCTGCACCCCGACCACGTCGGCGGCCTGCTGGCGGGCGACAAGCCGGCCTTCCCGAACGCCACGGTGCGCGCCGACCGGCACGATGCCGACTACTGGCTCAGCCAGTCCAACATGGACCAGGCGCCGGCCGACGCCAAGGACTTCTTCAAGGGCGCGATGGCGTCCCTCAACCCCTACATCGCGGCCGGCAAGTTCAAGCCCTTCGACGGCGACACCGAACTGGTCCCCGGCATCCGGGCCCAGGCGGCCCGCGGGCATACGGCCGGCCACAGCATCTTCATCGCAGAAAGCAAGGGCCAGAAGATCGTCTTCTGGGGTGATCTGATGCACGTGGCGGCCGTGCAGTTCGAGAACCCTTCGGTGACGATCCAGTTCGACACCGACTCCAAGGCCGCGGCCAAGGAACGGCGCAAGGCGTTCGCCGACGCGGCACACCACGGCTACCTCGTGGCCGGGGCGCACCTGGCCTTCCCGGGCATCGGCCGCCTGCGGGCCCAGGGGGCGGGCTACGTCTGGTTGCCGGTGAACTACGCGCCGCCCCAGTGACGCGCCCGCGCAGTCGAATAAAATCCCCTGACCTTCACCCCCACAAGCGGCATCCTGCGGGATGCCGCTCGTCTTTGCAAACGCCATGAGCGACACCCTGCCCCAACCCGGCCTCGAGAGCCTTTCCAAATCCTTCGAACCCGTTGCCATCGAGGCGCACTGGGGTCCCGAATGGGAGCGCCGCGGCTATGCCGCCGCCGGCTACCGCGGCACGCAGAAGCCCAAGGATGGCGCGCCCTCGTTCGCGATCCAGCTGCCGCCGCCGAACGTGACCGGCACGCTGCACATGGGCCACGCGTTCAACCAGACCATCATGGACAGCCTGGCGCGCTACCACCGCATGGCCGGCGCCAACACGCTGTGGGTGCCGGGCACCGACCACGCGGGCATCGCGACCCAGATCGTGGTCGAGCGCCAGCTGCAGGAGCAGAAGCTCAGCCGCCACGACCTCGGGCGCAAGAACTTCGTCGCCCGGGTCTGGGAGTGGAAGCAGCAGTCCGGCAACACCATCACCAACCAGATGCGCCGCATGGGCGACACGGTGGACTGGAGCCGCGAATACTTCACCATGGACGACGACCTGTCGAAGGTCGTCACCCAGACCTTCGTGCAGCTCTATGAAGAGGGCCTGATCTACCGCGGCAAGCGGCTGGTCAACTGGGACCCTGTGCTCAAGACGGCGGTCAGCGACCTCGAAGTCGAGAGCGAGGAAGAAGACGGCTTCCTGTGGCACATCGCCTATCCGCTCGAGGACGGTTCGGGCACGCTCACGGTCGCGACCACCCGGCCCGAGACCATGCTCGGCGACACCGCGGTCATGGTCCACCCGGAGGACGAGCGCTACAAGCACCTGATCGGCCAGCGCGTCAGGCTGCCGCTGGCCGACCGGCTGATCCCGGTGATCGCCGACGACTACGTCGACAAGGAGTTCGGCACCGGTGTCGTCAAGGTCACGCCGGCGCACGACCCGAACGACTACGCGGTGGGCCAGCGGCACAAGCTCGAAAGCATTTGCGTGCTGACGCTGGACGCCACCATCAACGACAACGCGCCCGAAAAGTACCGCGGGCTCGACCGCTTCGTGGCGCGCAAGGCGGTGGTGGCCGATCTCGAGGCGCTGGGCCTGCTGGTCGAGACGAAGAAGCACAAGCTGATGGTGCCGCGCTGCGCCCGCACCGGCGCGGTGGTCGAGCCGATGCTGACCGACCAGTGGTTCGTCGCCATGACCAAGCCCGACGCCAGCGGCCAGTCGATCGCGCAGAAGGCGATCGAAGCCGTGAGTTCGGGCGAAGTCAGCTTCGTGCCCGAGAACTGGGTCAACACCTACAACCACTGGATGGAGAACATCCAGGACTGGACCATCTCGCGCCAGCTCTGGTGGGGTCACCAGATCCCGGCCTGGTACGACGCCGAGGGCAAGGTCTACGTGGCGCGCAGCGAAGAAGAGGCGCAGGCCCAGGCACCCGGCAAGACGCTCACGCGCGACGAGGACGTGCTCGACACCTGGTATTCGTCGGCGCTGATTCCGTTCTCGTCGCTGGGCTGGCCCGAGAAGACGCCGGAACTCGACCTCTACCTGCCCTCCACCGTGCTGGTCACGGGCTACGACATCATCTTCTTCTGGGTCGCCCGGATGATCATGATGACCAAGCACTTCACGGGCAAGGTGCCTTTCAGGCACGTCTACATCCACGGCCTGGTGCGCGATTCGCACGGCAAGAAGATGAGCAAGTCCGAAGGCAACGTGCTCGACCCGGTCGACCTGATCGACGGCATCGCACTGCCCGAACTGCTCGACAAGCGCACCCAGGGCCTGCGCAAGCCCGAGACCGCGCCCGCGGTGCGCAAGAACACGCAGAAAGAATTCCCGGACGGCATCCCGGCCTTCGGCGCCGACGCGCTGCGCTTCACCTTCGCCTCGCTGGCCTCGCTGGGCCGCAGCATCAATTTCGACGCCAAGCGCTGCGAGGGCTATCGCAACTTCTGCAACAAGCTCTGGAACGCGACCCGCTTCGTGCTGATGAACTGCGAAGGCCAGGACTGCGGCCTGCGCGAGCACACCAAGGAAGAATGCGCGGTCGGCGGTCCGGCCCACGGCTACCTCCAGTTCAGCCAGGCCGACCGCTGGATCAGCTCGAAGCTGCAGCGCGTCGAGGCCGAGGTGGCCAAGGGCTTCGAGGAGTACCGGCTCGACAACGTGGCCAATGCGATCTACCAGTTCGCCTGGGACGAGTTCTGCGACTGGTACCTGGAAATCGCCAAGGTCCAGATCCAGCAAGGCGACGCGGCGCAGCAGCGCGCCACGCGGCGCACGCTGATCCGAACGCTCGAGGCCCTGCTGCGGCTGGCGCATCCGGTGATCCCGTTCATCACCGAAGCGCTGTGGCAGAAGGTCGCGCCAGTGGCCGGCCGCGAGGGCGAGTCCGTGATGATCGCCGCCTACCCGAAGAGCCAGCCCGAGAAGATCGACGAAGCCGCCGAGGCCCACGTGGCCCGGCTCAAGTCGCTGGTCGATGCCTGCCGCACGCTGCGCGGCGAGATGAACGTCTCGCCCGCCACGCGAATGCCGCTCTACGCCGTGGCCGACGATGCCGCGAGCAGCGCCTTCCTGCGCGATGCGGCACCGGTGCTGCAGGCGCTGGCCAAGCTCAAGGAAGTCAAGGTGTTCGACGACGCCGCGGCCTGGTCGGCCGCCGCCGAGGCGGCCCCGGTGGCGGTGGTCGGGGACGTGCGCATCTGCCTGCACATGGAAATCGACAAGGCCGCGGAAAAGGTCCGCATCGGCAAGGAGCTTGCGCGAATCGAGGGCGAGATCGCCAAGGTCAATGCCAAACTCGGCAACGAAGCCTTCGTCGCCAAGGCGCCTCCCGCGGTGATCGACCAGGAGCGCAAGCGGCTGACGGACTTCAGTGCCACGCTCGAACGGCTGCGCGACCAGCTTGTCCGCCTCGGCTGACAGACTGGCTGCAGCCGAGGCCTTTAGTATTGGGGTCGGTACCTCCGGGTGCCCTCCCGCCCTCCCTTTCATCCTTCAGATCGACGAAAGCCCATGTCCCAAACTTCGACGCGCATTCGCAAGGCCGTGTTTCCCGTAGCAGGCTTTGGCACCCGATTCCTGCCGGCCACCAAGGCCCAGCCCAAGGAAATGCTGCCGGTGGTGGACAAGCCACTGATCCAGTACGCGGTCGAGGAAGCCTATGCCGCCGGCATCCGCGACATGATCTTCGTCACCGGACGCAACAAGCGCGCGATCGAGGACCACTACGACACCGCCTACGAACTCGAGTCGCAGCTCGAGGCCAGCGGCAAGACCGCATTGCTCGAAATCGCCCGCTCGGTGATGCCCGAGGACATGACCTGCTCCTATGTGCGCCAGCCCCGCATGCTGGGCCTGGGCCACGCGGTGCTGTGCGCCGAGCACCTGGTCGGCGACGAACCCTTCGCAGTCCTGTTGGCCGATGACCTGATGGTCGGTCCCGACAACGGCGAGCCGGTGCTGGCGCAGATGACGCGGGTCTTCGATCGCCTTGGCGGCTCGTTGCTGGCGGTGCAGGAAGTCCCGCTGGAACATGTCAAGCGCTATGGCATCGTCGCTGGCGAGGCAGTCGAGGACGGCCTGGTCAAGGTCAGCCGCATGGTCGAAAAGCCCAAGCCCGAGGAAGCGCCCTCGCGCCTGGGCGTCGCCGGCCGCTACATCCTCACACCCGGCGTCTTCGCCGAGATCCGCAACCAGCCCAAGGGCGCCGGCGGGGAGATCCAGCTGACCGACGGCATCGCCGCGCTCATGAAGAAGGAATCGGTCCACGCCTACGCCTACAAGGGCACGCGCTACGACTGCGGCAGCAAGGAGGGCTTCCTGCAGGCCACCGTCGAACTGGCCCTGGCACACCCGGAGGTGGGCGCGTCGTTCCGCGACTACCTCAAGAGCCTGGCGCTCTAGCCGCCTCGAACAGCGGCTCGAGGAAGCGAACGACTTCCTCGTCGCCGATCGGCGTCAGCGGCAAGCCGAAATCAACGATCAGCTGCTGTACCAGCGATTGCGCCCACAGCGTGTTGATCGCGACGCCGCCGTGGTCGTCCGACAGGGTCGAATTGTGCGGATCATCGCCCACGGAGTGCGTCACCCGGATGCGGGGCCCGATGGCGATCGTCCGGTAATCCGGCTTGCCGGCTGGCGTGCGGGTGCCCGTCAGGGCCGCCAGCCACGCGCCGAAGTCGGCGAATGCGATTCGAGGATCGCCCGCACCGATCCCGCGAATGGCGCCGTTGACCAGGGCGAGCGCGGCCCTGAAGTTGGCGGTTTCCTCGGCGGTCTGCCACCGATCTACATACAGGGGATCGTCCGCTTCCCCGGACAGGCCGACCAGCACGATGCGCGCCGCCGGATGGGCGCCGTGGATCAGCGCGACCGCCCGTCCGATTTCGCGCGCGCAGTGTTCGGCGACGGCGCGCAGTGCCGGCGCCGACGGGTCCTTGGCCGCCAGATCCACATGGGGCGTGAAGTCGTTGCTGCCGATCCGGATCACGACGACGCCGCCGCGCCAGCGCTCGGGCTGCTTGTTCATCAGCGCCACCAGCCGGGGGGCCTGGCGGATCCGATTGCCCATCAGGTGCTCGCAGGCGGCCCCCGTGACGGCGAAGTTGTAGAGGTAGTCTTCCTTCCTCGGCACGCGATGCCCGTTCAGGCCCACCAGCTCGCGCAGCCGGGCGACGCGGTTGCGCGACCCCCAGCGCACCCAGGGCCCGAGATCGATTTCGTCCGGACGCAGGCGGGCGAGGGCCTCGGTCCACTGGAGGGTCAGCGGACGAAAGACACCGCCGCGCTCGTTCGGCGCGACGAACACGAGTCTGTCCTGGTAGGAGTGGCCGCCTGAATCGCCCAGCACCGCCAGCGAAACGGCGCCTGCTGCGGGAGGCGCCGAACCGGTCATGCGTCGACCGTCGTTCGCGTGAGCCCCACCTCGTTCTCGAGCAGGCGCTGCACCGCGGGAAGATCGGCATCGAACCAGTCGTCTTCGTGGTTTTCGTTGCCGCACAGGAAGAAGTGACGCTGTCCCAGCCCGCAGGCCAGCGAATGGAAGTAGTTGCCGGCCACGCTCGTCGAGTAGAGGGCCACCAGGTCGATGTCGCCCGAGAAGAAGATGGTGCCGAGGCCGGCGCCGTGCGGTCCCAAGACGATCTCCGCGCGGTGGAACAGCGCCACCTGTTCTTCGAACGGGAGCTTTTCCAGCTGGACGCTGCGAAAGCCGTAGCCCTCGAGAAGCTCGACCAGCGCGTCTTCGTTGCGCACCCGGCGATGCCCGGCGTTGCGCCGGCTGATGTAGAGCCGCTCGGTCTTCTCGTGGGTGGCCGGCAGGCCGATGCGCTTGAAGATGGGGGCCCGTATGGCCTCGTAGTATTCCTTCGGCAGCACGCCCATGCACAGGCCCGAGGCCACGGACGCCCAGATGAACCGCTCCGGCTGGATCCACGGATCTGCTTCGGCGTCCAGGTAGACGAGCTTGAAGTTCGGCGGCAGGACGCTCTCCAGCGTGAAGCGCTGGAAGCCGAGCGCCGTCGACGGCATGCACACGGTCAGCGGCTGGCCGGCCATCGCCAGCTCGAGCGAGCGGATCTTGGGCAGGCAGTCGATCATCCAGTGCCAGAAGTTCTCGGAGTTGCAGTAGGCCAGGGTGGTCCAGGCGCCCTCGACCCGCCGCACCGTGGCGGGCCGGCGCTGGCGAAAGGGCGGATAGAGGAAGCGCCGATGCTCCATGCCCTTGTCGGCGATCAGCTTGAAGTCCTTGGTGCAGACCATGCCGCTGCGCACGAAGACGTTGGCGTCGGGAATCTCGCAGACGAACACGTCGGGCCGATCGAACCACCCGTCCTTGTAGTACTGGGCGACACGGGTGAACGGATCCTTTTCGCCGGCGCCGATCCTGACCCGCTCCGCCGGCAGCATCACGCGCAGGTTGCGCACTCCGCCCCCCCGCGCGGCTTCTTCTTCGGGCAGGACGTAGCGACCGATGAACTTCCCGGGCAGGAGCGCGACCTTGGCATCGATCGCCAGATTGCGAAGGCGATGGACCTGCGCACGGGCGCCCGGAAAGACCTTCAGGATCAGATCGCGGACCGTGCCCTTGACCTGACGAAGCACCGCGGTGGCCATCTCAGCGACGCCGCAGCACGTGGATGAAGTCGCTGCCAACCGTCTGCTGGTCGACCAGGTCGTTGCCCGTCTGCCGGGCGAAGGCCTGGAAGTCGCGCACTGATCCGGCGTCGGTCGACACCACCCTCAGCAACTCGCCGCTGTGCATCTCGTTGAGCGACTTCTTGGCCTTCAGGATGGGCAAGGGACAATTGAGGCCGCGGGTGTCGAGTTCTTTGTGGATCTGCATGGCCGTTCCTTGAGACTGCGAAGATTCTAGGAGGTTGGCCGCGGCCATTCCATGAATTGGGGCTCGTGCCCGCGGGTGCGCAGCCAATCCGCCAGCCCATAGCCGGTGCCAGCCGGCCAGCAGCGCAGGTCGGGCAGGTCATAGAGCCGGTAGTCCACCAGTTCGGGCGAGAGCGACACCTCGCCGTCGGCCACGGCGTGGTAGACGATGATGACCTGGTTCATGCGCTGGAAGTCGTAGACCCCGACCAGGTTCAGCTCGCTCGCGTCGAGGTTGGTTTCTTCCTTGATTTCGCGCGCGATGCCCTCCTGCGGCGTCTCGCCGGCCTCCATGAAGCCGGTGATCAGGGCATAGGCCTTGTGGGCCCAGGCGGCGTTGCGGGCCAGCAGCACCTGGCCGCGGTATTCGATGATGGCGGCCAGCACCGGCGTCGGGTTGTTCCAGTGGGTCCAGCCGCAGGCCGGGCAGCGCAATCGCGACTTCGGGCCGCCGTCCTCGGCGAGTTCGATGGAGGCCAGCGGCGTGGCGCAGTCGGGGCAGAACTTGGGATGGGGCATGGGTCTCAGGCGGGGAAGACGCCGGTGGAAAGGTAGCGGTCGCCGCGGTCGCACACCACGAAGACGATCGTCGCATTCTCGACCGTGCGGGCGATCTCGAGCGCCACCCACAACGCGCCGGCGGCCGAGATGCCGCCGAAGATGCCCTCTTCGCGCGCCAGCCGGCGGCACATCTCCTCGGCGTTGTCCTGGCTCACGTTGACCACCTGGTCGACCCGGCTCGGGTCGTAGATCTTCGGCAGGTACTCCTGGGGCCACTTGCGGATGCCCGGGATGCGCGAGCCTTCGTCGGGCTGGGCGCCGACGATCCGCACCGCCGGGTTCTTTTCCTTCAGGAACCGCGACACGCCGGTGATGGTGCCGGTGGTGCCCATCGCGCTCACGAAATGAGTGATGCGCCCGCCGGTGTCGGCCCAGATCTCGGGCCCGGTGGTCTCGTAGTGGATGCGAGGATTGTCGGGATTGGCGAACTGGTCGAGCACCCGGCCCTTGCCCTGCTGCATCATCTGCTCGGCGAGATCGCGCGCGTATTCCATGCCGCCGCTCTTCGGGGTCAGCATCAGTTCGGCGCCGAAGGCCTTCATGGTCTGGGCGCGCTCGACCGACAGGTCCTCCGGCATGATCAGCACCATGCGGTAGCCCTTGATCGCCGCCGCCATCGCGAGCGCGATGCCGGTGTTGCCGGAGGTGGCCTCGATCAGGGTGTCGCCGGGCTTGATCTCGCCGCGCTCCTCGGCCCGCTTGATCATCGACAAGGCCGGTCGGTCCTTGACCGAGCCGGCCGGATTGTTGCCTTCGAGCTTGCCCAGGATCACGTTGCCCCGCTGGGCGTTGGCCGCGGCGTCGATGCGCTGCAGCGCGACCAGCGGCGTCTTTCCAATCGCGTCTTCAATCGTCGGATATTGCATGGAGCCACTGTGCCATAATTTTGGGCTGCCTTCCTTCCGTGCCCGGGTGGTGAAATTGGTAGACGCAGGGGACTCAAAATCCCCCGCCGCAAGGCGTGCCGGTTCGATTCCGGCCCCGGGCACCACGTGTTCAGGCGCGCTGGTCAGGTTCGATCAAGGGGTCGGCGCCATCATGACGCCCTCCTCCGACCCTCCAAGGTCTTGCCCGCTTCGGCGGGCTTTTTCTTGGGCGCGACCGGCCCGAACGGGCCCGCAGTGAAAGACAAGACAACCGCCGGCATCGAGGAACCGTCCTGAACGGGCGGGTGCCGAAGCCACCTCTACCAGCGCCGGGCGGTCGTCCACACCGAGTATGCGGCGCGAATCTGACGCCTGCATGAAGCCCCCCGGCAGAAGGGTTTCTGTTCGAGCGGCGCAGGACGGCTCAGGCCGGCGCCTCGACGCCGGCCGCGGGCCGCCGGTCGCGCGTCACCCAGTTGAACAGCGGCGTCGCCATCAGCGTCGTGAAGATCGCCATCAGCACCAGGATCGAGAACAGGCCCGGCAGGATGACGCCGGCCTGCAGGCCGATGTTGATGATGATCAGCTCCATCAGGCCGCGGGCATTCATCAGGGAACCGATCGCGAGCGCATCGCGCTGGCTCTCGCCGGCCGCCCGCGCCGCGGCCCAGCAGGCGATGCCCTTGCCGCAGAACGAAGCCGCGAGGATGGCGATGGCACCGAGCAGGATGCCGGGCTCGAACAGCACCGCCAGCCGGGTGTTGAGGCCGGAATAGGTGAAGAACAACGGCAGCAGGAAGATGACGACGAAGGGCTGCAGCTGTTCGCGCAGCTTCTCGGTCAGCGCACCGCGCGGCAGCGCCGCCCCGAGCAGGAAGCCGCCGAAGACCGCGTGGATGCCGATGGCGTCCATGGCAAAGGCGCTCAGGCAGAACAGCACCAGCACCACGGCCAGCAGCGACGAACTCAGCGGCGCGTCCGGGCGCACGTGCGCGGCCAGCCGCTTGAGCAGCCGCGAGCCCACGAAGACCATGAACAGCGCATAGGCCACGCCGCCGCCGATCGCGGCATAGGCGCCGCCCCAGGCACCGCCGAAGCTGGCCAGCACCACCGCCAGGATGCACCAGGCCGCGGCATCGTCGACCGCGCCCGCCGTCAATGCCAGGGTGCCGAGCGAGGTCCCGGCGAGGCCGCGTTCGTGGATGATCCGCGCCAGCATGGGAAAGGCGGTGATGGCGATCGCCGCACCGAGGAACAGCGCGGCCTCCAGCGGCTTGGCGCGGGCCGAGAACAGGCCCGGGATCTCGTGCAGCCACGGCGCCAGCGCGAAGGCCAGCACGAACGGCACCAGGATGCCCGCCGCCGACACCGAAGCCGCGCTGCGGATGCGGCTCTTGAAATGGTCGGCCCGGAATTCGGTGCCGACCAGGAACATGTACAGGCCGACGCCGAGCTGGCCGCCCACGTAGAGCATGGACAGCGTTTCCTTCGGGAAAAGGGCGCGCTGCAATTCGGGAAAGAAAAGCCCGAACAAGGACGGCCCGAGCATCACGCCGGCAATCATCTCCCCCACCACTTGGGGCTGGCCGACCCAGCGTGCCAGCCGGCCCACGAGCTGGCAGATCGCGATGATGGCGGCGACCTGGAGAAAGAAATAGACGGAGAGCTGGGTCGTGGGCATCGCCCGATTTTGCCTTGCCGCGGTGCCTGCCCTGCTGCCCGATGTTTCAGCCCGACGCGAGCCCCGCCGCCACCGTCGGATAGCGCAGCCGCAGCCGCAGCTCGCGCTTCAGCCGGGTGTTGTCGAGCCGCCTCGACTCACCCATGAAGCTCAGCAGCGACAAGGGCAGCTGTGCCTGCGCCTCGTCGCGGGCGATCCGGGGCGGCAGCGGCAGGCCGTAGAGGCGGGCGGCCAGGTCGATGTAGTCGCCCATCTTGATCTCGCTGTCGTCGCTCGCATGGAACGCGCGCTGCGGGCCGCCGCGCCACAGCGCAGCCACGCAGGCGCGGGCCAGGTCGTCGGCATGGATGTGGTTGGTGTAGACGTCGTCCTCGGCCCGCAGCACCGGGGTGCCGCGGCGCAGCCGTTCGCGCGGCGTGCCGCCTTCGCGGTCGGGCGCGTAAATGCCCGGAATGCGCAGGATCCGCACCGCGACGCCGGCACGGCCCAGCCAGCGCACGGTGCGCTCGGCATCGACGCGGCGGTGCGCGCGCGGCGTCTCGGGCCGCAGCACGCGCGTCTCCGCGACCAGGGCGCCGCCGCAATCGCCGTAGACACCGCTGGTCGAGCCATACACGAAGGCCGACGGCAGCGACCGCAGGCGCAGGGCGCGCGCCAGCGCCAGCGTGCGGGCATCGCGCCACCATTGGGCACCCTCCTCCACGCGCGCCGGCGGCGCCAGGTGCAGCACCCGGGTGGCAAGCCCCGCCAGCCGGCGCAGCGATGCCGGTTGGTCCAGGTCGGCCACGATCGGGGTCAGGCCGGCCTGCCGCAGCTGCGGCACGCGCGCGGGCGACGAGGTCAGCGCGATCAGCCGCAGCCGGCCCCGCAGCAGCCCGGCCGCGCGCATCCCGACGTCGCCGCAACCGACCACCAGTACGCGCTCGCGCCGGAAGCGTGAAGGCCTCGCCCCGAGGGGGCTGTTGATTGAGGGCAAAATCCGTTCTCCCTTTTGAGCAGAAAACGAAGAATACCCATGACCAGCGCAGCGCCGAGCGAGGCGGGCTTCCAGATCACGGTCGAACCGAGCGGACGCCATTTCACCGCCCTGGCCGACGAGACCATCCTCGCGGCCGGTATTCGCCAAGGCATCGGCCTCCCCTATGGCTGCAAGGACGGCGCCTGCGGCTCCTGCAAATGCAAGAAGCTGTCGGGCATGGTCACCCTGGGCCCGCACCAGAGCAAGGCGCTCAGCGCCGAGGAACAGCTCGCCGGCTACGTGCTGACCTGCTGCGCCCGCGCCGAGAGCGACGTGGTGCTCGAATCGCGCCAGGTGACGGAGGCCGGCGCCTTTCCGATCCGCAAGATGCCGGTGCGGGTGCAGGCGCTCGCCAGGCAGTCGCACGACGTGGTCCAGCTGCGCCTGCAGCTGCCGGCCGGCGAGCCCTTGCAGTTCCACGCCGGCCAGTACGTGGAGTTCATCCTGCGCGACGGCGCGCGGCGCAGCTACTCGATGGCCAACGCGCCCCACACGCTGCAGCAGCCCGGCACCGGCCTCGAGCTGCACATCCGCCACCTGCCCGGCGGCAAGTTCACCGACCATGTCTTCGGCACGATGAAGGAAAAGGAAATCCTGCGCATCGAGGGCCCCTACGGCAGCTTCTTCCTGCGCGAGGACTCCGACAAGCCGCTGATCCTGCTGGCCTCCGGCACCGGCTTCGCGCCGATCAAGGCACTGCTGGAGCACATGAAGTTCAAGGGCATCGAACGCCCGGCGACGCTCTACTGGGGCGGCCGGCGGCCAGAGGACCTCTACATGGACGACTGGGTGCGGGCCCAGCTGCAGCAGATGCCGCAGCTGCGTTACGTGCCCGTGGTCTCCAACGCGGTGCCCGAGGACGACTGGCGCGGCCGCACCGGCTTCGTCCACCGGGCGGTGCTGGAGGACTTCGACGACCTGTCGGGCCACCAGGTCTATGCCTGCGGCGCGCCGGTGGTGGTCGATTCCGCCAAGCAGGACTACGTCGCGCAGCGCGGCCTGCCCGAAGAAGAGTTCTATGCCGACGCCTTCACGACCGAGGCCGACAAGGCCCTGCCTTGAGGACCTGACACAAAAACCGATGGAATCCATGAAAGCCAGACACTTCCTCCTGACCCTGCTGTCGACCGCCGCCCTGCTGGCCGCCGGTACGGCGAGCGCCCAGCAACGGCCGATCCGGCTGATCGTCCCCTACGCCGCGGGCGGCCCGATCGACGTCACGGCGCGGGTCCTGGCCGAGCGCGTCAAGGACTCCCTGGGCACCGTCATCATCGACAACAAGCCGGGTGCGGGCGGCAACATCGGTGCCGATGCGGTGGCCAAGGCGGCCCCCGACGGCCTGACCATCGGCATCGCGGCCACGGCCACGAACGCGGTCAATCCCTGGCTCTACGCCAAGATGCCCTTCAACGCCGCCACCGATTTCGCGCCGGTGACGCAGATGGTGCGCGTGCCCAACGTGCTGGTCATGAACGCCGACACCGCGCAGCGGCTCAAGATCAACAACCTGGCCGACCTGATCGCCTACGCCAAGGCCAACCCCGGCAAGCTCAACTACGGCAGCGGCGGCAACGGCAGCGCCGGCCACCTGGCGGGCGAGATGTTCAAGAAGGAAGCCGGCATCTTCGCGGTGCACATCCCGTACAACGGCGGCAACCCGGCGCAGCTCGCGCTGCTGTCGGGCCAGGTCGACTTCAATTTCGACAACCTCGCGACGGCGGCGCCGAACATCCGTTCGGGCAAGCTGAAGGCGATCGCGGTGACGACGGCGCAGCGCAGCAGCGCGCTGCCCGAGGTGCCGACGGTGGCCGCCACGCTGAAGGGCTTCTCGATCGACACCTGGTGGGGCCTGGTCGCACCGGCGGGCACACCGCCCGAGGTGGTCGCCAAGCTCAACCACGCCTTCGTCGCCGCGCTCGACTCGCCCGACACCAAGACCCGCTTCGCGACGCTGCTGGCCGAACCCGTGGCCAGCACGCCGGATCAGTTCGGCGCCTTCATGAAGAACGAGCTGGCCAAGTACGAAAAGGTCGTCAAGGCCACCGGCGCCAAGGTGGACTGATCACTCGCCGAGGTAGGCGGCCCGCACCTTCGGGTCGCTCAGCATCACCTTGGCGTCGCCGCTCATGGTGATCAGGCCCGACTCCATCACGTAGCCGCGATCGGCCAGCTGCAGCGCGCGGCTGGCGTTCTGCTCGACCAGCAGCACCGTGACGCCCTGGTCGTAGACCTGCTTCACGACTTCGAAGATCTTGTCGACCATGATCGGCGACAGGCCCATCGACGGCTCGTCGAGCAGCAGCACCTTGGGCCGCGCCATCAGCGCACGGCCCATCGCCAGCATCTGCTGCTCGCCGCCCGACATGGTGCCGGCCAGCTGCGTGGCACGCTCCTTGAGCCGCGGAAAGGTCGCGAACACGCGCTCGATGTCCTTCGCGATCTCGGCCTTGTCCTTGCGGATGTAGGCGCCGATCTGCAGGTTCTCGGTGATCGTCATGCGCGTGAAGACGCCGCGCCCCTCGGGCACCATCACCAGGCCCTCGCCGACCAGGTCCCAGGCGCCACGGCCCTTGATGCTCTTGCCGAGGAACTCGATGTCGCCGCCGAGGAAAGGCAGCGTGCCGGTGATGGCCTTCATGGTGGTGGTCTTGCCGGCGCCGTTGGAGCCGATCAGCGACACCAGTTCGCCCTCGCGGACCTCGAAGTCGATGCCCTTGACGGCCTGGATGCCGCCGTAGGCGACCTTCACGCCGCTCACCTTCAGTAGTGTCTGTGCCATCTCAGTGCCCTCCCGTGCCGAGGTAGGCCTCGATCACCTTTTCGTTCTTCTGCACGTCGGCGGGCGTGCCCTCCGCGATCTGCTTGCCGTAGTCGAGCACCGTCACGCGGTCGCACAAGCCCATCACCAGCTTGACGTCGTGCTCGATCAGCAGGATGGTGCGGTTGTCCTTGCGGATGCGGTCGATCAGCTCGCGCAGCATCACCTTCTCGGTCGCGTTCATGCCGGCGGCGGGCTCGTCGAGCGCGATCAGCTGCGGATCGGTGGCGAGTGCGCGGGCGATCTCGAGCCGCCGCTGGTCGCCGTACGAGAGCGTGCGGGCCTTGTAGTCGGCGAACTTGCCGATGCCGACGTACTCGAGCAGTTCATGCGCGCGCTCGGTGATCGCGGCCTCCTCGGCCTTGAATCGCGGCGGGCGGAAGATCGCGCCGAAGACGCCCGAATGGGTGCGCACGTGGCGTCCCACCATCACGTTCTCGAGCGCGGTCATTTCCGCGAACAGCCGGATGTTCTGGAAGGTGCGCGCGATGCCGGCCTTGGCGACCTCATGGACCGCGGTCGGCTGGTAGGGCTTGCCGGCCAGTTCGAAGCTGCCGCTGTCGGGCGTGTAGAGCCCGGTGATCACGTTGAAGAAGGTGGTCTTGCCGGCGCCGTTGGGGCCGATCAGGCCGTAGACCTGGCCGCGCAGGATCTTGATGCCGACGTCGGAGAGGGCCTGCAGGCCGCCGAAGCGCTTGGAGATGCCGCGGACGTCGAGGATGGTTTCAGTCATGTTGCGTCCCTGGCTCACGGATTGATCGACATCGGACGCGAGGCGGCACCGGGCACTTCATCGGCCGGCGTCTCGACGCCGGGCGCGGCCGCGGGCATGCCCGAGACGGGCTGGGTGCCTCGACGCGCCAGCGACTTCCCATGTTCGGGCGTGGGCCAGAGGCCGCGCGGACGCACCAGCATGATGATGATCATCGCCAGCGCGATGAACAGCTGGCGCAGGATCGAGGCGTCGAGCCGGCCGCCGGTCATCGACTGCAGCGGCGCGGCCACGTAGCGCAGCACCTCGGGCAGCGCGGCCAGCAGGACGGCGCCCAGGATCACGCCGGGCAGGTGGCCGATGCCGCCGAGCACCACCATCGCGACGATCATCACCGACTCCATCAGGCTGAAGGACTCGGGCGACACGAAGCCCTGGAACGACGCGAACATCGCGCCGGAGACGCCGCCGAAGCTGGCCCCCATCGCGAAGGCCAGCAGCTTCATGTTGCGGGTGTTGATGCCCATCGCCTTGGCCGCGATCTCGTCCTCGCGGATCGCCATCCAGGCGCGGCCGATGCGCGAGACCTGCAGCCGATGCGAAATCATGATGGTGAAGATCACCAGCGCCAGGAACAGGTAGTAGTACAGCGTCACCGAGGAGAGGGTGAAGCCGTCGAACTTCAGGGACTTGCCCAGGTTCAGGCCCCAGAAATGGATCGGGTCGATGGCGGTGATGCCCTTCGGTCCATTGGTGAGGTTGATCGGGTGGTCCAGGTTGTTCAGGAACACGCGGATGATCTCGCCGAAGCCGAGCGTCACGATCGCCAGGTAGTCGCCGCGCAGCTTGAGCGTGGGTGCGCCCAGCAATGCGCCGAACAACGCCGCCAGGCCGAGCGCCGCGGGGACCACCAGCAGCAGCGAACTGTGCAGCCCGTTCGGGAACATGGCCTTGACGGCCGGGAAGGTGTCGGTCAGGTGCGGCGACCCCAGCAGCGCGTACAGGTAGGCGCCGATGGCGAAGAAGGCCACGTAGCCCAGGTCGAGCAGGCCCGCGTAGCCGACCACGATGTTGAGGCCGAGCGCCAGCATCACGTAGAGCAGGGCGATGTCGGCGATCCGGACCCAGGCATTGCCCTGGCTCTGCAGCAGCAGCGGCAGCACCAGCACCGCGAGCATGCCGAACGCGTACAGGAGGGTGTTCTTGCTGTTCTTCATGGTTCGGTCCTCAGGCGCGGTCCGCCACTCGCTCGCCGAGCAGGCCCGAAGGCCGCAGCGTGAGCATGATGATCAGAACGATGAAAGCGAAGATGTCGCTGTAGTGGCTGCCCAGCACATCGCCGGTCAGGGCGCCGATGTAGCCCGATCCGATGGCCTCGATCAGCCCCAGCAGGATGCCGCCGACCACCGCCCCGGCGAGGTTGCCGATGCCGCCGAACACGGCCGCCGTGAAGGCCTTGAGCCCCGGTATGAAGCCCATCGCGTGCTGCGCGATGCCGTAGTTCGAGGCATACATCACGCCCGCCACCGCCGCCAGCACGGCGCCGATGATGAAGGTGGCGGAGATCACCATGTCGGGGCGGATGCCCATCAGCGCGGCCACCCGCGGGTTCTCCGCCGTGGCGCGCATCGCGCGCCCCAGCTTGGTGTAGTTGACCAGCCAGCTGAGGACCGCCAGGCAGATCGCGGTCACCGCGAGGATCATCACCTGGGTCGGCGAGATCACTGCGCCGCCGACATGAATCGGCGTGGTCGACAGCAGGTTCGGATAGGCCTTGTTGGTCGGCTTCCAGATGATCATCGCCAGCGTCTGCAGCAGGATCGACATGCCGATCGCGGTGATCAGCGGCGCCAGCTTGGGACTGTTGCGCAGCGGCCGGTAGGCCACCTTCTCGATGACGAAGTTGAGCGTGGCGGCGACCACGCAGGCGATCAGCAGTGCGATGAGCAGGATCAGCCAGCCCGGCGTGCCGGGCATCGACTCCTGCATGAGCCCGATGATGCTCCAGCTGGTCAGTGCCCCGACCATGAGCACTTCGCCGTGGGCGAAATTGATGAGGTTGATGATGCCGTACACCATGGTATAGCCCAAGGCTATCAAGGCGTACATGCTGCCCAGAACCAGACCGTTGATGATCTGCTGCAGCAAGATGTCCATAACGAGAATCCCTTTTTTTGTGTTGACGCCCTCGAGAGGCGCCCGGCTGACCCTGGCGCTCTGGTTGGAACGCTGAGGTTTCACTTAGCAAAAAACCCGCCAGCATGTGACGACGGCGGGTTTGTGGCGGGATTGTAATTTCGCCCGAACGCCGTTCTGGTGCGGTTTCGACGGGGTTTTCCCGCTGGCGCGCGCTGGAAGTGCGTCAATGTGCGCGCAGCGCGCAAGGGAGTATCGACCAACTGACCGGGCTGGTCAGCTGGCCGCGTCCGTATTGCGCTTTCGCAGCTCGCGCAGCTTTTCCGCAATGCGGATTTCGAGCCCGCGCTCCACCGGGCGATAGAAGGGTGGCGCATCGAGGCCCTCGGGCAGGTAGGTCTCGCCGGCCGCGAAGCCGCCCTCCTCGTCGTGCGCGTAGCGATAGCCCTTGCCGTAGTCGAGCTGCTTCATGAGCCGGGTCGGGGCGTTGCGCAGATGCATGGGCACCGGCCGGGTGCCGTCCGACTTGATGAAGGCCTTGACCTCGTTGTAGGCCTTGTAGACCGCGTTCGATTTCGGCGCCACGGCCAGGTAGACCACGCACTGGGCCAGCGCCAGCTCACCCTCGGGGCTGCCCAGCCGCTCGTAGACCTCGGCCGCATCGAGCGCCAGCCGCAGCGCGCGGGGGTCGGCCAGGCCGATGTCCTCGCTCGCCATGCGAACCAGCCGGCGCGCCATGTAGCGCGGATCGGCGCCGCCGTCGAGCATGCGAACGAACCAGTACAGCGCGGCATCGGGATCGCTGCCGCGCACCGATTTGTGCAGGGCGGAGATGGTGTCGTAGAACTGCTCGCCGCCCTTGTCGTAGCGGCGCAGCCGCTCGCCGAGCACCCGCAGCAGCCAGGCATCGGTGATGGCGTCGAGTTTCTCGGCGCCGGCGGCGACCGCCAGCGTCTCGAGCGTGTTGAGCAGGCGCCGGGCGTCGCCGTCGGCGTAGGCGACCAGCCGGTCGACCGCCTCGGCGTCGATCGCCGGCACCGCCTGGATGGCCTGGGCCCGCTCGACGATCTGCTGCAGGTCGGCTTCGCCGAGCGGCTGCAGCACGTACACCGCGGCCCGCGACAGCAGGGCCGAGTTGACCTCGAAGGACGGGTTCTCGGTGGTGGCGCCGATGAAGGTGAACAGGCCCGACTCGACATGCGGCAGGAAGGCGTCCTGCTGGCTCTTGTTGAAGCGATGCACCTCGTCGACGAACACGATGGTGCGGCGCTGCTCCAGCCCGTCGCGCGCGGAGGTGGCGCGCTCCACCGCCTCGCGGATGTCCTTCACGCCGCCGAGCACCGCGCTGATGCTCAGGAACTGGGCATCGAAGGCATCGGCCATCAGGCGCGCGATCGTCGTCTTGCCGACGCCGGGCGGGCCCCACAGGATGCACGAGTGCGGCTGGCCCGATTCGAAGGCGATGCGCAGCGGCATGCCCGCACCGAGCAGGTGCTGCTGGCCGATGACCTCCCCCAGCGTCCGGGGGCGCAGTCGTTCGGCGAGGGGCGGGAGGTTGGAGGTGGCCATCCGCGGCCGGCGCTACTGGCGGATCACGTCGGCACCGCTCGGCACCTTGAACTGGAAGGTCGAGGGCGGCAGCGACGGATTGACGTCGACCTTGCCGAACTTCAGCACCGAGCGCTGGCCGAAACTGTCGAGGATCTCGAGCGCGGACAGGGCCTCGCCCTGGAAACCGATCTGGACGCTCTGCAACTGGCCGTCCTTGCTCTTGGGCGTGGCCTTGACCCACTGCAGGCCGTCGCGATCGGCTGCGCCCTCGAGCGTGAAGTCGGCCTGCAGGGCCCGCAGGTCGGGCGCGGCGGCGATCAGCGCGGCCGGCGTCGAGCCCAGGGCCTGCGCCTGCTTGCGCTGCGTGACCTGGTTCAGGTCGGCGTCGTAGAGCCAGAGCGTCTGGCCGTCGGCGACGATGTTCTGCACGAAGGGCTTCTGGTAGTCGAACCTGAACTTGCCCGGACGCTGGAACGCGAAGCTGCCGGTCGACACCTTGGGCCGTGACTCCTGGCCGTCCTTGGGCGGCGCAGTGACGGTTTGCGTGAACTCGGCACGGCCGGACTTCACCGTCTTGACGAAGGCCTCCAGGCTTTCGAGGCCGCCCGCCCAGGCGCCGCCGGCCAGCAAGGCCAGCGCCACACCCGCTATCAATTTCTTCATCTGGACTCCGTTCACTCGGCCCGGGCCGGCACCAGGATCTCGCGCTGGCCGCTGCCGCTCATGGCGCTCACCAGGCCGGCGTTCTCCATGTCCTCGACCAGCCGCGCGGCCCGGTTGTAGCCGATCTTCAAGTGGCGCTGCACCAGCGAGATGCTGGCCTTGCGGTGCTTCAGAACGACCTCGACCGCCTGGTCGTACATCGGGTCCTTCTCGCCGCCGCCATCGCCGCCGCCTTCGCCCARCAGATCGCCGTCGCCATCGACCGTACCGCCTTCGAGCACGCCTTCGATGTAGTCCGGCTCCCCTTGCGACTTGAGGTAGGCGACCACGCGGTGCACTTCCTCGTCGCTCACGAAGGCGCCGTGCACGCGCACCGGCAGCCCGGTGCCGCTCGGCATGTAGAGCATGTCGCCCATGCCGAGCAGCGCCTCGGCACCCATCTGGTCGAGGATGGTGCGCGAGTCGATCTTGCTCGACACCTGGAACGCGATGCGGGTCGGGATATTGGCCTTGATGAGGCCGGTGATCACGTCGACGCTGGGCCGCTGGGTCGCCAGGATCAGGTGGATGCCGGCCGCCCGCGCCTTCTGCGCCAGACGGGCGATCAGCTCCTCGATCTTCTTGCCGACAACCATCATCAGGTCGGCCAGTTCGTCGATCACCACCACGATGTGGGGTTCGCGGGCCAGCGGCTCGGGGCTGTCGGGCGTCAGGCTGAAGGGGTTGTAGATGAACTCCTCGCGCGCCTTGGCCTCGTCGATCTTCTGGTTGTAGCCGGCCAGGTTGCGCACCCCCAGCTTGCTCATCAGCTTGTAGCGGCGCTCCATCTCGGCCACGCACCAGTTCAGGCCGTGGGCCGCCTGCCGCATGTCGGTGACGACCGGCGCCAGCAGGTGCGGGATGCCTTCGTAGACCGACATCTCGAGCATCTTCGGATCGATCATGAGCAGGCGCACGTCGCGCGCCTCGGCCTTGTACAAGAGGCTCAGGATCATCGCGTTGATGCCGACCGACTTGCCCGAGCCGGTGGTGCCGGCGACCAGCACGTGCGGCATCTTGGCCAGGTCGGCCACCACCGGATTGCCGATGATGTCCTTGCCCAGGCCCATCGTGAGCATCGACTTGCCCTCGTTGTAGACCTGCGATCCGAGGATCTCGCTGAGCCTGATCGACTGCCGCTTGGCATTCGGCAGCTCGAGCGCCATGTAGTTCTTGCCGGGAATGGTCTCGACCACGCGGATCGACACCAGCGACAGCGAACGCGCCAGGTCCTTCGCGAGGCCCACGATCTGCGAGCCCTTGACGCCGGTGGCGGGCTCGATCTCATAGCGGGTGATCACCGGACCCGGCGAAGCCAGCACCACGCGGACCTCGACGCCGAAGTCCTTGAGCTTCTTCTCGATCATGCGCGAGGTCATCTCGAGCGTGTCGGGCGACACCGTTTCCTGGCGCGCCTGCGCGGCATCGAGCAGGTCGACCTGCGGCAGCTTGCTGTCGGGCAGCTCGCGGAACAGCGGCTTCTGGCGTTCCTTCGCCACCCGGTCGCTCTTCGGCACCTCGGCCAGGGCCGGCTCGATCTGGACCGGCGGCGACGGCGCGCGCCGCTTGGGCCGCGGCAGAATGCGCAGCTCTTCGTCGGGCACCTCGGGTTCGGGCCCGCTGTCGAAAGCCGACAGTTCCTCGCGCTCGCGCACCGCCTGCTTGCCCATGGCGATGTCCTGGGCGATCTCGCGCTTCTCGCGCCGCGACTCGAACAGCGAATACAGGCGCGAGCCGATGCGCTCGGCGATCTGGCCCCAGGAAAAACGGAACACCAGGGCCGAGCCGATGACGCCGCCGGCGATAGCGATCAGCGCCGAACCGGTGAAGCCCATCCACTTCACGCTGGCCGGGCCGACCAGGTAGCCGAGCACCCCGCCGCCGTGACCCGGCAGCCGGAATTCGAGCCGATAGAGGCGCGACCATTCGAGCATGGCGCTGGCGCACAGCAGCAGGATCAGGCCGAACCAGAAGGCCAGGCGACTGCGATTGAAGGGCCCGCGCGGCGCTTGCTCGGCCGCGGCCGCCTCGCCGCCGCGCATCCATCCGGCCAGCGAGGACAGCCAGACCCGCAGCCCAGCCGCCAGGCACCACCAGACCGAATAGCCGGCCAGGAAGTAGCTGGCATCGGCCAGCCAGGCGCCGATGCGGCCGCCCCAGTTCTTGACCTCGCCCCCGGTGCCCGAAGTCGACCAGGCGGCATCCGACGGCGTGAAGCTCAGCATCGCGAGCAGCCAGAACAGCAGCACGACGAAACCGGCGATCAGCGTGATCTCGTGGGCGAAGCGCATTGCGCGCAGCCGGACCGGCTGCGGCTCGCCGGCCGCGGAGTTTTGAAGGGTATTGAGCGAATAAGTCATGAAAGGCAGGCCGTCCGGCCCGCGACGGCGGGCAGGAGATCCGGCAACACTACAACGAAAACGCCCACGGCCGCGTTGTCAGGGCCGGCGACGTTGTGGCCGGCGCGCTGCGGCGCCGCCGGCCTGACTGTCAGGTGAGCGATGAGAGCCGTTCCTTGACGATCATCGAGCCATCGACCTGGGTCTGGACGAAGCCGCGCTCCTCCAGGTCCTTCATGACGCGGCTGACCATCTCGCGCGACGCGCCGACCATCTTGGCCAGGTCCTGGCGCGAGATCTTGTCGCGCACCTTGAGGTTGCCTTCGCCGTCGTCGACCGCGAACTCGAGCAGCGAACGCGCCACCCGGCCGTAGACATCCATCAGTGCCAGCGATTCGATCTTGCGGTCGGCATGGCGCAGGCGCGACACCAGGCCGCGCATGATGTTGTAGGACATCGAGGAGTTCTCGGGCAGGCAGCGCGCGAAGGCGTCCCGGCCGAGCATCAGCACGTCGGTCTGGATCTCGGTGCGCACCGTGGCCGAATGCGGCTCGTCGTCGATCATGCTCATCTCGCCGACATAGTCGCCCGGATGCAAGGTCGCCAGGATGACTTCCCGGCCCCGGCTGTCGGTGCTCATGACGCGGGCCCGGCCGGTCAGGATGATGTAGAGCGCATCCGACTTCTTGCCCTGTTCGACCACGACCTCGGCGCGCTTGAAGCGCTTCTTGACGATCGCGTCCGCGATGCTTGCGGACTGGGCGGGCGTCAGCGCTGCGAACAAAGGCACGCGACGGAGCAACTCAAGATTGGACAACATCGACATTCATCAATCCCCGAAACGGCGCAATTGCATCACCGATGGATTCATACAATCGCCCCCATTGAAAGGAGCCACCGGCCGGCCTTGAACCGAACGGTGATACTCCATATCTATCAAACACCCTGAAAATGTACACGCTGCTGCAGCGCCAATCCTAGGTTTTCTACTCATGTCATCCCCTCGCCACGCTAAGGTCCTCATTCTCGGCTCCGGCCCGGCCGGCTACACCGCGGCAGTCTACGCGGCGCGCGCCAATCTCGAACCGATGCTGATCACCGGCATGGCCCAGGGCGGCCAGCTCATGACCACCACCGAAGTGGACAACTGGCCGGCCGACGTCCACGGCGTGCAGGGTCCCGACCTGATGCAGCGCTTCCTGGAGCACGCCGAGCGCTTCAAGACCGAGATCGTCTTCGACCACATCAGCAAGGTCGACTTCAGCCAGCGCCCCTTCACCCTCACCGGCGACAGCGGCGTCTACACCTGCGACGCGCTGATCATCGCCACCGGCGCCTCGGCCAAGTACCTGGGGCTCGATTCCGAGCAGCATTTCATGGGCCGCGGCGTCTCGGGCTGCGCCACCTGCGACGGCTTCTTCTACCGCGAGCAGGAAGTCTGCGTGATCGGTGGCGGCAACACCGCGGTCGAGGAGGCACTGTACCTGTCGAATATCGCCAGCAAGGTCACGCTGGTGCACCGGCGCGACAAGTTCCGAGCCGAGCCGATCCTGATCGACAAGCTGCACGCCAAGGTGGCCGAGGGCAAGATCGAGCTCAAGGTGCACAACACGCTGGAGCAGGTGCTCGGCGACGACTCGGGCGTGACCGGCATCCGGCTCAAGAACACCCAGACCGGCGCCACCGAGGACTTGCAGCTCAAGGGCTGTTTCATCGCCATCGGCCACCACCCGAACACCGACATCTTCCAGGGCCAGCTCGAGATGAAGGACGGCTACATCCTCACCCGCTCGGGCCTTCAGGGCTTCGCGACCATGACCAGCGTGCCCGGCGTGTTCGCGGCCGGCGACGTGCAGGACCATGTCTACCGCCAGGCCATCACCAGCGCCGGGACCGGCTGCATGGCCGCCCTCGACGCCCAGCGCTTTCTCGAGCAGGAGTAAGCGGCAGACGGCCTCACTGGAGCCGAGGGGGCGATTGGGCTATAATCCAAGGCWTTGCCGAAATTGACCCATGTGGTCGGGGCGGCAAGCCGGGGTACCGCCACCCGTTTTCTGGCGAGGTCAAGCTGCAAACCACCCACGCAACCCTGCTGCGTTGCCTTGGTGCCAGCTGTTCAAGAAAGAGTGTCCAACATGGCACGCGTCTGCGAAGTCACGGGCAAGGGCCCGATGGTCGGAAACAATGTTTCCCACGCCAACAACAAAACCAAGCGCCGGTTCCTGCCGAACCTGCAATACCGTCGTTTCTGGGTCGAAACGGAAAACCGCTGGGTTCGCCTGCGGGTTTCGAGCGCTGCCCTGCGCCTGATCGACAAGAACGGCATCGACGCCGTGCTCGCAGACCTGCGTGCACGCGGCCAAGCTTAAGGAGCTGAATCATGGCAACGAGCAAAGGCGGACGCGAGAAGATCAAGCTGGAATCCACCGCGGGTACCGGCCATTTCTACACGACCAGCAAGAACAAGAAGACGATGCCTGAAAAGATGTCGATCATGAAGTTCGACCCGAAGGCACGAAAGCACGTCGAATACAAGGAAATCAAGCTGAAGTAATTCGGCGCTTTTCCATAAAAAACCCGCTGCGATCCAGCGGGTTTTTTGTTGCCCGTCAATTTGTGCAGGCAAGAAAAAGCCGGCGCTAAAGCCGGCTCTTCAGTGGGGGCGCTGCAGCGTCAGGCGCGAGCGGCACGCAGGCGCGTGGAGAACTCGCGCAGGCCGGCGATGCCGCTGGCCTCGGCGCGGTGGCACCAGGCGGCCAGGTCGGCCGCCAGCTGTTCGCGCGAGTTCGAGGTGTTGAGCCACAACTGGCGCAGCTCTTCGCGCATGGTCACCATCTTGTCGAGCACCGGGTGGGCCGCGCGGGCCTGGACCAGGTTCGAGCGCGCAGCAGCCGGCACCTTGTCGTCGTCGCGGTGCAGCCAGGTCTTGGCCGCCTTCAGTACCGACAGGTCGGCGCCCTTGGCCTTGAGCTGCGCCAGCTCTTCGCGGGTGGCACGGCGCATTTCCCGTGCATAGCCGGCCATGACTTCATAGCGGTTGGCGATCACGGCCTCGAGGGTCTTCTCGTTGGCCACCGGCACCACGTCGCCCAACTGCATCTTGGGCGGCAGCTTCTTGACCTTGGCCCAGCCGATCTTCTGCATCAGGCTGATGTAGACCCAGCCGATGTCGAACTCGTACTTCTTGACCGAGAACTTGGCTGAGGTCGGGTAGGTGTGGTGGTTGTTGTGAAGCTCTTCGCCGCCGATGATGATCCCCCAGGGGATCAGGTTGGTGCTGGCGTCGGTGGCTTCGAAATTGCGGTAGCCCCAGAAATGGCCGATGCCGTTGACGACGCCGGCGGCCCAGAACGGAATCCAGAGCATCTGCACCGCCCAGACAGTCAGGCCGAGCATGCCGAACAGGGCGACGTTGATGATCAGCATCAGGCCCACGCCCTGCCAGCTGTAGCGGGTGTACAGGTTGCGCTCGATCCAGTCGTTGGGCGTGCCGTGGCCGAAACGCTCCATCGTTTCCTTGTTCTTGGATTCCTTGCGGTACAGCTCGGCGCCGCGCCACATGACTTCGTCGATGCCCTTGACCTGCGGGCTGTGCGGATCGTCCACGGTTTCGCACTTGGCGTGGTGCTTGCGGTGGATGGCGACCCATTCCTTGGTCACCATGCCGGTGCCAAGCCAGAGCCAGAAGCGGAAGAAATGCGAGGGAATCGGGCCCAGGTCCATGGCCCGGTGCGTTTGCGTCCGGTGCAGGAAGATCGTGACCGCTGCGATCGTGATGTGCGTGGTGACGAGCGTGTACAGCACGACTTGCCACCATGCGAGGTCCCACAAGCCGTGTCCGAGCCAGTCGATGGCCGCGCTCAGTACGGCAGAGTCAGGAAGCAACATTGAGTTCAGTACTCCATGGCCGCACGAAGGTGCAGCCTTCAGGTAACCAGCGATTTTAAAGGTTCGAGCCTGAAAAGGGGCTTAAATCCTTGATTTGCCGCAAGTTTTACCCTTCTTTGGGTCCTGCCGCCTATTTTCGGTTCCACACGGCGGCAAAAAAACCGTCCGTGGCATGCCGATGGGGCCATAGCCGCAGGTAGCGGGTGCCGTTGTCGCCGCCGGCGCACAGCGCATCGGCGCCCTCCACCTTCAATCCCGCCAGCAGCGCAGCCGCATCCTGCGGCTCGAAATCGGGGTTCGCGGCAGCAAAGGCTTCGGCGATGGCCTCGTTTTCCTCCGGCAGCACGCTGCAGGTGGCGTAGACCAGCCGGCCGCCCGATTTCACCAGGCGGGCCGCGCTCTGAAGGATCGCGGCCTGCTTGACCGTCAGCTCCTGCACCGACTGCGGCGACTGGCGCCACTTCAGGTCCGGGTTGCGCCGCAGCGTCCCCAGGCCCGAGCACGGCGCGTCGACCAGCACCCGGTCGATCTTGCCGGCCAGCCGTTTGATGCGGTCGTCGCGCTCGTGGGCGATGGCCGCCGGATGGACGTTCGACAGACCGCTGCGCGCCAGCCGGGGCTTCAGCGCATCGAGCCGGTGGGCGGAAGTATCGAAGGCATAGAGCCGGCCAGTGTTGCGCATGGTGGCACCGATGGCCAGGGTCTTGCCGCCGGCGCCGGCGCAGAAATCAACCACCATTTCGCCGCGCTTGGCGTCGAGCAGCAGCGCGAGCAGTTGGGAACCCTCGTCCTGGACCTCGAGCGCGCCGCGGGTGAAGGCATCCAGCTTGTTCAGCGCCGGCTTGCCGTCGACCCGCAGGCCCCAGGGCGAGAACGGGGTCGGGACGGCCTTGATCGACGCCTTGGCAAGCTCCTTCTGCAGATCGGGCCGCTTGTCGCTGAGCGCGTTGACCCGCAGGTCGAGCGGCGCCGGCTGCTGCAGGCTTTCGACCAGCGGCCAGAACTGGTCGCCGAGCTGCGCCTTGAGCGGCGCCACCAGCCACTCGGGCAGGTTGTGGCGATGACGCTCGAGCAGGTCGTCCTGCTTGACGGCGTCGCAGTTGTCGAGCCAGCGCTTTTCGGTGTCGTTGAGGGCGCTCTTGAGGAAATCGCGCGGACCGTGAAAGCCGAGGATTGCCATCCGGCGCTCTTTCGGGCCGCTGCCCGAGGGCGACAGGTGGTCGAACAGCAGCTTCTTGCGCAGTACCGTGTAGACCGTCTCGGCCAGGGTCGCACGCTCGCGCGGCCCGAACTCGCGGTGGTCGCGGAAGAAGCGTGAAACGACCTGGTCGGCCGGGTGATCGAATTTCAGGACCAGGCCGACCAGGTCGGCGGTGGCGTCAAGCAGGGCTTTGGGGTGCATGCCCCGATTGTCTCAGGCAGCCCGGCTCCAGATCTCGCCGAAGGCCTGGCGCTCGATCTGCTCCAGCGTCGGCGAATAGCCGGCCCACAGCACCAGCGCGGCGCCCGGCAGGCTCAGGGTCTGTTCGAGCTGCCGGCACAGCTGCCAGCGCTCGTCGTCGCCCATCTGCGGCAACTCGAGGAACACCACGTAGGCCCGCCGCCACGGGAACTCGCGCAGGTTCTTGCGCACCAGCCAGGCCCGCGACACCGGCATGCAGCGCGCCAGATCGGCCTTCAGCTCGCCGAGTTCGAACTCGCTCAGGTCGTGGCGGGTGATTTGGCTGAAGCAGGGTGTCGCGGTGATCTCTTCCCAGGCCCGCTGCTCGGCTTCTTCCGCCGTCTTGGTCCGCTCGCGCCAGAGCTTGAGCGCGCGTTCGTCGTGGCCGCCGGCATCGGGATCCTCGAGCGCGGCGACCGCGGTCCTGGCGGCCCACCAACGGCTGGCCACGCTGGATTCGTGCAGCCGCTCTAGCACCGCGAGCCGGGCGCCGCGGTCCTGCGCCGGCAGCAGCTGCGCCAGTCCGCGCAGCGCGCCGGGGTGGTTCTCGGTCAGCTGCAGGGCGCGCTCATAGTGCCCACGCACGTCGGCCGCGGCATCGAGGCGGCGGGCGCAGTCGGCCCACTCGACCATTTCGTCCGCGTTGTTGCGCCCGGCACTGGCGGCCAGTGCCGCCACCCGCTCGCCGACCCGCACCAGGTAGGCATGGTGCTGTTTCCAGTCGGTGGCATGGTCGCGGCGCCATTCGTCGTCGAAATGGGCGGTCCAGCGCGGCGCATCGGCCAGCAGCGCCAGCGCCGATTTCTCGGACCAGGACGGCAGGCCCGGCTTCTCGTCGAGCGCTTCCAGGCGATCTCGCAACACCGGATGGGTGTCGTCGACATCGCTGACGCTGCGCAGCGCGGCACGCAGCGCGGCGCGCGCGAAGTCCGGCGCCATCGGCGTCCTCAGCTGCGATGCCATCGCGGAGAACGGGCCGGCCGGGATCGGCTCACCGGCCGCCCGCGACCAGTGCGCCGGCCAGAAGGTCTCGGCATACCAGGCGCTCTTGACCACGATCTCGGTCAGGGCGCCGGCCACCACGCGCGTGCCCAGCAGGCGGGCCGCCACGCGGTCGGCTTCGTATTCGTCCTGGCGCGCCAGCGCGAAGGTCTTGGCCGCGAAGCGCGGGAAATACCAGCGGAAGAAGGCCTGCGACGCGAACGCCATCACGCCTTCGTCGCGCTGGAAGCTGGCGTCCAGCTTGAGCCATGACATCCGGGTGCGGTAGATCCAGGCGCTCAGCTTGCCGTGGTTGCCGCGCAGGTGCCCGTATTCGTGCGCCAGCACCGACAGCAGGCGCCGGCGATCCAGCGCCATCAGCAGCGGCAGGCCGATGCTGAGGTGGTTGACCGCGCCGCCGAAGAGGCCGAAGCGCGGCAGCTGCCGGATGCTGGCGTTGAATTCACTGTCGAGGTAGACGCGGTGCACCGCCGGGCCATCGATGCGCTGCCGGATACGGTCCAGCGCCTCGAACAGCGCCGGCGCGTCGGCGCGCTCGAGGGGGACGCCGTCGGGCTCGTCGAAGCGCACCCAGAGCGCGCGCAGCGTGGCCCACAGCAAACCGAGTGCGAACAGCAGCAGCCAGCCCCGCGTGAAGCTGAAGCGCGCGCCCTGGCCGAGCCCGCCGACCACCCAGGCGATGATCCCGACCGCCAGCCCCAGGCAGGCGAAGACCCAGAGGTAGCCCAGCGCGGCGAAGACCGCGACCCCGCGCCGGTAGCCGTCGCTGTCGTCGGCGCTGGCATGCTCGCTCAGGCGCACGAGATGAACAAAATCCGCCCTATCCATCCCGACCTTTCAATTCCCTGAAGGAAATACACAGCGTGAACGACGACGACCTGCCACCCCTGATCGAGACCCCGCCCGGACGCTACCGCCACTACAAGGGCGGCGAATACGAAGTCCTGGGCACCGCGCGCCACAGCGAGACGCTGGAGCCGATGACGCTCTACCGCGCGCTCTACGGCGAGCGCGGCCTCTGGGTGCGCCCGGCCGCCATGTTTGGCGATCGCGTGGAGATCGACGGCTCGTCACAGCTGCGCTTCGTGAAGCTCGAAGAGAAAAAATGAGACCTCGTTGATTGTGTCATTTTGTTTCTACTAGCCACGCGGCAATTGCCTGCGGGTAAACCCGATGTTCGTGAACAAGGACACGTTCTGCCAGGCTCGCCGCGGTGTCGTCGGGCAGCACCGGCACTACCGCCTGGGCCAGGATCGGCCCGTGGTCGAGTTCCACCGTCACCTGGTGCACCGTGAGGCCCGCCACCTTGCAGCCGGCCTCGATGGCGCGCTGGTGGGTGTGCAGCCCGGGGAAAGCGGGCAGCAGCGAGGGGTGGATGTTGAGCAGGCGGCCTGCGTAGCGGGTCACGAACCCCGGCGTCAGGATGCGCATGAAGCCGGCCAGCACCACCAGCGACGGCGCATGGGCGTCGATGGCCTGCGCCAGCGCGGCGTCGAAGTCCTCGCGGCTGGCGAAGTCCTTGTGCGGGACCACCGCGGTCGCGATGCCGGCCGCGCGCGCGAGGGCCAGGCCCGCCGCGTCCGGCTTGTTGCTGATGACGGCGGCGACGCGGGCATTGAATCGGGCGGCCCAGCGCTCCTGCTCGGCGGCCCGCACGATGGCCGCCATGTTCGACCCGCCGCCGGAGATAAGGATCACAATATTCTTCATCGGACGCGGGATTATCCGTTGCGCATTTCCGCCGCCCGCGTTGTCGCGGCGCGGACACCCCGGAAGCGCACGACCGTGCTAAAACCGGCGATTCCGGAGACACGCCGCGTCCGCGGCGGATCGATCAACACAGCGAGGCACGCATGGATTTGAGCTTCACACCCGAAGAACAGAAGTTCCGCGAAGATATTCGCGCCTGGGTCAAAGAAAACCTTCCCCAAGACATCTCGCACAAGGTGCACAACGCGCTCGAACTGACGCGCGACGACCTGCAGCGCTGGGCCAAGATCCTCGGCAAGAAGGGCTGGCTGGGCTACGGCTGGCCGAAGGAATTCGGTGGCCCCGGCTGGACCGCGGTCGAGAAGCACCTGTTCGAGGAAGAGGCCGCGCTGGCCGGCGCGCCGCGCATCGTTCCCTTCGGCCCCGTGATGGTGGCGCCGGTGATCATGGCCTACGGCAACCCCGAGCAGCAGAAGCGCTTCCTGCCCGGCATCGCGAGCGGCGAGGTCTGGTGGAGCCAGGGCTACAGCGAACCGGGTTCCGGTTCGGACCTGGCTTCGGTCAAGACCAAGGCCGAACGGCAGGGCGACAAGTACATCGTCAACGGCCAGAAGACCTGGACCACGCTGGGCCAGTACGGCGAGTGGATCTTCTGCCTGGTCCGCACCAGCAACGAGGGCAAGCCCCAGACCGGCATCAGCTTCCTGCTGGTCGACATGAAGTCCAAGGGCGTCACGGTGCGCCCGATCAAGCTGCTCGACGGCGGCTACGAGGTCAACGAGGTCTTCTTCGACAACGTCGAAGTGCCGGCCGAGAACCTGATCGGCGAGGAGAACAAGGGCTGGACCTACGCCAAGCACCTGCTCTCGCACGAACGCACCAACATCGCCGACGTCAACCGCGCCAAGCGCGAGCTGGAGCGCCTCAAGCGCCTGGCCAAGAGCGAAGGCGTCTGGGAAGACGCCCGCTTCCGCGACGAGATCGCCAAGCTCGAAGTCGACGTGGTCGCGCTCGAGATGCTGGTGCTGCGGGTGCTGTCGGCCGCCACCTCGGGCAAGAACTCGCTCGACATCGCCGGGCTGCTCAAGATCAAGGGCAGCGAGATCCAGCAGCGCTACTCCGAGCTGATGATGCTGGCCGGCGGCCCGTACTCGCTGCCGCTGATCCGCGAGGCCATGGAAGCCGGCTGGCAGGGCAACTTCCCGGGCGGCCATCCGCAGCTGGCCCCGCTCACATCGACCTACTTCAACATGCGCAAGACCACCATCTACGGCGGCAGCAACGAAGTGCAGCGCAACATCGTCGCCCAGACGGTGCTGGGTTGAAAGCGAACTGACAAGGATCAAGCAATGGACTTCAATTTCAGCGACGACCAGCAGCAGCTTCGCGACGCGGTCGCCAAGTGGGTCGAAAAGGGCTATGGATTCGAGCGCCGCCGCGGCATCGAGGCCGCCGGCGGCTTCTCGCGCGAAGCCTGGGACGAACTGGCCGAACTCGGGCTGGGCGGCCTCTACATTCCAGAAGACGAAGGCGGCCTGGGCATGGGCCCGGTCGAGGGCATGGTGGTGATGGAAGAGCTGGGCCGCGGCATCGTGCTAGAGCCGCTGGCGCAATCCTTCATTGCCGGCGCCCTGCTGGCCGGCCACGCCGACGCCGACACCAAGGACAGCTGGCTGCCGCGCATCGCCGGCGGCCAGGCGCTGGTGGTGCTGGCCTACCAGGAGCGCCAGGCGCGCTACCGGCTCGATGTCTGCGACGCCAAGGCGCAGAAGGCCGGCGACAGCTTCACGCTGCACGGCACCAAGAGCCTGGTGCCGGCCGGCGACGAGGCCGATGCCTTCCTGGTGCCGGCGCAGCTCGACGGCAAGATCGCCCTGTTCCTGGTCGAGCGCGCGGCCGACGGCGTGGCTGCCCGCGGCTACGGCACCCAGGACGGCAGCCGCGCGGCCGAAGTGGTGTTCGACGGCGCTGCCGCCACGCTGGTCACGCGCGACGGCTTGGCGGCGCTCGAGCACGGGGTCGACATCGGCATCGCCTCGACCTGCGCCGAAGCCGTCGGCGTGATGGACCAGACGCTCGCGGTGACGGTCGACTACATGAACACGCGCAAGCAGTTCGGCGTCGCGATCGCCACCTTCCAGGCGCTGCGCCACCGCCTCGCCGACATGAAGATGCAGGTCGAACTGGCGCGCTCGATGAGCTACTACGCCAGCCTCAAGCTGAATGCGCCGGCGGCCGAACGGCGCCAGGCGATGGCCCGCGCCAAGTACCAGCTCGGCGTCTCGATGCGCTTCGTGGGCCAGCAGTCGGTGCAGCTGCACGGCGGCATCGGCGTGACCGACGAATACATCGGCAGCCACTACTTCCGCAAGCTCACGCAGCTCGAGATGACCTTCGGCGACAGCCTGCATCACCTGGGCGAGGTCTCGGCCCGCATGCAGGACACGGCGGGGGTGTTCGCCTGACCGTCGATCGCTGTTCGGCCCGATAGTCCTTCGCGCCCGCTGGCCTTGCCCGCGGGCGCTTTCATTTTCAATCGAGACCCGTCATTCCATGCACACTCGCCGCCACCTGATCGCGCTCGGTTGCGCAACTGCCCTGCTCGCTGCCTGTTCGACCACCGTGCCGACCGGCGAGCGGCCGCCGATCGTGTTCGTCCACGGCAACGGCGATTCGGCGGCGCTGTGGCAGACCACGATCTGGCGCTTCGAATCGAACGGCTGGCCGCGCGACCGCCTGTTCGCGGCCGACCAGCCCTTCCCGCTGGCGCGCGACGACGACGGCGTGGCGCAGCCGGGACGAAGCTCGACCGCCGAATCGATGGCCTTTCTGAAGGCCGAGGTGGAACGGGTCCTGAAAAGCACCGGCGCCACCCAGGTCGTGCTGATCGGCAACTCGCGCGGCGGCAACACGATCCGCAACTATGTGCAGAACGGCGGCGGCGACCGGGTCGTGAGCCACGTGGTGCTGGGCGGCAATCCGGCGCACGGCATCTGGGCCGTGAAAGGGCGCGCCGAGGGCAGCGAGTTCTCCGGCTTGAGCGCTTTCCTGCAGCGGCTCAACGCACCGAAGAACGCCGAGGGCCACGAGGTGACGCCGGGCGTGAAATGGCTCACGCTGCGCTCGGACAACAATGACAAGTACGCCCAGCCCGACGGCCTCTGGATCGGCAGCAAGGGCCAGCCGACGCTGATCGGCTTCGACGGGCCGGCGCTCAAGGGCGCGACCAACCTGGTGCTGCCGCGGGTCGACCACCGCGAGACATCCTTCTCGCCGGCCGCCTTCGAGGCGACCTGGCGCTTCCTCACCGGCGAGGCGCCGCGCACCCTTCAGCCGATCCCCGAAGATTCGGTGGCGCTGTCCGGCAAGGTCACGGGCCTGGGCCTCGATCCGACGAACCCCGCGAGCGGCAATTTTCCCGACAACCTGCCGCTGGCGGGCGCCCGCCTGACGGTGTTCGCGGTCGACCCGGCCAGCGGAATCCGGCGCGGCCCCGCGGCCTGGGACCAGGCGATCGGGACGGACGGCCGCTGGGGGCCGTTCGCCGGCCGCCCCGACACCGCCTACGAGTTCGTCCTGGCGGCGCCCGGCTACGCCACGACCCACATCTACCGCAACGCCTTCCCGCGCTCGAGCGGCATCGTCCAGCTGCGTCCGGAACGCATCGCGGAGGCCGATCGCGACGCCCGGGCCCTGGTGATCTTCACGCGGCCGCGCGGCTATTTCGATGCCGAGCGCGACCGCATGCGCTTCGACGGCCAATCGACGCCACCGGGCGTGCCGCCGAAGGGTGCCGGCGTGTCGAGCTCGAAGATCAAGCTGGGCAGCGACGCGCCGCGGCCGGTGGAAGCCGAGTTCAATGGCGAACGCGTGGTGGGGCGCACCTGGCCGCTGGCGCAGGGAGAGGTCAGCGTGCTCGAACTGACCTACTGACGGCTGCGGTTCGCCTATCCGTGCAGCCTCGAACTCTGCGGCAGGTGGGCCATCAGAAACTCCATCTGGTCCGCCAGGATGCGGCGGTTGCGCAGGATGAAATCCTCCCACAGGCTGGGCACGTAGGGCGCGTACAGCAGCGCCATGCCGGCCTGCTCGGGCGTGCGGCTGCTCTTGCGATGGTTGCAGGGGCGGCAGGCCGTGACCACGTTCATCCAGGTGTCGATGCCCTTCTGGGCGAACGGGATGATGTGCTCGCGCGTGAGTTCGTCTTCGTGGAAGTGGCCGCCGCAGTACGCGCAGACATTGCGGTCGCGGGCGAACAGCTTGCTGTTGGTGAGGCCCGGGCGCTGCGTGAAGGGATTGATGCGCGGCACGCCCTTGGTGCCGATGATGCTGTTGATCGCGATCTGCGACTGCTGGCCGGTGACCGCGTTGTGGCCGCCCCGGAACACCGCCACCTGCGCGCCCACTTCCCAGCGGACCTCGTCGGAGGCGTAGTGGATCACCGCCTGCTCGAGCGAAATCCACGATTGGGGCAGCCCTTGGGCCGACAGCTTCAAGACCTTCACCAGACGCCTCCTCAAGAAAAGAGAACCACGGAAAGACCAGGACAAGACGCTCGCCTGAGAGGCTTGCGCATGACGCAGTGCGTCACAATATACCGGCTTTGTGACAAAAAGGCCTTCACGTGCCCATTCCATGGGCGCAAAGTGCTATCAAAAAGATACTGACAATGCAGGTTTTCCGGGGTTTCAGGCATCCGGGCGTGGCTCCGGCCTGCGCCCTGACCATTGGCAATTTCGACGGTGTGCACCGTGGCCACCAGGCCATGCTGGGGCTGCTCAACACCGAGGCGCGGCTGCGCGGGCTGCCGAGCTGCGTGCTGACCTTCGAGCCGCACCCGCGCGACTACTTCGCGGCGCTCACCAAGCGGCCCGAACTGGCGCCGGCGCGCATCGGCACCCTGCGCGACAAGCTCGGCGAACTCGCCGCCGGCGGCGTGGCGCAGACCATCGTGCTGCCCTTCGATGCCCGGCTGGCCTCGCGGACGCCGGAAGAATTCATCCAGCACGTGCTGATCGAAGGCCTGGGCGCGCGCTACGTGCTGGTCGGCGACGATTTCCGTTTCGGCGCCAAGCGCGCCGGCGACTACGCGATGCTCGACCGCGCCGGCGAGCAGCACGGCTTCGACGTCGCCCGCATGAACAGCTACGAGGTGCACGGGCTGCGGGTGTCGAGCTCGGCCGTTCGCGAAGCGCTGGCCGAAGGCCGGATGGCCGATGTCCAGGCCCTGCTGGGCCGGCCCTACGCGATCTCGGGCCACGTGGTCCACGGCCGCAAGCTGGGACGCGCCCTGGGCGCCTCGGCGCCGGGCCGCAACGACGGCTTCCGGACCCTCAACCTGCGTTTCAAGCACTGGAAGCCGGCCGCCAGCGGCATCTTCGCGGTGCTGGTGCACGGGCTGGCCGACACACCGCTGCCGGGGGTCGCCAACCTGGGCGTACGCCCTTCGCTGGACGCCAACGACGTCAACGCCGGCCGGGTGTTGCTCGAAACCCACTGCCTCGATTGGCCCGCCGAACTGGGCAGCGAGGGGGCCTACGGTAAAATCGTGCGCGTGGAACTGCTGCACAAACTGCACGACGAATTGCGCTACACCAGCCTCGAGGCCCTGACGGCGGGCATCGCGAAGGATGGCCGCGACGCGCGCGCGTTCTTTGCATCCACCCACGCCGAGACCCATCGCCAGACCACGCGCGACCGAATTTAGAGCGGAAACCGTCGCTTTCCGCCGCGTTCGGCCGCCCTGGGATGCCAGGGGCCGCATGCCCCCCTCGATCCCCGAGCGCTGCAAGGCAGCGCAGATTTCTGGAACCCCCATGGCTGACACCAAGACCGACGGCGCCACCGACTACCGCGCCACGCTGAACCTGCCCGACACCCCCTTCCCGATGCGCGGCGACCTGCCCAAGCGCGAGCCGGGCTGGGTCAAGGAATGGCACGACGAAGGCCGCTACCAGCGCCTGCGCGACGCCCGCCACGGCGCGCCCAAGTTCATCCTGCACGACGGCCCCCCCTACGCCAACGGCCAGATCCACATGGGCCACGCGGTGAACAAGATCCTGAAGGACATGATCACCAAGGCGCGCCAGCTCGAAGGCTACGACGCGCTCTACGTGCCGGGCTGGGACTGCCACGGGCTGCCGATCGAGAACGCGATCGAGAAGAAGTACGGCCGCAACCTGAGCCGCGACGAGATGCAGGCCAAGAGCCGCGCCTACGCCACCGAGCAGATCGCCCAGCAGATGGTCGACTTCCAGCGCCTGGGCGTGCTGGGCGAATGGGACCATCCCTACAAGACGATGGATTTCGCCAATGAAGCGGGCGAGCTGCGCGCCTTCAAGCGCGTGATCGAGCGCGGCTTCGTCTACCGGGGCCTGAAGCCGGTCTACTGGTGCTTCGACTGCGGCTCGTCGCTGGCCGAGTTCGAGATCGAGTACGCCGACAAGAAGTCGCAGACCCTCGACGTCGCCTTCAAGGCCCACGATCCGGCCAAGCTGGCGGCCGCCTTCGGCCTGCCGTCGCTGGCCAAGGACGCCTTCGCGGTCATCTGGACCACCACCGCCTGGACCATCCCGGCCAACCAGGCCATCAACCTCAACCCCGAGCTCGACTACGCGCTGGTCGACACCGAGCGCGGCCTGCTGGTGCTGGCGGCCTCCCTGGTCGAGATGTGCATGAACCGCTATGCGCTCGACGGCACCGTGCTGGCCACGGTCAAGGGCGAGAAGCTCGGCGGGCTCGAGTTCGAGCATCCGCTGTACGACGTCGATGCCGGCTTCCGCCGCCTGTCGCCGGTCTACCTGGCCGACTACGCGACCGCCGACGACGGCACCGGCCTGGTCCATTCCTCGCCGGCCTACGGCCTGGACGACTTCAACTCCTGCGTGGCGCACGGCCTGTCCTACGACGACATCCTGAATCCGGTGCAGGGCAACGGCTCGTACGCGCCGGATTTCCCGCTGTTCGGCGGCCAGAACATCTGGAAGGCGGTGCCGGTGATCATCCAGGCGCTGCGCGATGCCGGCCGCCTGATGACGACCGAAGCCATCAGCCACAGCTACCCGCACTGCTGGCGCCACAAGACGCCGGTGATCTACCGCGCCGCGGCCCAGTGGTTCATCCGCATGGACGAGGGCGAAGGCGTGTTCACCAAGGACAAGGCGCCCAGGACGCTGCGCCAGACCGCGCTCGAAGCCATCGAACAGACCACCTTCTACCCGGAGAACGGCAAGGCGCGGCTGCACGACATGATCGCCAACCGGCCCGACTGGTGCATCAGCCGCCAGCGCAGCTGGGGGGTGCCGATCCCGTTCTTCCTGCACAGGGATTCGGGCGAGCTGCACCCGCGCACGATGGAAATCCTCGACCAGGCCGCGGCGATCGTCGAGCAGGGCGGCATCGAGGCCTGGAGCCGCGTGACGACCGAGGAGATCCTCGGCGCCGAGGACGCGCCGCACTACACCAAGAGCACCGACATCCTCGAGGTCTGGTTCGATTCGGGCTCGACCTTCTGGCACGTGCTGCGCGGCACCCATCCGAACGTGCACCACGAGACCGGCCCCGAGGCCGATCTCTACCTCGAAGGCCATGACCAGCACCGCGGCTGGTTCCATTCGTCGCTGCTGATCGCCTGCGCGCTCGAAGGCCGCGCGCCCTACCGCGGCCTGCTCACGCACGGCTTCACGGTCGACAGCCAGGGCCGCAAGATGAGCAAGTCGCTCGGCAACGGCATCGACCCGCAGGAGGTCAACAAGAAGCTCGGCGCCGAGATCACCCGCCTGTGGGTGGCCGCCAGCGACTACTCGGGCGACATCGCGGGCGACGACAAGATCCTCGCGCGGGTGGTCGACGCCTATCGCCGGATCCGCAACACGCTGCGCTTCCTGCTGGCCAACACCAGCGACTTCGACATCGCGAAGGACGCGGTGCCGCTCGACCAGCTGCTCGAGATCGACCGCTACGCGCTTGCGCGTGCAGCCGAGTTCCAGGCCGAGATCCTGGCGCACTACAAGGTCTACGAGTTCCACCCGGTGGTGGCCAAGCTGCAGGTGTATTGCTCGGAAGACCTCGGCGCCTTCTACCTCGACGTGCTCAAGGACCGGCTCTACACCACCGCGCCCGGCTCGCATGCGCGCCGCAGCGCCCAGACCGCGCTCTGGCACATCACGCAGGCGATGCTGCGCTGGATGGCGCCGTTCCTGAGCTTCACGGCCGAGGAGGCCTGGAAGTTCTGCGGCGACGGCCGCTCGATCTTCGTCCAGACCTACAGCGACCTCGGCACACCCGATGCCGCGCTGCTGGCCAGGTGGACCCGCATCCGCGAGATCCGCGACGCGGTCAACAAGGAGATCGAGACCGTGCGCAGCGCCGGCCAGGTCGGCTCGTCGCTGCAGGCCAACGTGGCGATCGCCGCCGCGGCCGACGACCATGCGCTGCTGGCCTCGCTGGCCGACGACCTGAAGTTCGTGCTGATCACCTCGGCGGTGACCCTGGCCGCGGGCGACGCCCTGTCGATCCAGGTGACGGCGAGCGCGGCGACCAAGTGCGAGCGCTGCTGGCACTGGCGCGACGACGTCGGCCACGATGCCGCGCACCCCGGCCTGTGCGGCCGCTGCACCAGCAACCTGTACGGCGCCGGAGAACAAAGGACACTCGCCTGATGGCCCGCAAATCTTCGGGCGGGTCGGGCCTCGGCATCTGGCCCTGGCTCGGCCTCGCGCTGGTGATCGTGATCATCGACCAGTTCACCAAGACGCTGATCCTCGGCTACTACAAGTACGGCGACGCCACCTACGTCACCAGCTTCTTCAACGTGGTCCGGGCCCACAACACCGGCGCGGCCTTCTCGTTCCTGGCCGATTCGTCGGGCTGGCAGCGCTGGTTCTTCACCGCGATCGGCGTCGCCGCGGCGGTCTTCATCGTCTGGATGCTGAAGTCGCACGCCGGCCAGAAGCTGTTCTCGTTCTCGATGGCGGCGATCCTGGGCGGCGCGATCGGCAACGTGATCGACCGGATGATGCACGGCTACGTGGTCGACTTCCTCGACTTCCACCTCGCCGGGCGCCACTTCCCGGCCTTCAACGTCGCCGACAGCGCGATCACCATCGGAGCGATCTGCCTGATCCTGGACGAACTGCTGCGCGTGCGGCGCGGCAAGAAATAGCCCTTGCGAGGGCGGCGTATAGTCGTCGCCTTCCATGAAGCATCTGTTGAATCTGCTCGCAGCCGTGGCGCTGCTGGTGTGGGGCACCCATCTCGTTCGCACCGGCGTGCTGCGCGTCTTCGGTGCGAACCTGCGCAAGATCCTGGTCCAGAGCATGCGCAACCGCTTCACGGCCGCCCTGTCGGGCATCGGCGTGACGGCCCTGGTGCAGTCGAGCACCGCGACCTCGCTCATGACCTCGTCCTTCGTCGGCCAGGGCCTCGTGACCCTGCCGGCCGCGCTGGCGGTGATGCGCGGCGCGGACATCGGCACCGCGCTGATGTCGGTGCTGTTCTCGGCCGACCTCTCATGGCTGTCGCCGCTCTTCATCTTCGTCGGCGTGGTGCTGTTCATCACGCGGCCGTCCAGCGTGGCCGGGCGGGTCGGGCGCGTGCTGATCGGGCTCGGCCTGATGCTGCTCGCGCTGCAGCTGGTGGTCGCGGCCACCGGACCGCTGTTTGCCGGCCAGGCGATGCGCGAACTGCTGGGCAGCCTCGGCAGCGACGTGCTGCTCGAGATCACGATCGGCGCCGCGCTCGCGATCGTCGCCTATTCGAGCCTGGCGGTGGTCCTGCTGGTGGCGGCGATGGCCAGCTCGAACGTGGTGCCGCTCGACGTCGCCATGGGCCTGGTGCTCGGCGCCAACCTCGGCAGCGGCCTGCTGGCGGTGCTGACCACGGCCAAGTCGACGGTCGCCGTCCGGCAGGTCACGGTCGGCAACCTGCTCTTCAAGCTGCTCGGCGTCGCGATCGCGGCACCTTTCGTCGGCCTCTGGCTGCGCGAGGTCCGGCCCTACATCTCGGACGCGACGCAGTTCGTCGTGCTCTACCACCTGGCCTTCAACGTGCTCGTGAGCCTCGGCTTCATCGGGCTCACCGACTGGGTCGCCGGGCTGGTGACGCGGCTGCTGCCGGAGCCGCCCGAGCCGGCCGCCACGCGGCGCCAGCAGCACCTGGACCCCTCGGCCCTGTCGACGCCGTCGCTGGCGATCTCCAACGCGGCGCGCGAGGCGCTGCACCAGGCCGACGTGGTCGAGACCATGCTGATCGGCGTGCTCAACGTGATCCGCAACAACGACCTGCGGCTGGCCCAGGAGCTGCGCAAGCTCGATGACACGGTCGACGAGCTGTACTCGGCCATCAAGTACTACATGACGAAGATCTCGCGCGAGGCGCTGGGCGAGGAAGAGAGCCGGCGCTGGACCGACATCATCAGCTTCACGATCAACATGGAGCAGATCGGCGACATCATCGAGCGTGTGGTGATCGACATCGAGGACAAGAAGATCAAGCCGCAGCGCAACTTCTCCGAGGCCGGGATGCGCGAGATCGTCGAGCTGCACGAGCGGCTGGTGGCCAACCTGCGGCTGAGCATGAGCGTGTTCCTGAACGGCAGCGTGCGCGACGCCCAGAGGCTGCTGGAGGAAAAGGCGCGCTTCCGCGACCTGGAGCGCGCCTACGCGACCACCCACCTCGGACGCCTGTCGGACCAGACCACGCTGAGCATCGAGACCAGCTCGCTGCACATCGACCTGATCAGCGACCTGAAGCGAATCAACTCGCACATCTGCTCGATCGCCTATCCGATCCTGGAGTCGGCCGGCGCGCTGGCCCCGACCCGGATGCGCGAGTCAAGGCTCGGGACGCTCTAGCCTACAGCGTGAGGATGGTGCAGCCGGTGGTCTTGCGGGCTTCCAGATCGCGGTGGGCTTGCTGCACGTCTTCGAGCGGGTAGCGCTGGTCGATCGGGATCTTCACGGCGCCGCTCTCGACGATCGCGAACAGCTCGTCCGCCATCGCCTGGGTGGTTTCGCGCGTCGCGATGTGGGTGAACAGCGTCGGGCGCGTGACGTAGTAGGAGCCCTTGGCCAGCAGGCCGAGGTTGAAGGCCGACACCGGACCCGAGCCGTTGCCGAAAACCGCCAGCAGGCCGAACGGCCGCAGGCAGGCCAGCGAGCCTTCGAAGGTGTCCTTGCCGACCGAGTCGTAGACCACCTTGACCCCCTTGCCGCCGGTGATCTCCTTCACGCGCTCGGCGAAGTTCTCCTTGCTGTAGTTGATCGCATGCGCGGCGCCGTGGGCCAGCGCGAGCTGGCACTTGGCGTCGGTGCCGGCGGTGCCGATGAGCTGCAGGCCGAGCGCCTTCGCCCATTGGCAGGCGATCAGGCCGACGCCGCCGGCCGCGGCATGGAAGACGATGAAGTCGCCCGGCTGGAGGCCTTCGGCCGGCAAGGTCCGGCGCAGCAGGTACTGGGTCGTCAGGCCCTTCAGCATCATCGCGGCGCCGGTCTCGAAGGAGATCGCATCGGGCAGCCTGCAGACGGTCTTGGCCGGCATGACGCGCAGCTCGCAGTAGGAGCCCGGGGGCGGACTGGCGTAGGCCGCGCGGTCGCCGGCCTTCAGGTGCGTGACCCCCTCGCCCACCGCCTCGACCACGCCCGAAGCCTCCATGCCCAGCTGCAGCGGCATCGCGAACGGATAGAGCCCGCTGCGCTGGTAGGTGTCGATGAAGTTCAGGCCCACGGCCTTGTGGCGGATCCGGATCTCGCCGGGGCCGGGGTCCCCGACCTCGACCTCGACGATCTTGAGTTCCTCGGGACCGCCGTGGCGGTCGATGCGCACTGCCTTGCTCTTCATTCGCGTCTCCTGGTCGACGTGGATCAATAGGTTCCGGGGTAGGCGCCGCCGTCGGCCAGCACGTTCTGGCCGGTGATGTAGCCGGCATGCATGCTGCAGAGGAAGGCGCAGATGGCGCCGAACTCGGCGGCGGTGCCGAAGCGGCCGGCCGGGATGCTCTTCTGGCGGCTGGCGCGGATCGCGTCGATGTCCTGGCCGGTCTTCTTGGCCGCGCCCACCAGCGTGCCCTTGAGCCGGTCGGTGTCGAACGCGCCCGGCAGCAGGTTGTTGAGGGTCACGCCCTTGGCTGCCAGCCCGGTGCGCGCCACGCCGGCGACGAAGCCGGTCAGGCCGCTGCGCGCGCCGTTGCTCAGGCCCAGGATGTCGATCGGCGCCTTGACCGAACTCGAGGTGATGTTGACGATGCGCCCGAAGCCGCGCGCCGCCATGCCGTCGACCGTGGCCTTGATCAGCTCGATCGGCGTCAGCATGTTGGCGTCGAGCGCCTTGATCCAGGCCTCGCGGTCCCAGTCGCGGAAGTCGCCGGGCGGCGGGCCGCCGGCATTGGTGACCACGATGTCGAAGTCGGCATGCAGCGCAAAGGCCGCGGCGCGGCCTTCGGGGGTCGTGATGTCGGCCGCCGCGTGCTTCACGAAGGGCTTGCCGGGCGCCGTCGCCGCCACGGCCTGCAGCTGCCTGGCCGCGGCGTCCAGCGCCTCGGCGCCGCGCGCCATGACCACCACGTTGACGCCCTCGCGCACCAGCGCTTCGGCGCAGCCGTAGCCCAAACCCTTGCTGGCGCCGCCCACCAGCGCCGTCCTGCCTGCGATACCCAGGTCCATGTTGATTCCTTCGGGCTCAGCGCCCCGTTCGTGTGAAGACAAAGATGCCGGTGACGACCAGCACCGTGCCGGCCGCGATCCAGAGGGTGAAGGGCTCGCCGAGCAGCAGCACCCCCATCAGGATCGTCGACATCGGCCCGACCATACCCGTTTGTGCCGCCATCGCGGGGCCGATGCGCTCGATCGCCATCATGACGGCGAGGACAGGCACCGCGGTGCACAGCGTGGCGTTGAGCACCGACAGCCAGATCACCTCGGGCGCCACCTCGAAGGCGGCGCTCATCGGCCGCAGCAGCAGGAACTGGGCGATGCACAGCAGGCAGGCCACGCTGGTCGCCAGCCCGACCAGGCGCAGCGAGCCGAGCCGCTTGACGAACTCGCCGCTGGCGACCAGGTAGACCGCATAGCTCACCGCGCTCAGGAACACCAGCAGGGCGCCCCAGGCGGCGGCCGCGCTCTGGCCCAGGCTGACTTCGTGGCCGAACACCAGCAGCACGCCCGAATAGCTGACCGCCATGCCGGCGAACTGCAAGCGCGTGATGCGGCGCCGGTAGACGATCCAGCCGAACAGCAGCACCAGGGTCGGGTTGAGGTAGAGGATCAGCCGCTCCAGGCTGGCCGTGATGTAGGCCAGGCCGGCGAAGTCGAGAAAGCTCGACAGGTAGTAGCCCGAGAAGCCCAGCCCGACGACCCCGAACCAGTCGCGCCGCGTGAGCGCCGGCTTGCCGCGCCCGGCCCACCACGCCATCAGGGCGAACAGCGGCAGCGCGAACAGCATGCGCAGCATGATCAGCGTCACGGCGTCGACGCCGTGACGGTAGGCCAGCTTGACGATGATCGCCTTGCCGCTGAAGGCGATCGCGCCGAAGGTGGCGAGCGCCAGGCCCGGCGCGAGGCTCTTGCGTGCGGCGTGGTGCGTCGCAGCCTGGGCTTGCATCAAGGCTCAGGCCGACGCCGGGCCGCCCCAAGGCGGCCTGCGCCCCCTCGGGGGGCAGCGACCCACACGCAGTGGGGGAGCGTGGGGGCCATCTAGAACCCCGCGGCCAAGCCGTCGCGGCGCGCATCGCTGGCGGCCACGTAGCCTTCGACTGCCGGGTCGCCCGTGCGCCAGATGAACTGGCCGGCGCCGAAATCCTGGTAGGAGTCGTTGATGACGTCGACCTTGTGGCCTAGCGCCGACAGCCCCTGCACCGTGGCCGGGTCCATCGCGGCCTCGACGTTGATCTCGACCCCGGAGTTGAAGCGCCAGCGCGGTGCGTCGCAGGCCGCCTGCGGGTTCTGCCCGTAGTCGAGCATGCGCACCAGCGTCTGCATGTGGCCCTGCGGCTGCATGTTGCCGCCCATCACGCCGAAGCTCATGACCGGCGCGCCGTCCTTGGTGAGGAAGGCCGGGATGATGGTGTGGAACGGGCGCTTGCCCGGCGCCACCAGGTTCGGGCTGCCGTCCTTGAGGCTGAAGCCGTGGCCGCGGTTCTGCAGGCTGATGCCGAACTCGGGCTCGACGCAGCCCGAGCCGAAGCCCATGTAGTTGCTCTGGATGAAGCTCACCATCATGCCGCTCTCGTCGGCCGCGGTCAGGTAGATGGTGCCGCCCTTGACCGGGTTGCCGGCCTGGAAGTCCTGCGCCTTGTTCACGTCGATCAGTTTGGCACGCGAGGCCAGGTAGGCGCCATCGAGCATTTGCAGCGGTGTCACCTCCATCGACGATGGCTCGGACACGTAGCGGTAGGTGTCGGCGAAAGCCAGCTTCATGGCCTCGATCTGCAGGTGCTGGGAGCGCACCGAGTCGACCGGGATCGAGCCGATGTCGAAATGCTGGAGGATGCCGAGCGCGATCAGCGCCGCGATGCCCTGGCCGTTGGGCGGGATCTCGTGCAGCCGGTGGCCGCGGTAGTCCTGGCCGATGGGCTCGACCCATTCGGGCTTCCAGCCGGCGAGGTCGCTGGCCTTCAGGCTGCCGCCGTGCTGGTTCGAGAACTTCTCCAGCGCGGCGGCGATCTCGCCGCCGTAGAAGGCGTCGCCCTTGGTGGCCGCGATGGCCTTCAAGGCGCGCGCCGCGGCCGGGAAGCGGAACAGTTCGCCGACTTCGGGCGCGCGGCCCCAGGGCAGGAAAGTCTGCGCGAAACCGGGCTGCGACTGGAGCACCGGCGTCGCCGCGGCCCACTTCTGCTGCACCACCGGCGGCATCAGGTAGCCGCGCTCGGCGATCTCGATCGCCGGCGCCATGAGGTCGGCGAAGGGCAGCTTGCCGAAGCGCTCCGACAGCGCGACCCAGCTGCCCACCGCACCCGGCACCGTGACCGAGTCCATGCCGCGCATCGGCGGCGTCGCGGCGTCGGCGCCGTGCTTCTTGCGGAAGTATTCGGGCGTCCACGCAGCGGGCGCGCAGCCCGAGGCGTTGAGGCCATGCAGCTTCTTGCCGTCCCAGAGGATGCAGAAGGCATCGCTGCCGAGGCCGTTGCTGACCGGCTCGACCAGCGTCATGACCGCCGCGGTCGCCACCGCGGCGTCGACCGCATTGCCGCCCTGCTGCAGGATCCGCAGGCCGGCCTGGGCCGCCAGCGGGTGCGAGGTCGAGACGACGTTGCGGGCGAAGACCGGAATGCGGGTCGTGGTGTAGGGGTTTGCGTAGTCGAATTTCATGTCAGTCGCCCGTGATCTTCCTGTCGGTGATGATCTGCTTCCACTTGGCCGCGTCGGCCGCCACCAGGCTCGCGAGCTGCGCCGGCGTGCTGGTGGTGGGCTCGATGCCCAGGCGCGCCAGCTTGTCGCGCACCTCGGGGTCGCTCAGCGACTGGTTGGCGGCCGTGTTGATGCGGGCCACCATGTCGGCCGGCAGGCCCTTCGGGCCATAGAGGCCGAACCAGGTGTTGGACTCGAAGCCCGGCAGCACATCGGCGATCGGCGGCAGCTCGGGCGCCAGCGGGCTGCGCTTGAGCGTGGTCACGCCCAGCGCACGCAGCCGGCCGTCGCGCACGTGCGGCATGCCGGTCGGCAGCGAATCGAACAGCACGTCGACCTTGCCGGTGATCAGGTCGGGGATCGCCAGCGCCGTGCCCTTGTACGGGATGTGGGTGACGAACACGCCGGCCTGCGACTTGAACAGCTCGGCCGTGAGCTGGACGATCGTGCCGTTGCCGCTCGACGCGTAGTTGAGCTTGCCGGGGTTCTTCTTGGCGTAGTCGATCCACTCGCGCACCGTCTTGGCGGGCGAGTTGTTGGGCACCAGCATGATGCTCGGCGCATCGCCCACGTGGGCGATCGGCGTGAAGTCGCGCACCGTGTCGTAGGGCAGCTTGGGGGTGATCGCCGGGCCGATCGAATGGGTGCTGGTGGTGGCCAGCAGCAGCGTGTAGCCGTCGGGCGTCGCCTTGGCGGCCATGTCGGAACCGATCGCGCCGCCGGCGCCGGGCTTGTTGTCGATCACCAGCGTGGTGCCGAGCTTCTCGCCCATCTTCTGCGACAAGGTGCGCGCGAACAGGTCGGTGGCGCCGCCGGCCGGAAACGGCACGATCAGGCGGATCGGCTTGGTCGGATAGCCCTGCGCGAGGCTGGCGGAGGACGCTGCCAGGCACAACGCAGCGGCGCAGGCCTGGATGAACTGGATTCGTTTCATGGTCTCGATTTTGTTCCCTGTGGACGGAATTCCGATGCTATGCAAGGCTGGCGCATCAAGCCAGATAATCCGGTTTATCGAACTATGAATTGAATTTATGACTCGGATCGCCGGCGAAGAGATCTCCCTGCAACAGCTGCGGGCGCTGGCGGCGGTCGCCGACACCGGCAGCTTCACCCTGGCGGCGGAGGCCCTGCAGCTGACCCAGCCCGCGATCAGCCACCTGATCAAGCGCATGGAACACGAGCTCGGACAGCCGCTGGTCGTGCGCGGTCGCCGCATCCGCATCACCAATGCGGGCCAGATGATGGTCGACACCGCGGTGCGTGCGCTGCGGCTGATCGACGAGTCGGTCGGCGCCTGCCGCTCGCAGTCCCAGCTTCGCGAAGGGCGCGTGGTGCTGGCGGTGGGCCACCTCACGGCGGGCGCCCTGCTGCCGCCCCTGCTGGGCCGCTTCTCGCAGCAGTACCCGGCGCTCGCGACCACGCTGATGGACAGCACGGCCGAGCAGATGATTTCGCGGATCCTGTCGCAGGAGGCCGACCTGGGCTTCGGCTCGGACATCGGCCAGCGGCATTCGGAACTGGCGACCGAGCCGCTGTTCGTCGAGCGGATGGCCCTGTTCGTTCGCGACGACCACCCGCTGGCGCAGCGGGTGGTGATCGATGCCCGCCACCTGGAGTCACTGCCGTTCATCCATGTCAATCCGGACGCCAACATCTGGCGCGCGGTCAGCCGGCAGCTGTCGAGCGTGGCCAACGTGTATCCGCGGGTGGCCCATCACGTGTCGATGCTGTCGACGGCCTTCGGGCTGATCCAGGCCGGTGCCGGCGTCGCGCTGCTGCCGCGCTACGTCGAGGTCCTGATGCCGGGCAACCTGCGGGCGGTGGCGGTCACGCGCCCGACGCTGGAATATCCGGTGGTCGCCGTGCGGTTGGCCAAGCATCCGCTCAACCCCGCCGCCCTGGCCTTCCTGGCCATGGCGCGGCAGCACATGAAGCCGCCGCGCGCGCCCAAGCCGGCATAAAAAAAAACGGCACCCGAAGGCGCCGTTTTCTTGCTTGCCGCGAGGCGAAGGGGATCAATCCTCGACGAAGGCTTCTTCGCGCTTGGACTTCACCGCCGGCAGCAGCACGATGATCAGCAGCAGCAGCGCCGCGGCCAGCAGGCCGGCCGAGATCGGCCGCGTCACGAAGACGATCCAGTCGCCGCGCGACAACAGCAGGGCGCGGCGCAGGTTCTCTTCCATCATCGGCCCCAGGATGAAGCCCAGCAGCAGCGGCGCCGGCTCGCAGCCCAGCTTGAAGAAGGCATAGCCGATGAAGCCGAAGGCCGCCACCATCCAGATGTCGAAGGTGTTGTTGTTGGTCGAGTAGACGCCGATGGCACAGAACAGCACGATCGCCGGGAACAGGTACTTGTAGGGCACCGACAGCAGCTTGATCCACATGCCGATCAGCGGCAGGTTCAGGATGATCAGCATCGCGTTGCCGAGCCACATCGAGGCGATCAGGCCCCAGAACAGCTCGGGGTTGCTGGTCATGACCTGCGGACCCGGCTGGATGTTGTGGATCGTCATCGCGCCGACCATCAGCGCCATCACGGCGTTGGGCGGAATGCCCAGCGTGAGCAGCGGGATGAAGGAGGTCTGGGCGCCGGCGTTGTTGGCCGACTCGGGCGCGGCCACGCCGCGGATGTTGCCCTTGCCGAACGGCACTTCGCCCGGATGCAGCTTGGTCTTCTTCTCGATGGTGTAGGCCGCGAAGGCCGCCAGCAGCGCGCCGCCGCCGGGCAGGATGCCCAGCGCCGCGCCGAGCGCCGTGCCGCGCAGCACGGCGGGCAGCATGCGCTTGAAGTCTTCCTTGGTCGGGAACAGGCCGGAGACCTTGGCGGTGAAGACTTCGCGGTCTTCTTCCGGCCGCGACAGGTTGGCGATGATTTCACCGTAGCCGAACACGCCCATGGCGATGGCGACGAAGCCGATGCCGTCGGTCAGTTCGGGGATGTCGAAGCTGAAGCGCGCCACGCCCGAGTTGACGTCGGTGCCGACCAGGCCCAGCAGCAGGCCGAGCACGATCATCGCGATCGCCTTGAGCAGCGAACCCGAGGCCAGCACCACGGCACCGATCAGGCCCAGGATCATCAGCGAGAAATACTCGGCCGGGCCGAACTTGAAGGCCAGTTCGGTCAGCGGCGGCGCGAAGGCGGCCAGGATCAGCGTGCCCACGCAGCCGGCGAAGAACGAGCCGAGGCCGGCCGCAGCAAGCGCAGGCCCGGCCCGCCCCTTGCGTGCCATCTGGTAGCCGTCGATCACGGTCACGACCGAGGACGATTCGCCCGGCAGGTTGACCAGGATGGCGGTGGTGGAGCCGCCGTACTGGGCGCCGTAGTAGATGCCGGCCAGCATGATCAGGGCCGACACCGGCGGCAGTGCATAGGTCGCCGGCAGCAGCATCGCGATGGTGGCGACCGGGCCGATGCCCGGCAGCACGCCGATCAGCGTGCCGAGAATACAGCCGACCAGGCAGTACAGCAGGTTGGTGAAGGTGAACGCGACACCGAAACCGAGGGAGAGATTGTTTAGGAGTTCCATTTGCCGGTCCTCAGCCCGTGATGAAGGTAGGCCAGACCTGGATCTGCAGCTTGAGCGCCCAGATGAAGGCGATGTAGCTGCCGATCGCGAGCACCGTCGCGAGGATCAGCACCTTGGGCAGTTCGAAGTGGGCGCCGGCCAGGCTGGAGATGATGACCAGGGCATAGATCGCGATGATCAGACCCATGGCCGGCACGCCGACGCTGGGCAGTCCGCCGAGCAGCACGCCGAAGGCCAGGTTGGCGCCGAGGATGTAGGCCACCTGCTTCCAGGCCCATTTGCCGATCAGCTCGCCGTCCTCGGTCTCGACCGTGAGGCCGGTGAACATGATCACGAGGCCGATCAGGGCCATCAGGATGCCCAGCATCAGCGGGAAGTAGCCGGGGCCCATGCGGGCGCCGCTGCCGACGTTGTAGGTCGTCGCCCCCCAGGCGAAGGCGACTCCGACGACGGCGAACATCACCCCCGAGAAGAAGTCTTTCTGACTCTTGATTTTCACGAACAGTCTCCACGAAAAAACTCGATCGGAGATTGTGTGGTCAGGTGACAGTCAGCTCGATGTGGATTCCACCTATCGGTTTTTCAGGGTAATCCCTGGTTGCCTCACTCCAGTGGCGGGGTGGCGCTGAGCACTTCCTCGATCGTGGTCACGCCTTCGGCGACCCGCAGCGCGCCGGCCAGCCGCAGCGGCCGCATGCCGTCGACCACGGCCTGGCGGCGCAGGCCGATGGTGTTCGGTTCCTTCGTGACCAGGGCCTTGAATTCTTCGCTGACGCTCAGCAGCTCGTAGAGGCCCATGCGGCCCATGTAGCCGGTCATACGGCAGTCGACGCAGCCGACCGGCTTGTAGGCCCGCACCGAACCGCTGATCTGCCAGGGCTTGACGAACTCGGCCAGTTTCTCGCGCGTGACCGTCTCGTCGGGCTGCTTGCAGTTGGGGCACAGCGTGCGCACCAGCCGCTGCGCCAGCACGCCGAGCATCACCGCGGTGATCAGGTAGGAGGGCACGCCCAGTTCCATCAGCCGCGTGATCGCGCTCGGCGCGTCGTTGGTGTGCAGGGTGCTGAAGACCAGGTGGCCGGTGAGCGCCGCCTGCACCGCCATCTCGGCGGTGGCGAGGTCGCGGATCTCGCCGACCATGATGATGTCCGGGTCCTGCCGCATGAGCGCCCGCAGTCCTTCGGTGAAGCCGAAGTCGAGCTGGTGCTGCACCTGCGTCTGGTTGAACGAGGGCTCGATCATCTCGATCGGGTCCTCGACCGTGCTGACGTTGACCTCCTCGGTCGCGATACGCTTGAGCGTGGAGTACAGCGTGGTGGTCTTGCCGGAGCCGGTCGGCCCGGTCACCAGGATGATGCCGTGCGGACGCGTCACGAGCTTTTCCCAGCGCTGGGCGTCGTGCGGGACGAAGCCGAGGGCGTCGAGGTCCTTGACCGCGGTGTCGGGGTCGAAGATCCGCATCACCATCTTCTCGCCGAAGGCCGTGGGCAAGGTCGACAGCCGCATCTCGACCTCGTCGCCGCGCAGGTTGCGGGTCTTGATGCGGCCATCGAGCGGACGCCGCTTCTCGACTACGTCCATCCGCCCCAGCAGCTTGATGCGCGCCACCATGGCGTTCAGCACGCCCATCGGCATCTGGTAGGCCGGATGCAGCACGCCGTCGATGCGGAAACGGATCATGCCCTGGTCGCGCCTGGGCTCGAGGTGGATGTCGCTCGCGCGCTGGTCGAAGGCGTACTGCCACAACCAGTCGACCACTTGCACGACGCTCTGGTCGTTGGCGTCGAGCTGCTTGTTGCTCTTGCCGAGCTCGACCAGCTGTTCGAAGCTGGCGCCGCCGGTGTTGCCGCCGGCCTTCTGCGCCGCGCGCACCGACTTGGCGAGCGAGAAGAACTCCGCCGTGTAGCGCTGGATGTCGGTCGGATTGGCGACCACCCGGCGTACCGAACGGCGCGACTGGCGCTCGACCTCGGCGATCCAGTCGGTCAGGAAGGGCTCGGCCGTGGCCACCACCACCTCGCTGGCCGTGACCTGCACCGGCAGCACCTTGTGCCGCTCGGCGTAGGCCGCGCTCATGGTGTCGGCCACCTTGCCGACGTCGACCTTGAGCGGATCGATGCGCAGGTAGGCCAGCCCGGCCCGGCCGGCCAGCCACTGCGTCAGCATCTCGAGGTCGAGCGGCTTGCCGTCGCTCTCGCGGGTCATCGCGACATTGGCCAGCCGCACCATCGGCGGCTGGCGGCTCTCGGCCTGGGCGCAGCGCGCCAGCGTGCGCTTGGCCTCGACCGGCGAGATCAGGCCATCCTTGGCCAGCCATTCGATCAGGTGGCGCAGGACCAGGGGCCCTTCGTGGCGGGCGGCATCGGATGCGGTGGCGGGCAAGGCGCTCATGAGGCGGTCAACTCTGCGGTTTGAACACCCGCAGCCACTTCGGCGCAGGCAGGCCCCAGCGAGTCTGGATGCTTTGGGCCCGGTCGGCAAGCGCGGGACGCTTCGGACGGCTGGCGCTCGCCTGGGCCAGCACCACGGTGTTGCCCTCGCGCGTCGGCTTGAAGGCCCAGACCGCCTCGGCACCGAAGGCGGTCACGATCTTCTCGAGACTGCGCTCGTAGCTCGACGAGCGACCGAAGAGGTTGACCGTCATCGCACCGTCCTCCGTGAGCAGCGCACGGCAATCGGCATAGAAGGCCTCGCTGTCGAGCACCGGCGCCGCCGCCTCGTGGTCGTAGAGGTCGACCTGGAGCGCGTCGACCGTGCCGTGCCAGCGCGGCTTGCGGATTTCGGCGGCGGCATCGGCAACCACGATCTCGAGCTTGGCGTCGTCGGCCGGCAGCTTGAACCAGCCGCGGCAGGCCGCCACCACCTGCGGGTTCAGCTCGACCGCGGTGGTGCGCATGCGCAAGGTCTTGCGGCAGAACTTGGTCAGGCTCGCCGCCCCCAGGCCGAGCTGCATCGCATGCAGCTTCGCGACGCTCGCGGGGTCGACGAACAGCAGCCAGGCCATCATGCGCTGCACGTACTCGAGCTCGATCTCGAAAGGTGCATCGAGCTTCATCGAGCCCTGCACCCATTCGGTGCCGAGGTGCAGGTAGCGGACGTCGCCCCAGTCGGAGAAATTGACCTCGGGAAGGGAGAGCTTCATGGGATGACCAGGTACCTTTCAAAGACTTCGCGCCAGGCCTCGACCTTGCGATCGAAGGGCCAGCTCGCATTGGCCGCACTCGACGAGGGCAGCCGGTGCACCGGCACGCCCAGCGCCTGCGTGTGCCGCGCATGCCGGAAACTCTCCGCGCCGTTGTGCGCGATGGCGGCGAGCCGGGGCAGCCGCAGGCTCGCGATGTCGTTCGCGACCGGGTCGCGGATGGCCGAATCGAGGCTGCCTTCGCGTTCGCAGCTGGCATAGACGTCCCACACCCCCAGGCCGCGGTCGAGCAGCCAGGCGCTACGCTTTTCATAGCTGTCTTCGCCCGCTGGCAGCGGCTTTCCGGGCCACAGCGCCTGCAAAATCTTCCAGAAATGATTCTGCGGGTGCGCATAATACCGCTGCTGCGCGATCGACCGGGCTCCAGGAAAGCTGCCGAGGATCAACAAGGCGGTGTTCCCGGAAACGATTGGCGCGAGCCCCGTGAGCACGGCCTTGGCGTCGCCTGGGCGCGAGACCGGCTTATTCATGACGAAGAACGCTGCACGGCTGGCCGAAGCATCGGCGCCTGCGAGGAGAAGAAATGAATACGGAAGCGATCTGGATTTTCCTGACGACGCAAGGCGTGGATTTTGGCCTGAAAGTGATCGGCGCCCTGATCGCCTGGGCCGTCGGTCGCTGGCTGATCGGCCTGGCGCAGCGCCTGGTCGCCAAGGCCCTGGAGCGCGGCAAGCGGATGGATCCCACGCTGAGCCACTACCTGGTGTCGATCCTCGGCGTGCTGCTCAACATCGTCCTGATTCTTTCGATCCTCGACATGTTCGGCGTGCGCACCACCTCGTTCGCCGTGCTGCTGGCCGGCGCCGGACTGGCGATCGGCACCGCCTGGGGCGGCCTGCTGACGCATTTCGCCGCCGGGGTGTTCCTGCAGGTGCTGCGGCCCTACCGGGTCGGCGACTTCGTCACGGTGGGCGGCAGCATCACCGGCACCGTCAAGGAACTGGGCCTGTTCGGCACCACCCTGATCACGCCGGACAACGTGATCACCACGGTCGGCAACAACAAGGTGCTCTCGGACCCGATCCAGAACTTCAGCCAGCTGCCGTTCCGCCGGGTCGACGTCACCGCCAAGATCGCCAACGGCGTCGACCCCGTCCAGGCCATCGCGCTGCTCAAGGAAGCAGTGAGCCGGATCGCCAACGTCTCGACCGAGCAGCCGCCGGATGTCGAGATCCTGCAGTTCACGCCCGAAGGACCGCTGCTGGCGGTCCGGCCCTACACCCACACCGACCACTACTGGCAGGTGTACTTCGACACCCACAAGGCGATCGTCAGCACCTTCGGCGCCGCTGGCTATCCGACGCCCGAGACACCGCTGGTCCACCGCAACGTCACGCCGCCGGCCACGGCATGAAAAAAACCCGCCGCGGCGGGTTTTTTCCTTGAGGCCGGGCGAGCTGCTCAGGGCTTCTTGGCGGCTTCGTTCTGCTCCGTGCCGGGGATCTTCTCGCCGATCTTGTCGCCGACCTTGCGCGTGCCTGCGGCCGCATCGCTGGCCACGTTGTCGACCGCCTTGCCGGTCGCCTTGGCACCCTTCTCGGTGGCCTTCACGGCCTTCTTGGTGCCGTGCTTGGTCGCGTCCCAGGCTTTTTCGGAACCGTGCTTGGTCGCGTCCCAGGCCTTTTCGGTGTCCTTCTTGGTGGCGTCCCAGGCCTTCTCGCCTGCGTTCTCGGCCTTCTGGGTGGTGGTCTGCGCGACCGCCGCGCCGCCGATGCAGGCGAGCGCCAAGGCCAGCGCGGCCGGCAGGGTACGAACGATGGATGAATTCATGGGAAAGCTCCTTGTATGAGTTGGAGTGACTGGCTTGCCACTGTCATGCAACGGGTGCACGGGGCCAAAGGATGACACCAAAAACCGCTGGCGCACAGCGCCCGGGCCAAATCGGCACCTTCGCCTACGTGCGGTCCGGCCGGTCGGCCGACAGGCCGATCAGCGGGTGCAGACGCGGCAGGGCGGCGGCGGCATTGCGCGTGGTCGCTTCCGCCAGGGCGGCCGGTTCGATCCCGCGCAGGCCCGCCACCACCTCCGCGATGCGCGGCAGTTCGCCGGGCTCGTTGCGCCCCTGCGCATCGCCTGCGTCCCGCTGCGCCTGCGTCCGGTAGAGCCAGTGCGGCTGGATGTCGGGCGCGTCGGTCTCCAGGACGATCGCCTCCAGTGGCAGCGTGGCGGCGAGCCGACGCAGCTGCAGGGCGCGCTCGAAGGTCACGGCGCCGCCGAAGCCCAGCTTCAGCCCCAGGTCGATGCACGCCTGGGCCTGCTGCTCGCTGCCGTTGAAAGCATGCGCGATGCCTTGCCAGCGCTGACCGGGCGCAACCTGGCGCAGGTGCTTGAGCACCTTGTCCACCGAACGGCGGACATGCATGATCACCGGCAGCCCGTGCTTGCGCGCCAGTTGCAACTGAGTGTGAAAGAAGCGCTCCTGCTTGCCGGCGTCCAGGCCCGGAACGAAGTCGTCGAGGCCGATTTCGCCTACCGCCACCAGCCGCGGGTCGTCGCGACGGCGGCCCAGTTCGTCGTCGAGCAGTGCCAGGTCCTCGTCGCGCGCGGCGTCGGTGCACAGCGGATGGATGCCCAGCGCGTAGCCGTCGCCCTGCAGGTGCGCGAGTTCGCGCACCGTCGCGAAATTGAACGCGGCCACCGCGGGAATCACGCAGAACCCGACGCCGACCTGACTTGCGCGGGCCCGGATGCGGGGCATCTCGGCTCCGAATTCCGGCGCATCGAGGTGGCAGTGGGTGTCGACGAAGAAGGGCATCGCGAGATGATGCCCGAAGGGATGCAAGGCCGCGGAAAGCGTGCTACCGTGATTGCTACGCCGACTCTCTTTAGCCCGGAGGTGCCCATGCGCAGGCCTGCTTTCTACAGCCGCTCACCCCGAGGGCCGCAGGATGCGGCCGCACCCGGTGCGTCCGCCGAGGTCGAGTCGGCCCAGGCCCCGACGAAGACACCCCGGCCACCCTGGCAACCGGGCCGGCGCAGTTTCGGCCTGCTGCTCGCCATGATCGTCGCCATGGGCGGCACCGGCGCCTACCTTTGGCCCCGCCACGGCGCGCAGACGCTGACCCAGAAGGACATCGACGCGGCCGTGCTGCGCACCCTGCAGACCCAGTCCCTGCCCTCGCCCGCGGCCCGGGCGGCAGAGATCATCCGCCCCTCCGTGGTGCGCGTGGTGGGCTACGGCACCGAAAAGACCACGCCCGAGGCCAAGACCGAGAAGCGCGGCCGCAACATGGCCAAGGGCAAGCCGCCCGAAGCCACCGACGAAGTGCCCGGCAAGCAGGTCGAGCGCGGCGTCGGCACCGGCGTGGTCATCGTCGACAAGGGCGTGATCCTGACCAACCTGCACGTGGTCGCGGGCGCCGAGAGCATCCGCGTCACCTTCGCCGACGGCCTCGAATCGCCGGCCACCATCACCGCCCTGCAGCCCGAGAACGACCTGGCCGTGCTGCAGGCGCAGAAGCTGCCCGACGACCTGATCCCGGCCACCATGCGCTCGACCGCCGACCTGATGCCCGGCGACCAGGTGGTGGCGGTCGGCTTCCCATTCGGCATCGGCCCGTCGGTCTCGGCCGGCGTGGTGTCCGGCCTCAACCGCTCCTTCCGCTCGCCCGAAGGCAAGCAGGAACTCGGCAACCTGATCCAGTTCGATGCGGCCGCCAACCCCGGCAACTCGGGCGGCCCGCTGATCAACATGGACGGCGAGGTGCTCGGCATCGTGACCGCCATCCTGAACCCGACCCAGCAGCGCACCTTCATCGGCATCGGTTTCGCGGTGCCGATCGAGAACGCCGCCACCGCCGCCGGCTCGCCACCCTTCTGATCCCATCGACCCCCACCGAAGAAAGCGCCCACCATGAGCACAGAGTTCGAATCGCCCTCCCCGGTCACGGCCGAGCTGATGGAGCAGATCCTCTATCAGGTCAAGCGCGTGGTGGTCGGCCAGGACCGCTTTCTCGAACGCGTGATGGTCGCGATGCTGGCCGGTGGCCACCTGCTGGTCGAGGGCGTGCCCGGGCTGGCCAAGACGCTCACCGTCAAGACCCTGGCCGACACCGTGCGCGGCCAGTTCAAGCGCATCCAGTTCACGCCCGACCTGGTGCCGGCGGACCTGGTCGGCACCCGCATCTACAACCAGAAGACCGGCGAGTTCAGCACCTCGCTGGGTCCGGTGTTCGCCAACCTGCTGCTGGCCGACGAGATCAACCGGGCGCCGGCCAAGGTGCAGAGCGCGCTGCTCGAGGTCATGCAGGAGCGCCAGGTCACGATCGCCGGCGAGACCCACAAGGTTCCGCGTCCCTTTCTCGTCATGGCGACCCAGAACCCGATCGAGACCGAGGGCACCTATCCCCTGCCCGAGGCGCAGGTCGACCGCTTCATGATGAAGGTGCTGGTCGACTACCCGAGCGATGAGGAAGAGTTCGTGATCGTCGAGCGCGTGATCGGCCCGCCGGTCGAGGCCGTGCCGGTGGCGACCACCGACCAGCTCGCGGTCCTGCAGGCCGAGGCCCAGCGGGTCTATGTCGACCCCTCGCTGATCCAGTACGCGGTCCGGCTGGTGTCGGCCACGCGCACCCCCGAGAAGCACGGCCTGAAGGACATGCGGCGCTTCATCACCTTCGGCGCCAGCCCGCGCGCCAGCATCAACCTGACCCAGGGCGCCCGCGCGCTGGCCTTGCTGCGCGGCCGCAGCTACGCCTTGCCCGAGGACATGACCGCGCTGGTGCCCGACGTCTTGCGGCATCGCGTGACGCTCTCGTACGAGGGCCTCTCCGAGGGCCTGACGCCCGACAGCCTGGTCGACCGGATCATGCGGGCCGTGCCCGCGCCCGCCAAGCCGCTAGAGCATGAAAAGCTGGTGGCCTAAGCGCGGCAAGGCCGCCAACGACGAGCAGCTGGCGGCGGTCGAGGCCGCGGCCAGCGGCGTCGAACGGGCGCTGCGCCGCCTCGAATGGACCGTGATCCGCCGGCTCGACGGCCTGCTGCAGGGCGACTACCGCACCTTGATGCGCGGCACCGGCCTGGACCTGGCGGACCTGCGCGAGTATCAGCACCACGACGACGTGCGCCACATCGACTGGAACGTCACGGCGCGGCTGCAGACGCCGCACGTGCGCGTCTTCACCGAAGACCGCGAGATGGCTGCCTGGTTCGTGCTGGACCTGAGCCGCTCGGTCGACTTCGGTTCCGGCGTCAAGGCCAAGCGGGAGATCTCCGCCGGCTTCGTCGGCGTCATCGCGCGCCTGCTCACGCGCCACGGCAACCGGGTCGGGGCGATGGTGTACGGCAACGACGTCGAAGCCGTCATTCCGCCGCGCACCGGCCGGCGCCATGTGCTGCACCTGCTGCATGCGATGGAGCGCCGCTCGGCCGAGCGCGTGCCCGACCAGAAGGGCATGACCCGGCTGGCCGACCTGCTCAAGTCCGCCGCGGTGCTGATCCCGCGCCGCTCGACGGTGTTCGTGGTCTCCGATTTCGTCACCGAGCCCGGGTGGGAGCGGGCGCTGTCGCACCTGGTCCAGCGCCACGACGTGGTCGCCGTGCGCCTGTTCGACCCGCTCGAGCTCGAGCTGCCCGACCTCGGCCTGGTGCCGCTGCGCGATGCCGAGACCGGCGAGCAGCTGTGGGTCGACACGCATGACGCGGGCTTTCGCAAGCGCTTCGCGCGCATCGCGTCCGAGCGCGAAGCCGCCCTGCGCGAAGCGCTGGCCAAGATCGGAGTCGATGCGCTCGAACTCTCGACCGCGGACGACCTGGTCGAAGCCATCGTGCGTTTCGCGGACATGCGCAAGCGCCGCGTCAGGCGCGGACAATCGAACTCCAAGATGGTGGCCGCATGAACTTCCTCTGGCCTCAATTCCTCTGGCTGCTGCTGGCGCTCCCGCTGCTGGTGCTGCTGTATCTCTGGCTGATCCGGCGCAAGAAGAAGCTGGCGCTGCGATTCGCCAGCCTGTCGATCGTGCGCGAGGCCATGAGCGCCGGCCAGAGCGTGCGGCGCCACATCCCGCCGCTGCTGTTCCTGCTGGCCCTGACCGCGATGCTGATCGCCGCCGCGCGGCCGATGGCGGTGGTCGTGCTGCCGTCGAACCAGCAGACCATCATCCTCGCCATGGACGTGTCGGGCAGCATGCGCGCGGCCGACGTCCAGCCGAACCGGCTGGTGGCCGCCCAGGAGGCGGCCAAGAGCTTCCTGAAAGAGCTGCCGCGCACCGTCAAGGTCGGCATCGTCGCCTTCGCGGGCAGCGCGCAGGTGGCGCAGCTGCCGACCACCAACCGCGACGACCTGGTCACCGCGATCGACTCCTTCCAGCTGCAGCGCGCCACCGCCACCGGCAATGCGATCGTGGTGTCGCTCGCCACGCTGTTCCCCGACGCCGGCATCGACATCTCCGACTTCTCGCCCAAGAGCCGCCAGACCGGCGTCGCCATCGACCGCGCCGGCAAGCCGCCACCCAAGGAGTTCACGCCGGTGGCGCCGGGCTCCTACACCTCGGCGGCGATCATCATGCTGACCGACGGCCAGCGCACCACCGGCGTCGATCCGCTCGATGCGGCCAAGGTGGCGGCCGAGCGCGGCGTGCGCGTCTACACGGTCGGCATCGGCACGGTCGACGGCGAGACCATCGGCTTCGAGGGCTGGTCGATGCGGGTGCGCCTCGACGAGGAAACTCTCAAGGCGATCGCCAACAAGACCTCGGCCGAGTACTTCTATGCCGGCACCGCCAACGACCTCAAAAAGGTCTACAACACCCTGAGCTCGCGGCTCACGGTCGAGAAGAAAGAGACCGAGATCTCCGCCCTGTTCGCGATGGGCGCGGCCGCGCTGGCACTGCTGTCGGCCGGCCTGTCGCTGCTCTGGTTCAACCGCATCCTGTAGGGACGACGGATGTTCGATCTCGCGGGCAAGGTCGCGCTCGTCACGGGCGGCAATGGCGGCATCGGCCTCGGCATGGGGCTGGGCCTGGCCAGGGCGGGTGCGCGCGTCGTGGTGGCGGCGCGCAATGCGCAGAAATCGGCGGCGGCCGTCGACGCCTTGAAGGCGGCGGGCAGCGACAGCTTCGCGCTCGAGGCCGACGTGACGAACGAAGCCTCGGTGGCGGCGCTGTTCGAGCAGCTCGCGGCGCGCTGCGGCCGGCTCGACGTCCTGGTCAACAACGCCGGCACGACGGTGCGCAAGCCCGTGGACCAGCTCGCGCTGGCCGAGTGGCACCAGGTCATGGACACCAACCTGACGAGCGCCTTCCTGTGCTGCCGGGCCGCGCATCCGCACCTGAAGGCGGCCGGCGGCGGCAAGATCATCAACATCGGCTCGATGATGTCGATCTTCGGCGCCCCCTATGCGCCGGCCTACGGCGCGAGCAAGGGCGGCATCGTGCAGCTGACCCGCGCGATGGCCGCCTCGTGGGCGGCCGACGGCATCCAGGTCAACGCGGTGCTGCCGGGCTGGATCCAGACCGACCTGACCGATGGAGCGCGGGCCCAGGTGCCGGGGCTCAGCGAACGGGTGGTGGCCCGCACTGCCGCCGGCCGCTGGGGCCGGCCCGAAGACCTGGCGGGCATCGCGGTGTTCCTCGCCAGCGCGGCGTCGGACTTCGTGACCGGCACCGCGATCCCGGTCGACGGCGGCTACTCGATCGCGGCATAGGGCTGGGCCTCGCGGCCGGGCATCGGAAAAGCCGATGCAGCTGCACGGAAAAGGCGACTTTCTAGCGCGGCGCCGCGCCCACATCATCGACTCCATCGCAACCAAGCCATGGAGTTGGACCAGATGATTCGAACGGGCGAACAACCAGCGAGCACCCTCGCGCCCCCTGCAACGCCCAACTTTCGCTTCGACGGCTCGGGCACGCTGTGCCGGCTCGGGCTGATCTACATCGCCTCGAGCATCGTCATGGATGCCGAATGGGCGGCCATGGCGGCGCCCGGCGTTTCGGTCCACACCACGCGCATCAAGCTGCCCAAGGTGACGGTGGAAGGCATCGAGGAGATGATGGACTCGCCCGAGCTGGCGCAGGCTGCGCGCCTGGTGGGCTCGGCACCCATCGACCTGCTGTGCTTCGGCGGCACCAGCGCCTCGTTCCTGCACGGGACCGCCTACGACCATGCGCTGATCGCCAAGATGAAGCAGTGGGTGCCCGGGCCGTTGATCAACACGGCATCCACCGCCACGCTGGCGGCGCTCCGGAAGGTCGCGGCCGGCAAGGTCGCGCTCGCCACGCCCTATGTGGATGCGGTGCACGCCAAGGCGATCCGCTTCCTGGAAGAGAACGGACACCAAGTCGTGCGCCATGCCAACCTGCGCATCGACGAGGACCGCGCGCTGGCCGAGGTGCCGCTCGCGCAGGTCTACGACCTGGTCCGCTCGGTGGACCATCCCGAAGCCAGCGCGATCTTCATCAGCTGCACCAATTTCCGCTCGGTCGGCGCCATCGAGGCGCTGGAGCAGGCGCTCGGCAAGCCGGTCATCTCGGCCGTGCAGGCCTCGTTCTGGCACTGCCTCGAACTGCTGCAGATCGCCGGCGCCCGACCCGGCTACGGGCAGCTCTTCGACGGCCGCATCGCGCCCGGCGCCTGACAACCCGCTTCGTCTCCACCTGCTTTCCAACTCTCCGAGGATCTTCGCCATGCAACCCTTTCGACGTCTTCTTTGCGCCGCGGCCTGCGCCTTGCTGGCCACCGGCGCCGCCCAGGCACAGACCGCGCTCGACAACATCGTCAAGACCGGCGTGATCCGCATCGCCGTGCCCACCGACTACCCGCCCTACGGCTTCGTCGGCACCGACCTGCAGCCGCAGGGACTGGACATCGACATGGCGCGCTACGTGGCCGGCAAGCTCGGCGTCAAGGCCGAACTGGTGCCGGTGACCAGCACCAACCGCGTGCCCTACCTGCAGACGCGCAAGGTCGACATCGTGATCTCGACCTTGGCGCGCAACGCCGAGCGCGAGAAGGTGGTCGACTTCACGACCGCTGCCTACTCGCCCTTCATCAGCGCCGTGTTCGCGCCCAAGACGCTGGCCGTCAAGAGCTTCGCCGATCTCGACGGCAAGTCGGTGGGCGTGACGCGCGGCACCATCGAGGACCAGGAGCTGACCAAGGTGCTGCCCAAGGGCGCCAACCTGATGCGCTTCGAGGACCACGCCGCCACCATCACCGCGATGGGTGCCGGCCAGGTAGCGGCGGTGGGCAGCAGCCAGCCGGCGGTCTCCAAGCTGATCCAGAACCAGCCGCAACTGGGCCTGGAGAACAAGCTGATGCTGAGCCAGAGCCCGAACTTCATCGGCGTGCCGAAGGGCGAGGACAAGCTGCGCGAGCGCATCAACGAGATCGTGGTCGAGGCCCGCAAGTCGGGCGAGTCGGACCGGATGTCGACCCGGTGGCTGGGCCGCGCGGTCGGCGACATCCCGATGTGAGGACTCAGCCCATCTGCAGCAGGATGTCGCGGACACGGTCCAGCGAAGGATCGATGTCGTCGGTGTCGATCGCGCCGTAGCCCAGCATCAGGCCCTGGCGGGGCGCCGCGAAGTACGAGAAGACCTCCAGCGGGTAGAGCCCGACGTCGACCCGGCGCGCCAGCCTCAGCAGGGTGTCCATGTCGATCGGCTTTCTGGCGAGCGCCGCCAGGTGGATGCCCGCGGTCGCCGGCACTCGTTCGAACCACGGCGACAGGTCACCGTCGAAGCGCCGCATGATGCACTCGCGCCGCTCGGCATAGACCGCGTGGCAGCGGCGGATGTGCTTGTGGAGGCCGCCGTCCGCGATGAACTTGGCCAGCGCCCACTGGGCCGGCGTGGCCGTGTGCCAGTCGCTCAGGTGCTTGGCGATGCAGACCGCCTGCAGGATCGCCGGCGGCGCGATCAGATAGCCCAGGCGCAGTTCGGGCGACAGGGTCTTCGAGAAGGTGCCGACGAAGGCGACGCTGCCGCGCGTGTCCATGCTCTGCAGCGAGTCCGTGGGTCGCCCCTCGTAGCGGAATTCGCTGTCGTAGTCGTCCTCGATGACGATCGCGCCGATCGCGTGGGCGCGGGCCAGCAGCGCCTCGCGGCGGCGCTGGCTCATCGGCATGCCGAGCGGGAACTGGTGCGCCGGCGTCACGTAGACGAGCCGCGTGCCGTCCGGGATCCGATCCACCTGAAGGCCCTCGGCGTCGACCGGAATGCCCACCACCTCGGCTCCCTGGGCGGCGAAGAGCAGGCGTGCCGGCGGATAGCCGGGCTCTTCGACCGCCACCAGGCTGCCCGGCTCGACCAGGACCCGGGCCACCAGGTCGAGCGCCTGCTGGGCGCCGTTGGTGACAATGACGTCGTCGACGCCGCAGCGCACGCCGCGCGCAAAGGCGGCGTGCCGGGCGATCGCCTCGCGCAGCACCGGCATGCCCTCGACCGGTCCGTACAGGCCGCGCGAGCGCGCCCCTTCGCGCAGCGCGTGCAGCACGCAGCGGCGCCATTCGGCATGCGGGAACAGGCTGCGCGCGGGCGCCCCGCCGATGTATTCGTAGCGCGAGTTGCCGGCCGGCGCCGGATGCCGCAGCGGCGTGTCCATGCGGCGCCAGCGCTCGGCGACGGCCGCGCCGGCGAAGGACGGGCTGGCGGCCGGCGGCGGCGCGGACCGCGCGCTGTCGGCGACGAAGGTGCCGCTGCCGACGCGGCCGACCAGCAGCCGGTCGAAGGTGAGCCGCGCATAGGCTTCCGACACGGTCTTGCGCGACAGGCCGAGCTGCTCGGCGAGCAGCCGCGACGGCGGCAGTTTCTCGCCCGCGGCCAGCCGGCCGGCCCGGATCGAATCCCTGAGCTGCCGGTAGAGCTGACCGGCGAGGTCCTTGTCACCGTCGATGACGACGTGCAACTCCATGCGATTGGACTCCTGCAAATGGCCCGGATTGGCCGCCCGCGAAGGGGCCGGGGCTTTTTAGCATGACGCCATCCCCCTCACCCAACGGAGCAACACCATGGAACAACGTCTCGATTTCTACAAGGCCTCCCCCGACGCGCTGAAGGCGCTGATCGCGCTCGAGGTCGCGGTCGGCAAGCTGGGCCTCGAACCCGCCCTGCTCGACCTCGTGAAGCTGCGCGCTTCGCAGATCAACGGCTGCGCCTTCTGCGTCGACCTGCACGCCAGCGACCTGCGCAAGAAGGGCGAGACCGAGCGGCGCCTGTATGCCGTCCCGGTGTGGCGCGAGACGCCCTTCTTCACGCCGCGCGAGCGGGCCGCCCTGGCCTGGACCGAAGCCCTCACCCTGGTGGCGACCCAGCACGCGCCCGATGCCGACTACGACGCCCTGAGTGCCGAGTTCAGCGAGCGCGAGCGGGTCGACCTGACGCTCGCGATCGGCGTGATCAACAGCTGGAACCGGCTGTCGATCGGCTTCCGCAAGACCTTGACCGTGTAGGCGGCGCGCCATGCGCCGCCCGGCTTCCGCACCCTTGTCCCGCACGCTGCCGCTGTACCTGCTGATCGCCGCGCTGCCCTTCTGCGACTTCCTGCAGACCGGCATCGTGGCCTTCAATGCCGCGCCGGTGATGGGCGGCATCGGCGCCAGCCCGGAGGAGTTCAGCGCCATCGCGACGCTCTACGGCGTGGTCGCCATCGGCGCGATCGCGATGCACCGCTGGCTGGTCGAGCGCCTGGGCTGGCGCCGGCTGCTGCTGGCGGCGAGCGCGCTTTTCGCCCTGGGCGCGGTGGTCTGCGGGCTCGCCGGAGGCCTGCTGCAATTCGGTCTCGGACGCTCCCTGATGGCGCTGGGCTGCGCCTCCTTCATGACCGCCGGCCGGGTGCTGGTCAATCACATTCCAGCGTCGCCGCGCCGCTTCACCGGCATCCGCTTCTTCGCCGCCGGACTGGCCTGGGGCATCGCCGCCGGACCGCTGCTGGCCTCGCTGGCGCTGGCCGCATCCGGCTGGCGCGCGGCCTTCCTGCTGCTGCCGCTGCCGGCGCTGCTGCTGGCGCTGCTGTCCGCCTGGCAGCTCGACGACCGCCGCAGCATCGAGCGCGAGGCCCTGGCGCCCTCGCAGCCGATCGCCTTGCTGGTGCTGATGGGCGGCAGCTTCCTGCTGCTGCACGGACTGCAGCGCTCGGGCTTCGACTTCTTCGCCGACGGCCGGCCGCTGGCCGCACTGGCCGCCTTCGGACTGCCTGCGCTCGGGCTCTCCGCCTGGCTCGCCAGGCGCGCCCGCCGGCCGCTGATCCGCATCGCTGACCTGGCCCAGCGCCGCTACCTGGCCGGACTCGCGGTCTTCGGCCTCTGCTATCTCCTGCTGGGCGCCAACAACCTGGTGCTGCCGGTGCTGCTGCAGCGGGCGATGGGCCTGCCGCTGGAACTGGTCGGGCGCTTCCTGGGGCTGGGCGCACTCGCCGGCGTGGCGAGCTGGATCGTGCTGGCCAGGCTGCTGCCGCGCAGCCCCGGTCCGACCCGCTACTACCTCGCAGGCTTTGGCGCGCTGCTGCTGAGCGCCTGGCAGCTGTCGCACCTCAGCGAATCGGCCGATCCGCTGCGCAGCGTGCTGCCGGCGTTGCTGTTGAACGGCGCCTTCGTGATCGTCACGCTGGCCACGACCGCGATGCAGGCGTTCCAGACCCTGCAGCGCGACGAGCGCATCTTTTCGCACGCCAACCAGGTCAAGAACATGCTGGCGCAATTCGGCATCGCCGCCGGCACCGCGCTGGCGACGCTGTGCCTGCAATGGCGCAGCACGGTGCGCTTCGACCGGCTGGCCGAGAGCCTGTCGCCCTCGAACCCGGCGCTGGCCGCGACGCTGGAGCAGCTGACGCGGCACCTGTCCGGCCTGCGGAACCCGGTCGAAGCCGCCCAGCTCGCAACGGCGCAGCTCGGCCAGCAGGTGATGCAGGAGGCCACCTGGATGGCGGCACTCGACTACTTCCACCTGGTGACGCTGGTCGCCGCGGGCTGCCTCGCGCTGGTGTTGGTGGCGCGGCGGCTGGCGCAAAAGGCCGGTGCGGCCCGCAGGCGCCGTTGCTTGCGAGTAGCATCGCGCTGAAACGCCCCTCCCAGGCGTTGCTCGACGTGCCATGAACACCTCGCCAAGCTCCCGGGGCCTGCCCCGACGCAGCATCGCCGCCGCGGCGATCGCCTTGCCGGCCTTCTGGATCGGCGCTCGCGCGCAGCCCGCGGTGCCGCGGCGACCCACACCCTCGCAGACCGAGGGCCCGTTCTATCCGGTCACGCTGCCGGCCGACACCGATGGCGACCTGCTGCACAACGGAGCGTTGAACTACGCCACCACCCAGCCGGCCTGGGTCGACGGCACGGTGACCGACCTCGACGGCCGCGCGCTGCGCGGCGCCCAGGTCGAGATCTGGCAGTGCGACGAGGCCGGCCACTACCATCACCCGGGCGACGGCGACCGCGCCGATCGCGCCTTCCAGGGCTTCGGGCGGGTGGCGGTCGATGCCGACGGACGCTATCGCTTCCGCACCCTCCGGCCGGTGCCCTACACCGGGCGCACGCCCCACATCCACTTCAAGGTCAAGCTGGGCACGCGCGAACTGCTGACCACCCAGCTCTATGTGGAAGGCGCGCCGGGCAACGCGCGCGACGGGCTCTGGCGCCGCCTCTCGGAGCCCGAGCGCGCCGCGCTCACCGTGCCCTTCGAGCGCGCGCCGGACGGCTGGAAGGCCAGCTTTCCGATCGTCGTCGCCGCCTGATCCGCCGTCAGTCGGCCAGCCGCCCCGCGGTGAGCCGCAGCACCCGGTCGCAGCGTGCCGCCAGGCTCTCGTCGTGCGTCACCATCACGAAGGCGGTGCCGCGGTCGCGCGCCAGTTGCAGCATCAGCGCGAAGACGCCGTCGGCGGTGGCGCGATCGAGGTTGCCGGTGGGCTCGTCGGCCAGCACGCAGTCGGGCGCGGTGACCAGCGCGCGCGCGATCGCCACCCGCTGGCGCTCGCCGCCCGACAGCTCCGCCGGCCGGTGCTGCACCCGCTCGCCCAGGCCCACGGCCGTCAGCATGGCGACCGCCGAAGCGCTCGCCTCGGTCGGCGCCGTGCGCCGGATCTTCAGCGGCATCGCCACGTTGTCGAGCGCGCTGAACTCCGGCAGCAGGTGATGGAACTGGTAGACGAAACCCAGGTGCCGGTTGCGCAGCCGGCCCTGCTCGGCGGCATCGACATGGGCGATGTTCTCGCCGTGCAGCTCGACGCTGCCCGCGGTCGGCGCGTCGAGCCCGCCCATCAGGTGCAGCAGCGTGCTCTTGCCCGAGCCCGAGGCGCCGACGATGGCCAGCGTCTCGCCGGCATGCACATCCAGGTCGACGCCATGCAGCACCGTGAGGTCGATGCGGCCTTCGTGGAAGCGCTTGGTCAGCCCGCGGACCTTCAACACCACGTCATTCATAGCGCAGTGCCTCCGCCGGGTTGACGCGGCTGGCGCGCCAGCTCGGGTACAGCGTGGCGGCGAAGGCCAGCACCAGCGAGATGATGGTGATCGGCAGGATGTCGCCGCGCTGCGGATCGCTCGGCATCTTGCTGATCAGGTAGATGTCCTTGGGCAGGAAGCTTGCATGGAACAGGCGTTCGAGCGCCGGCACGATGACGTCGATGTTGTAGGCGATGCCCAACCCCAGCAGCAGCCCGCCGAGGGTGCCGATGACGCCCACCATCGCGCCCTGCACCACGAAGATGCCCATGATGCTCTTCGGGCTGGAGCCCAGCGTGCGCAGGATCGCGATGTCGGCGCGCTTGTCGGTCACGGTCATCACCAGGGTCGAGACCAGGTTGAAGGCCGCCACCGCGACGATCAGCGTGAGGATGATGAACATCATGCGTTTCTCGACCTGCACCGCCGCGAACCAGGTCTTGTTGGCGCGGGTCCAGTCGCGGATCAGGAACTGGCCCGGCAGCGTGGCCGCCAGCTGGTCGGCCACCTCGCGCGCCTGGTGCAGGTCCTTGAGCTTGAGGCGCACGCCGGTCGGGCCCTCGAGGCGGAACACGCGGGCCGCGTCCTCGGCGTGGATCATCGCCAGCGCCGAGTCGTACTCGTAGTGGCCCGAGTCGAAGGTGCCGACCACGGTGAAGGGCTTGAAGCGCGGCATCACGCCGGCCGGCGTGACCTGGCCGCCGGGTGCCACCAGCGTGACCTGGTCGCCGACCCGCACGAACATCGAGCGCGCCAGTTCGATCCCCAGCACGATGCCGAACTCGCCCGGCACCAGCTTGTCGAGCGCGCCCTGCTGGGCGGTGGTCGAGATGTCGGTCACCTGCGGCTCGAGCTTCGGGTCGATGCCGCGGATCAGGGCGCCCTTCATGTCCTCGCCGCGTGCCAGCAGCGCCTGCGCCGCGACGAAGGGCGCGACGCCGATGACCTCGGGGTTCTTGCGCGCCTCGGCCATGATGGCGTCGATGTCGCCCAGTGCCTGACCGTCGCGCGAGAAGATCTCGATGTGCGAGATCACGCCGAGCATGCGGTCGGTGACTTCTTTCTGGAAACCGTTCATCACGCTCAGCACGATGATCAGCGCCGCCACGCCCAGCGCGATGCCGAACATCGAGACGCCGGAGATGAAGGAGATGAAGCCGTTGCGCCGCGTGGCCCGGCCGGCTCGGGTGTAACGCCAGCCGAGTTGCAGTTCGTAGGGGAGTCGCATAAGGAAACAATTGTGGCATCCCGGACAATAGGCCCCATGTCCGCACCCCCCAATGCCCGCCACCTGCTCATTCCCTTCGCCGGCCGGGGCTCTCCCGCCTGCCGCGCGGCACTGGCTGGCCTCCGGCTGCCGAAGCTCGAAGCCCTGCTGGCCCGGCTCGCACGGGTGCACGAGGACACCCAGGACGACAGCACCCGCTCGCCGCCGCACGAGCGCGCGCTGGCCGAGGCGCTCGGCATCGCGGCCGCTGATGGCTGCATTCCCTGGGCCGCGCTGGAAGCCAAACGGTCCGGCCTGGGCCCGACCGAGGGCGGCCAGGCCTGGGGCGTCGCCACGCTGTGCCACTGGCAGGTGGGCATCGACGACGTGATGCTGGGCGACCCGGCCGCGATTCAGATCGAGGCCGAGGAATCCGATGCGCTGCTGGCGGCGGCGCTGCCCTTCTTCGAGGAAGACGGCATCGCGCTGCATGCCTCGGCGACGCCGGGCCGCTGGCTGGCGCAGGGCCCGATCTTCGACGGCCTGGCGACGGCGTCGATCGATCGCGCGGTCGGCTTCCCGATCTCGCAGTGGTCGCCCCTGTCCGATGCCGGGCGCCCGCTGCGCCGGTTGCAGAACGAGATGCAGATGCTGCTCTACACCGAGCGCGTGAACGACGCCCGCACCGCCCGCGGGGTGCCGCCGATCAACTCCTTCTGGCTCAGCGGCACCGGCGCACTGCCCGCCGGCTTCACCGTGCCGCAGGCCGGCCCCACCGTGGCCGATGGGCTGCGCACCCCTGCCCTGCGCGACGACGGCGCCGGCTGGGCGTCGGCCTGGCAGGCCCTCGACGCCGGGCCGGTGGCCGAACTGCTGGCCGCCTGCAGCGCGGGCGAAGCCGTCACGTTGACGCTGTGCGGCGACCGCAGCGCGCAGCGCTTCGCGGTCCGGCCGCGCGGCCTGGCCGCCTGGGCCAAGGGGCTGTTCAGCCGCCCGACGGCGGCCTCCTTCCTCGAGGCGCTGTGACCATGAAGATCCTGGCCAGGGACATCCCGCCGCGCAGCGCCTGGGCGCTCGAGCAGGCCGGCGTGCATCCGCTGCTGGCGCGGCTCTATGCCGCGCGCGGCGTGCTGTCGAAGGATGAACTCGACGACGGCCTGGCGCGGCTGCTGCCGCCGACCACGCTGCGCGGTGCGCGCGAGGCCGCCGTGCTGCTGGCCGACGCGATCCGCGACCAGCGGCGGCTGTGCATCGTCGCCGACTACGACTGCGACGGCGCGACCGCTTGCGCGGTGGCGGTGCGCGGCCTGCGGCTGCTGGGGGCACGCCATGTCGGCTACCTGGTGCCCGACCGGGTGGTCGACGGCTACGGCCTGACGCCGCCGATCGCCGAGCGCGTGGCCGACAGCGGGGCCGACCTGCTGATCACGGTCGACAACGGCATCGCGAGCGTCGATGGCGTGGCGGCGGCGAAGGCACGCGGGCTCGCGGTGCTGGTGACCGACCATCACCTGCCCGGCCCGGTGCTGCCCGCCGCCGATGTGCTGGTGAACCCGAACCAGCCCGGCTGCGAATTCGACAGCAAGAGCATCGCCGGCGTCGGCGTGATGTTCTACGTGCTGCTGGCGCTGCGCACCGAACTGCGCACGCGCGGGGTGTTCGACCTCGCCAACCAGCCCAAGCTCGACGCCCTGCTGCCGCTGGTCGCGCTCGGCACCGTCGCCGACGTGGTCCGTCTCGACGCCAACAACCGCCGCCTCGTGGCCCAGGGACTGCGCCGCATCCGCGCCGGTGCGATGCCGGTGGGCATCGCCGCGCTGTTCAAAGCCGCCGGGCGCCAGGCGGCGGCGGCCACCACCTTCGATTTCGGCTTCGCGCTCGGGCCCCGCATCAATGCGGCGGGCCGGCTGGCCGACATGACGCTCGGCATCGAATGCCTGCTGACCGACGACAGCGGCCGCGCCGACGAACTCGCGCGCCTGCTAGACGGCATCAACCGCGAGCGGCGCGACATCGAAGGCGGCATGCGCGACAAGGCCCTGCTGCTGGCCGAGACGCTGTTCGACGACAGCCTGGCGCCGCCGGCCGCGATCAGCGTCTTCGGCGCCGATTTCCACGAAGGCGTGGTCGGCATCGTGGCCTCGCGCATCAAGGACCGCTTCCACCGGCCGACCTTCGTCTTCGCGGCCAGCGCCGCCGACGGCAAGGCGCACGAGCTCAAGGGCTCCGGGCGCTCGATCCCCGGCTTCCACCTGCGCGATGCGCTCGACCTGGTCGCCAAGCGCCATCCGGGCGTGCTGCTGCGCTTCGGCGGCCACGCGATGGCGGCCGGCTGCACGGTGGCACGCGAGCAGTTCCCGGTCTTCGAACAGGCGCTGGCGCAAGTCGCGCAGGAATGGCTCGACGCCGCCACCCTGACCCGGCGGCTCGACACCGACGGGCCGCTCGCGCCCGAGTACTTGCGGGTCGACATGGTCGACACACTGCATCGCGAAGTCTGGGGCCAGGGCTTCGCGCCGCCGACCTTCAGCGAGGAGGTCGAGGTGGTGTCGCAGCGCCTGGTCGGCGAGAAGCACCTGGCACTCAAGCTCAGACACCGCGGCAAGCCCGTGGACGGCATCTGGTTCGGCCACACCGAGCCGCTGCCGCCGAAAGTGGTGCTGGCCTGGCGGCTCGATGCCGACGAATGGCAGGGCGTGCGGCGGGTGCGCTTCCTGGTCGAGGGAGCCGAGATCTAGGGCCTGTTCACACTACTTCCGGGGTCGCGAAGGTATGCCAGGGCGGGCCAATCAAGGCGTGCGACGCCGCATGTGCGTTGGCACATGCAAGGAGCGCAACGCGGAGTGGCACGCCCTGGCATACCTTCCCTTCGGGTTGCCGAGCCAAGGGGCCGTCTGCGGCGTTGCCCGCGCTTGCAAGGCGCAAGCCTTGCTGCGCGCGGGCGCCTTGCATCCAGCCCCTTTG